>NZ_JBIAIQ010000040.1:0-76383 GCF_042871525.1 Streptomyces sp. NPDC005784
CCGCTTCGCTCTGCCTCCGGCAGCCGAATACTCGCTACGCTCGTTTCGCGCGTCCCCGCGCGAAAAGCATTCCGCCTCCGGCGGTGGTTTATGAATTCGCCCTCCGGGCGGAATTCATAAACCTGCGTGCCTCCGGCACGAATTGACGGTAAATCAGGAATTCTCCGAATTCCCTGGAAGGGAGAGAGAGTTGAAAGCGGATTCCGTGGAGGACGGGAGCCCACGGAATCCGGGAAGGGTTGAGCCCTCCGGGCCCAACCCGACCTGACCGGCACGGGAGTGAGCGACCGTCAGGGCGTGTGTGAGGAGCTGTGGGCACCCTCCGGGCACCCACACCCCCGACGGCCCCTCACGGGCCGTCAGCACGGCGCCAGCCGCCACGCCGCCCATCCCCACTCCCCCGCCCCGAGCCCCGCCGCGCCGCGCCCGACACCGACCGCCCCCCTTCCCTTCACCGGACGGAGGAGCAGCGGCAGCAGAGGGGATGTCAGACCCCCGACCAGGCCCACGCACGCCCGACACCCAGCGGCAACCCCGCCGCAGCAGCCGCCGACCATGCGCCAGTTGGCGCGCCAGTTGTGTACCCCGATTGGTGCGCACTTTTTGCTCTAGGGGGGGTTGTGCCGACACCCTGAACTATCTAGTATCGAACTTGCAAGACCGGATCGGGTGACGCCGAATCGGCAACGCCGGACAGCACGCGAAGGGAAGCACCATGGAGGTCAAGTCAGCGGTACGGCTGATCAACCAGCTTGTTTACAAGCCTGGTTGGACGCTCGAAGCCGAAGACAACACCAACCGGTTCGAGGGGACCGTAAAGGTCAAGTTCATTTTCCCCGCGTTCCAGTCGGAAAGGGAACTCGCGGAAGAGGGTTACCCCTCACACATCGAGGGTTCGTGGGCCGAGTTCCGAATTGTTGTCGCTGATTGCGACGACGCCGAGCTTTACCGCCGAGTTCTCGAAAAGATTATGACAGTAGAGCTTCACGAAGCGCGGGAATTCCTGCGAGTTCCCCCGACATTCTGGGCCCCGTTCCACCCGCACCGCGTGGACGGCATGAAGCGTTGGGGTGACGGCGAAGGCGATCTTTCCTACGGCATCGCGTAAATGACACTCCCGGTCCGGGGCTGCATCCAATCTGCGCCCCGGATCGGGAGGCCACACCGAGAAGCCCGCCCATTCGTGGGCAGCGACAAGCCCCGGAGGAAGCCTTGAACGTCATCGTTCTACTCGCCGTCATCGCGCTGATTGTGTACGGCGCCGGATACCGCAAGGGTCGGGCCAAGGGTGCGGGCGAGAACGTGGCCCGAGCCGTGGCCCGCATCATCGAGAAGCGGTGACGCGCCGCGCCACCCGCCCGCTCCTGTGAGGAGGGTTCGGGCGGCCTCCCCCCGGAGGCCGCCCGAGCCGGGGCGCGGGGCGCGCGAGGGCCGGACGACAGCCGGGGCTGGCGAGCGGCGAGGGGGCACCGCCGGCCCCCGGTGCGGCCCGCACCGCGGCTTCCGTCGGTTCGTCCCGCGGATCGCTCCCCCACGGTCCCATCTGAGTACGCGCGGGCGGGTGTTCGGTTCGTCCGCCCGCCCACCGCCCGTCGACCGCCCACCGGCCCCGACCAGGGCCAAGGTTCGGACTTGCATTCGCCGTCATCTTAATCTAGTATCGAACTAGTCGCCGGGTGACACCGGCCGACTCGCCGAACAACACGAAGGGAGAGCCCTAGTGGCTCACGAGATCAGCCCAATTGGCACACGCGCTGCGGTTACGGACACCCGCAACGCATCGCTCGGAGACCTCAGGCGAATTCTGGAGCGGGACCAGAACTCCAAGATCGACATGGTGGCCCCTGCCTCGAACATCTCCGCAGCCGACGGCAACATCGTTGTCACGGGACTGCCCCCGGTCATCACGGCCGACGGGGTGACCATCGCGGATGGCACGTACCGCCCCACCGCCGTTGCCGACGAGGGGATTTCCGACAAGCTCAAGATCCCTCTCACCTACGTACGCCGGACGCGAGCCGACGCAGTCGACCTCTACGACCGCAACATCAACGGGTGGTTGGAGAGAGACCCGTCCCGGCGCTTCCTGCTCCGCGCATTCAAGGGTGAGCCGGGCGTGTTGAGAGCCTGGCTTTCCGACAGCTACAAGAGGCTTGATCATCTCGACATCCTCACTGCCGTACTGCTCGGCGTGCAGGAGTCCGGGCACCCCGTGAAGATCACGGGAGCAGACCTGACCGAGCGTCGGATGATCGTGCGGGTGGAGTCGGAAGACGTCGCCGCGCTCGCCCCCGAGCTTCTCAGGGGGTACCGGTCACCGTTCACCGGGCAGTCCGGGGAAGACCTCCCCTTGGTCTCGGCGGGGTTCGTCCTGACCAACAGCGAAGTTGGTGAGGGCAAGTACAAGCTCACGCCCCGAATCGTCGCGCAGGTCTGCGGCAACGGAATGACGATCACCAAGGACGCGTTCGGCAAGGTCCACCTCGGCGCCCGGATGGATGCGGGGATCATCGAGTTCTCCGAGGACACCCAGGAGAAGAACCTCGCACTGATCACGGCGCAGACCCGCGATGCCGTGGCGACGTTCATGAACCGCGAGTACGTCGAGCGGAAGCTGTCCGACATCCAGCGGGAGGCCGGGCACAAGATCACCCGCCCGGTCGAAACCGTGGAACTGGTGGCCAAGCAGCTCCGGTTCACCGACAGCGTGCGTGACTCCGTGTTCAGTCACTTCATCGAGGGTGGCCAGACCACGGCGGGCGGGCTCCTCCAGGCCGTGACCGCAACGGCGCAGACGCTCAGCGACGCCGACGCGGCCCACGAGCTGGAGACACAGGCCCTTACCGCAATGGCTATCGCCGCAGCGGCCTAGCCAGCATCAGCCCCGGCGGGGGCGCGGCGGCCTCCCGCTTCCGCCGGACCCACGCCTGTGAGCGGCATTGGGGTGCCGCTCACAGGCGGCCAGCGGGCAGGGTCAGGGACTTGACTTTCGCCGCATTATTATCTAGTATCGAATGTATCGGTTGAGGAGTGACGCCTTTGACCGCCGCCGAAGGAACACGAAGGGAAACACCCCATGGACACCAAGGACTTCCCACCGCCCCATGAGCACGCGGAACCGGACACGCATCACGCCATCGGAGTCGTCAGCGATCTGATGCAGGAGGCAGGGCCAGGAACACACTTCGTCACCGCATTCGTTCGCGGGACCGACGCGAACGGGCTTGTTGCCAACACGTACTTCCAGGTGTTCGGCGAAGGCCCCGACGCGCTGTGGTACGGCGACGAGGAGGACACGGTCGCCGTCGCGCAAGTGGTGGCCCTGGCATTCATCCTCGGCGCGGGCAGCATCGTTCTCGGCACGCTGTCGCCGACGGACGAGATGAGCGCGCGCGGCTGGGTGATCCAGGACTCGGCCCTTACTCCCCTCCCTGCCGCTGTCCTTGAACAGCGGGCCCACGAAATGGGTTTGTATCCGGTTCCGGAGTTCGTCACCTACCGCGATGCGTTCCCGCTCCTTGCTGTCAGCGAGGCCAGGCAGGCCGCCGCCCAGGCGCCATCCGGCACGGATTCACCGGCCAGCCCTGACAGCCACGGGACCGAGTGAGGAGCCACCTGTGAGCAGCACTCTCTTTCGTGGAGCCGACCTGATCGAGTCCGGTGACCTTGTGATCTACCACGGTTCGAAGCCGGACTATCACGGCCTCTACATCGCGTTGCCCTGCCCTTGCAGGTACTGCTACATCGCGGACGTGCGTGGCACACCGGATGCCCGGTACGCCCTGGTCGACCCGTGGGGCGAGCACCCGCGCGGCCTGGTCCACGTCCGCCGCCAGTCCATCACCCGGTCCGTCGCCAACTCCTGAGACCAGCGGTCGGTGTCCCTCCCCCCCCTCCCCCCCCACACACACCGGCCGCTTCCCGGCCGCCGCCCCGCACTCCCCGCCCTGCGGGGCGGCGGCCACCCAAGGGCCCGTAGCTCAGTGGCAGAGCAGGCGCCTTAAAAGCGCCCAATGTCGCCGGTTCGAATCCGGCCGGGTCCACCACCCCCGCCCATCCCGTCCGGCGACCGCCGAGCGGAGCGGGGGCCCTAACCGGGCTCTCTACGGAGGTACCGATCCCCACCGACGCCAACCAGAACCCCGCCGACCCGTCCGCACCCAACCCGAGGCGTGCCAGCGCACAGGAAGTGATCCAACTCGTCATCGAACAGCAGCAGCTCACGGACGACGACTTTGAGATCGACTTTGAGGCACTCGCCAGGCTCGATGACATGCCGGAGGCGGAGGCCGTGGCACTGATCGGCTCGACCATGGCCCGCATCATGTTCAGCTGAACACGCACCGGGGAGCGCCTTCCCGGTCCCCGCAGGCCGCGCCCGGAAGGGTGCGGCCACCTCCCAGCCGCGTAGCTCAGTCGGTAGAGCGCGGATCTTATAAGTCCTGGGTCACGGGTTCGAGTCCCGTCGCGGCTACCCCCCTTGTTACCGGCCGATCAGGTTCGCGGCCTTCCCCTATAACGCCGTTCCCGCCCCGGCGAGCGGGCACGGTCAACCCGGCCAGTTCGTCACTGGCCGAAGGTCTGCCGTCCCGGCGCCCGTGTTCCCCGTTTCCCTTTGACGGGCGCCGGGCGGCAGGCACCACCCATCACACATCCCCGTTCCGAGAGCCGGGAGTCTGACCATGCCCACTGACATCCTCACCATCGAGACGCCGTCCGGCACCGTGCGCGCCACCGCCCAGGCACAGGGCGACGACGCGTATCTGTTCACCCTGGGGGGCGCGCTGCGCGGCTGCCTGTACGTGACCGGCACCCATCACCCTTCCGACTGGGACCAGTTCACCGCGCTGCGCGTGAGTCTCGGCTCAGTCGACGTGATGGGGGCGATCGCGCCGGCCGATTCCCTGCCGCGCTACCGGGGCAGCTCGACCGGCTACCGGGGCAGCCTGCTGCACAGTTGGACGGGCGGCGCCGACTCTGCGCCTCAGTCGGTACTGTCCCCTCTGGAGTCCGATTCCGGCAGAGCCCCCTCCCCCAAGATCGGGCAGACCCTCGCCCTGGTGCTCCGCGCGTGCGCCGAGCAGGTCGCCCACCGCCCCGACCTGCCCCGCCTCCTGGACGCCGCCCGCACCCGCGAGACCCCCGGTCTGCTGCGCTTCCTGACGTGGTCGGCGCGCCACAGCGAAGCCGCGGCGGAGCAATACGAGCGCGAAGCCGTTGCCTACCGCCTCGACGCCCGTGCAGCGGTCACCGGATGGTGGACGGCTGCTCGATGGCTCGCCGCCGACTGGCACCCCGTGACCGCGGTGCTGCTGATGAGCTACCGCGGTTCCCTCGCACACCGCGCCGACTTCCTGCCCGCCTGGGCGGAGCTCGCCGAACGGGCGGGACGTGAGGAGCGCCGCCGTTCGTTCCGTATCAGCAACGAAGTGCGTTCCCTGCGTGCCGCCCAACCGCGCAGGCGCCGCGGTAGTCCAAGGGCCACGGCCGAAAAGTCCACCGCCCCCGTGGGACCGTCCGGTTGCGGCCCGGTGCGCACGTCGCCGGGCAGTGACCGACGAGGGCGCGAAATGGCGCCGCCGCCTGCCCGGTCCGCTCCCGTACACGCCCGGGACCTTGCAGCGTGACCGGTCCCCTGCCTCCGTGGCGTCCGCAGGACTTCGACGACTGGTGCGAGACCTGCGGCGCCGCGCCAGGCCAGCTCTGCAAGGCCTGGTGCGACACCGGATACACCGCAGACGATGCCCAGCGCGACGCCGAACGAGCAGCCGGCCGGACCCGAGACGTCCCGTAGCGCGCAGCGTGCGGAGCCCTCGCTCCGTAGCGGATGCCGGACGCCGACCCCCCATCGGTTGCTACCGCCTGGTCCCTGACCGCCCGTTCAAGGAGATGCCTCATGATTCCGTCCACCGCCCCAGAGCTTTGCCCCCTCGACGACCTGACCGCTCTTCTCGGCGCCGATCGCGCCGCCCACGGGCGCATCGTCTTCGCCGGCGGCCGCGCCCTGGAGGTGACCGCTCACCGCAACCGGACCGCCGCCGCGCTGCCAGAACAGTTCATCGCCCATGTCCGACCGGTCAAGCTGAGCGGTCCGCGCGACGGTCGGAGCCAGGCGCATGAGCAGCTGCGGCACGTGTCCGCGGACCTCGGTCAACGGTTCGTGGCGGCTCTCGTCTCGCTGAGCCTGTGCACCGCTCCGGTTTCAGCTGTGGTCGAGCAGGCCCGCACTGCACTGTCCGGATTCCCCACCCGGACCCAACAGCTGGGGAGTTGGGTGATCGGCACACAGGTCAGCCGGGGCCGCCGACGTCTGGCTGTCTGGTGGCGTACGCCGGACGGCCCCGTACGTGCGGTGGCGCCGTACCTTGCCGATGCCCTGCGCCGTGCCGGACTGGCGACGACGGAGCCGGACAACAGCGCGTACGTGTACATCACCCTCGGGCTCTCCGCCGGCTCGGACACCGCGACAAGGTTTCGCGTCGCCCCAGGCCAGGAGAGACGCCACTGGGACATGTATGACACGGCCACCGGGGCCACGGTGCGCACCTACCGTGACGCCGAGTGGGCCCGCGGCGCCGCCGAGAGTGAGAGCCGTTCCGCAGCTGCCGCGCAGCAGGCGGCCGTCGCATCGTGGGAGCTGCCCGGAATCGAAACAGGTCAGGTCGACAACGCGCAGGTGCGTGAACTGGCCGTGGCGTTGGCGCTGGGCGGGCACATGCCCTACGGACTGACGGACGTCGACTACTCGCAGGCGGCGGGCTTTCTCATCTTCGTGTCCCCAGGTGAACCCGCAGTGGCCAGCGTGGTGCGCATCATGGAACCCGGCGGAGCCATGCGCCCGAAATTCCGCGCCGGCGAACCGTCCGTGGAACGCGAGGAGTTCGACCAGGACCTCGCCGCCTACGCGCGGCTGCTTCGAGGCCTGGGCCGACAGACGACCCTCACCCCAGTCAGCGTCCATACCGACCTGCCGTCGTCTCTGGGGCCCGGCCAGAGCCCCGGCGAGGCGGGCCACCACTGAAGGACCGCAGCCCGACGGGGCGTTCCGAGGTTCGTGGGTTCCCGGAACTGCGGCAGAAGGAAATCCAGCGAACGGGAATGCACACCCCCAATCCATTGTTAATCTAGTATCGAAGCAATTGACTGGCGGGACCCACGGCACCGCCCAGCCCGCACGAAGGGATCCGCGCCATGGCCTACGCCATGCACATCGCGTGCCCGCCGGAAGGCGAGGACGCAGCCTACGAGGCGGCGAGCAAGGTGTTCGACGCGTCCGTCTCGGCCCGCGACGCCCTCGAACTGCCGCCCGAGCACCAGGAGCACGAGGCAGCGCGGGCGAGAGTCTCCGACGCCTACGACGCGATGCTGGCGGCTCACGCCTCACACTTCCACCTGACCACCTGGGCCATGAGCGAGTGCCGGGCCATCATGGACCACTTCCGCATGCTGTCCCTGGAGCAGCCGCCCGACCCAGCGGGCAGCAAGGCCAGCGCAGAGCAGACCACCCAGGAGCAGGGACGGAGCGGGCAGCCGGAGCCCGCGCTGCGCGACCACCCGTGCGCCTCCCCCGCCCCGGCGCCACTGCCGCCGTCGGGAATTGCCCTCTACAAGCTGAGCGGCAGCCACGGATGGCTCGTGACACCCGGCGAGATCCGGGCCGCCCTGGCCGCGTACGAGGCCAGCCGGACCGCCGACCCGGCACTCCTCTCCGAGATCGCCGCGGAAGCCGACTGGTGGCCCGAGTGGATCGACTATCTCCGGCGCGCCGCCGACCAGGGCGGATTCCGCGTGCACGGCCCCAGCGCGACGTAGCGCAAGGCCTCCGCCTTGACCGAACTCCTGGGAATTCACGCACCGGCGCTCTACCTCGGACGCATCTCCACGGAAACTGGCACCTCGTCAGCCATCGGGCCCCAGCGCCCGGAATCTCCCCTCGGGCCCCGGACACAAAGGGCTAGTTCCATGTCTGTGCTCAACTACCGCCCCTTCAGCCACCGCCACGACGAATCGGACCACCTCGTAGGCCCTCGCCCCCGCGGCGAGTCCCGCCGCAACAAGCACCGCATCATTCGACGCAGACTCAAGCGGGCGGATACGCGCGCCTGGCACCGAGAGGCCGACACCGAGCTCTCCGAGACCGGCGAATGATCCCCGCCCTGCGCCGCAGCCACCACAGCGGCGCAGACACAGACCGGCCGGGCCCGATTCCCTTCGGGGCCCGGCCGACCCGGCCCGGCCTGCGGTCGGGCAGTGCCGTGCGGCTTCCGGCTCCAAGCCGCATGCGCGCCGCTCCCGCAGGCCGGACCGCCCAGACAACCCCGCGCCAGAAAGCGTGAACCCATGTCCCCCAGCCCAACCGCCCTCCTGCTGACCTGCACCGGGGCGCTCGCCGAGATCGATCTCCCTTTCGGCCGGGACGGCCGCAGCAGCGCCGACCGGAGTGCCGTACTGCGCGCGACCCTGCGCTGCGAGCGGTTTGACGTCGTCGCCCTCACCACCCAGTGGGACATATGGATCGACGACGACGGCCTTCACAACCATCCGGTCAACGCCGCAGCGACCGCCCTCGCCCGGCGGTTCGGGTTCGTCTTCCAGCTCTACCACGGCCCTGTACTCCTCACCGGCGGACCCGACGCCGAGGGCAATACCCTGCCGCTCCTGAAGGAGCAGGTTCTCGGCCTGCTGCGCACCTTGCAGGACATCTGACGCCCCGTGCGCGGGCGCCAGCCGGCCCCGCAGGGCCCTGCCCGCCGTACCCCCGAACCGCCCACCATTCCCCAGGAGTTCCCCATGCCCGATCCCATCGCCGTGCCCGATCCGCTCGAAACCGCGACTCTGGCGTTCGAAGCGCTCCTGGACGCCAGCGGCCCCGGCGTCCATCACCTGGTGTGCAGCGCCACCAGCGCGCTCGGGAGCTACGCCTCCGCCTCCGTGGTCGTCCAGCTCGAGCCCGGCGACCCGGTACGCGCGGACGCCGACCTCGAGGGCTCCCTGATGTTCTGTCATGTGCTCGCGCAGACCTCACGCTTCTTCACGTGCGCGGCCGTCTTCACCCGGACGTACACCCCGGGAGGCGCCTGCCGGGTGCGCGGCTGGACGGTCGTCGACGGATGGCCCCAGCCCATGCAAGCGGCCGACGTGTTCGCGGCCTACTGCACCGACTTCACCACCGGGGCCCCTCTACCGCCCGAACCGGGCACGGACTACCAGGCCGGGCTCCCCGTGCCGACGCCCGCCGGCCTCCCGTGAGCCCAGTGTGACGCCCGTGCCCCGGATGGGGCACCGGGCACAACGGCCAGCCGGACGACCGAAATACGGGAGCCGAACCCTTGCATTCGCGAGCATTTTAATCTAGTATCGAAGTATCAGAGTCGAGGGCACCGCAGAACCCGGCATCCGGGCCGGACCGCCGCCTCCACTGAGCGCCCCCGTACTGCCCCTCGGTCCTCGCCGTGCCCCTCACCCAAGAGGGACGACCGCCATGCCGACCACCCGCACCCCCACCCCCTTCCCGACCGACTGGCCCAAGGACCGGTACGTCGCCACCCGCCGCGCCATGAAGGCACTGCGGCTCGCCGACCGGCTGCTGCGGCGCGGACTGGCCTACACCCCGGCCGAAGTCACGGATGAGGTCATCCGGACCGCCGCCGCGCAGACCCGCACCCGCACTCCCTCCGCGACCACGTGCGCGCAGGTCCGCGCCCTCCTCGAACTGCTGCTTCCTCCGACGGTCACCGGCACGGACACCCCTGCCGAGACCAGCGGATCAGTCCCCGCTCGGGCCACCACCAGCCGCCCGACCACATGACCGACGGTGCGCAGGCCCAGCCCCGGGCCGGTCCTGTGCACCGCTCCCAGCACAGGAGATCCACACATGTCCACCGCCTCCCCGGCAAAGAAGCCCACACGGGCCACCACCGCCGCCCGTCCCGCACCCCAGAGCCCCCCGGAACTCCAGCCCGCAGCCGCCGACGAACCGCAGGACCTGATCGTCCGCCTCGACGCGGCCCTGATCGACCGCGACGCCTACAACGCCCGCACCACCGACACCGGACCCGACGACGACCTGCTGGCGTCGGTCAAGGAACTCGGCGTACAGGACGCCATCTCCGTGCGCCCCGGACCGGACGGACGCTACGGAGCCTTCAAGGGATGGCGCCGCGCGCAGGCACAGCAGGCCGCCAACGAGAGTGCCACCGCCGACGGCAGGCCCGTCCGCAAGGTGCCCGCGATCATCCGGGCGGACCTGGTCGGCAACGACGCCATGACGCACATGCTCTCGCTCATCGAGAACGACCACCGCGAGCCGATGCGCGACCGCGACCGGGTCAAGGCCATCGAGACGCTGGCCCTGATGGAAGTGGACGAGGCCCAGCGCGAGCAGATGGCGCGCGCCCTGAAGATCAAGCGCTCCGAACTGCGCGCCGCACGCGAGGCGTCCCGGCTGGACGACGCCGTGCTCCGCCGCGCCACCCTCCAGGGATTCGACCTGGTGCAGATGGCGGAACTGGCCGAGGTCACCGAAGTGCGCGGGGCCGCCCGCGATCTGGAGGAGGCCCAGGCCAAGGACGCCGCCGAGGACGACGGCGGACGCGGCCACTGGGACCAGGCCCTGGCCCGGCTCCGGCAGACCAAGGCCGACACCGAGGCCCGGCAGAGCGCTCTCAAGGAACTCCAGGACGCGGACATCCCGCTACGTTTAACGGTGGTTGTTTCGTCTCCCAGGGCCATCAGTCTCCTGGGTTATCTGACCCCGTCAGCAACCTCCCGCCGTCCATCCCAAACCTGTCCACCACCAAGAACGCCTTGCCCAGCTCGTTGAGCGTTAGCTCCAGCCGGTAGAAGTCGACCTCGCCTCCACCATTGCGGTACGGCCGAATACGTTCTGCATCCAGACTCCGCTTCCACTCGTCGAATGGCACCGCCGCGAAGGGCTCGTACTCGTCGTCCCAAATACAGCTGTCTGCTCTGTACTGGTCATACTCCGTCCCGTCGTATGTCTCCGGGTGCACATGGGCGTCAGCCCATGCGAACAGCTTCGGCACCACCTCGGCGTAGCTCGCGAGGCCGAGGAACACGCCCCAGCTGGCCAGCTTCTCGGGTTCTTCGCCGTCCTCGTTGTCTATGCCTAGACGAATGTCGCCTCGTCCTGAGCTCTTGTTGACCCACTCCTCCATGTCGACCACCAGCCGCTTGCCGCTGGCCAGCAGCTCCATCCAAGGCTTGGCCAGCTGCAGTTCACGGATACGTAGCTCGTACGGATCGCCCTCGGCGGCCTCACGCAGCGGGGGCGCCGCACGGGCATCCAGCACCTGATCCTCCGGCACCAGCAGCTTCCAGCCGCCCGTGGACGTCTCCTGAAGCGTGGTGCGGTTCACCAACTGCCAGTGGCAGCGCTTGGTCTCCGGGTGGTACAGCACCACGGCCACCGGCAGCGAGTGGTTGAGCCAGTAAGCCACGTGCCCGCCGTCCGGCCGGAACCACCATCCCCCTGGCGCGGTCTCCCGGAACCAGCTCTCTCCGCTCTTGATCTGTAGCGCCACCAGCCGGCCCCGCACGTCCTCGCCGTCGACAACCTCGGCATGCGCGTCAATGCCGTAGTCCTCGGTGGGCTGCTCACGGAACAACCACCCCAGCTCGTCCTGGATGGCCTGCTGGGTGTGGGTCACCCCGGCACTGGCGACCTTGGCGGATGGTTTACGGCGCATCACGGCTCCATCTTCTGCTGGGATGGGCTCGGCAGCCGCTTGTACCGGCAGCTGCCGTCATCGTCCTCAATCTCGTACTCCTCACCCGGCAGCCTCTCGTACAGTCCCGAGATGACCTCCGCGGTGTCGGCAGCCTTGCAGTGCGCGCCATCTGGCTCGGTGTGGATCAGGTAGGTCATGGGGCACTCGCACGTCGTCCCAAAGGCGTAGAACCGACCGTGCATCGCCTCGCTGACGAGCGCGGCAGGGTAGTACACGACGTGCTTGCCGCAGATTGTCGGCAGCTCGACCATGCCACCTACTACCCGGCTCGGCGTTAGCTCAGTTGCGGGCCGCCAGGGTTGCAGCTCGATGTGCTGCTCGGTCGAGCGGAAGTCCTTGCCGCCGGCGAAGTCCAGGAACCCGTCATCGTGCAGGGGCTGTCCGCTCGGCCAGGTGACCGGCCCCGCTGGCGGCCAGAAGTCGGGAAGCTCCAGTCGGGTCGACAGCTCGACCTGGAGGCTCGCCGTCGTGAACCGCACCCCCTGGAGCACGAGCTGTCCGAGCACGATGGTCATGGCGTAGGCCTGCGGCCGGTCGGGTTCGGGCAAGCCGTCGACGCGCACCGCCAGTGGCGTGACCCGGATCGACCAGCCGCGGATTCCTTCGTATCGTCCAGCCCAGAACTGGCTGGCCGGGAGCGGCCGCAGTCCGTCCCGAAGCGCGTACAACTCGTGGTACTCCGAGACCGGGAGTCCGTAGCCTCTGCCGCGATCCGCCTCGGAGGACACCAGCATCGCCGTAAGCGCGGTCTTCTGTACCCACGCCGCGATTGCACCTTGGTCCGCCGCCTCGATGCGGCCGGGCCGGCCCAGAATGAGCGGAGTTAGGACGCGCTGCGCGACGACTTCGAGGCGGCTCATCCAACCGTGGTTGCAGCCGCCGCAGACGTCTCGGACTTTCTGGCGGAACGGCGGGCGCACGCCGAGTTCGCGCCCGATGCGGTTCAGCCAACCAGCACCGTGGGGCACCGGATCAAGGTCAAGGCCGATCTTGCTCAGCCAGTCTCCGAGCACATGCTCGCCGGTAAGGGTGTCGGCGGAGCCGCAGAAGACGCAGGTGGCGGGCATGGATCAGTCAGCCTGGGATGGGTCCGACGCGACCCACGCCGGGGGCGATTGTGTGGAGGTGCCCAGGAACCGCTCGACGTCAAATCGGTGCTCACGCAGCCGCCGCCTGGCGGTCTCCAGCTGCTCCTCCGTGAACAGCTCCCGGTACCACGGCAGCAGCACGAACGCCTCGACGCTCATCTCCAGCCGTCCGTGCTCCCAGAGGGTGGTGAAGCCATCCGAGGCGTCCCGTCCGCGTAGCAACTGGCGGGCAGCTTCGGCGCCACCCAGTTCGCCGACCATCTCCATGAAGCGCGTGGCGCTGTAGCCGATCTCCCGCTTGAGGCGTTTTACGCCGAGCACCATGGCGCGGTGGAACTGCCGCTCCGCTTCGCTGGTCACGACGCTCCCCGGATGCTCTGGAGGAACTTCCCGGAGCCGTCGTCGAGCATCCAGAACGACCAGCCGTTGCGGTTGGGGCTGACACCCGGCTTGTAGTGCGCCACCACGGCGCGGGCGGCACCGGTCGGCGTCTTGAAACTCTGCCCACTGAGCGGCCCGGACGTGATATCGATGCGCGTCGTTCTCGGGTCGTAGCGCCCCTGCGTGCGGTGGCCCTCGTAATCCGCGTACACCGCCACGCCGCTCGCCGCCTCCGGCTGCTCCGTTTTCTCCCTCGCGGCAGGGGTGGACATGCTGGCTTCGGCCACCAACCGCGCCACCACCTCGCCCGCCGTGCAGCCGCTCATGCGTGCCGCGAACTCCAGCGACTGATAGGTCTGCGTGTCCACCTCGACTGTCTCCGTCATAGCGGCTCCTCTCTCTAATGTGAGCGTAGCGACAAGAGAGGAGATAAAGCAAGCAAAAGGAGCGAACGGAGGATACCGGAGGTCAGGCGGCAACCAGCTGCCCCGGACCCGTATCCGCCCTCCCTCCCAGCAGGAGGAATTCGTCATGCACCCCCAGGGCTGCTCAAGACCCACCTCGCCGTGCGGGACGACCCGCACGTTTTCGCGACGCCGGACGCTCTCGTGACCCTCGGCGCCAGCAGGAGCGCTGTCGCCTCCATGCGCTTTTGGTCTTCGGCCTTCAAACTCACCGACGGGATCCGCCACCAGCCCGGTACCGCCAGCGACGTGCTCCCCACCGCCCGGGCACGGTGGCTGCTTCACGAGGACGGAGATTCATATCTGGAGGAGGACAAGAGCCTGTGGCTGCTGCACTGGTGGCTGCTTGCGCCTCCCTGCCTGGTCCCGGCCTGGTTCTACACGTTCTGTCTGTCCCCGCTGACCCGGCTGGAACCGGACCGGCTGAGGGCCGGCATCGAACGCGCGGCCGCCGCAGCGAGCTGGAAGCGGCAGCCGACCTCCACCACCCTGCACCGTGACATCAGCTGCATGGTCCGCATGTACACCCCCGGCACGCCCCATGAGCAGCCGCGCGCAACGTTCGAGGATCTGGTCGACCGCCCCTTCAGCGTCCTGCGTCTGTTGAACTCCGGACCTGACGGCGTGGTCCGCCTGAGCTCTTCGGCCGGGGCCGCCGCTCCGGCCGCGATCGTGGCCTATGCCTGCCTGGAGTACGCCTCCCGGTTCACGCCCGGCCCGGGCAGCATCTCCGTGGGCCGACTGCTGACCGATGACGCTGGGCCGGGGCGCGTACTGCGACTCCCGCCACGCAGTCTCAGTCGCGCGCTCACCGCCGCGGCGGTGACTCACCCACAACTGCGCCTGACACACAACGGCGACGGCATCGAGGTCCTCACCTACAGCTGCCCGCCGCTGGCACTGGCGTGGAACATCCTGGACGCGTCCTACGGGCACGTTCGCAGGCGCCTCGGCATCCACCCCGAGCAAGGCACCCCAGGGCAGCCAACAGAACGCGCATCGGCCGCCGAGCAACTGGCGCTCGACGACAGCCTGGCGTCCGACGGGCGCCGCCGTCCCAGCACGCCGCGGTCCTGACCAGCCCACCGCCCCGCCGCCCAGTCGGTTCCGCGCCGCCCCCAGCGCGCAGACGGCTCCGGCGCTGAACCACGGGCAGCCGCCGCGGCCGCACTGACGCCGCCGGTCGCTCTCGCCATGACCGGGCCTATAGACGAGCTGCGCCTTCCTGCCCGGCCCAAGACCGACCGCCACCAGACCGCGCCCGCCGAACCTGCCAGGTCGACGACGGCGTCAGCCTGCCGCCGACCGCCGCCAGCTCGGCCGCTACGGCCCGGACCGGTGCCTGTGGGCCGTGGCCCCCGATGTCCCCATGGATGCGGCGGCGACGCTGGCCGAGTCACTGCCGTGGCTCGAGCCGATCCGCGCCCTGGGGATCCCGGTCGCCTTCGCCGCACCGGACGGCAGCGAGAACGGCCTCATCCCCTGGGGCGCCTTCGACGTGCTGTTCCTGGCCGGTTCCACCGAGTGGAAGACGTCACCGGCCGCTCACCGCCTGGCTCTTGAAGCCCGCGGGCACCGCCTGGGTGTCCACATGGGGCGCGTCAACTCCCGTCGGCGGCTGCGCATCGCGCAGGCCTTTGGCTGTACGAGCGTCGACGGCACCTACCTCGCCTACGGGCCCGACACCAACCTCCCCCGCCTCTTGGCCTGGATGAACCATCTCCACTCCTTCCCGACACTGTTTGGAGACGACACATGACGACGTGGCTTCGCCTCGTCGGCGCCTCGATCATGGGCATCCTCGACCCCGTCCCTTCCATCACGGCTTCCCCGATGAGCGAGGAGGACGGCGCCTGGGTCCGCGCAAACGCCTGGACGAAAGGACTGCGCCGGATCGAAGACGCCTACCCTCACGGATTCCACCGCTGGTGCTCGTGCGAACGCGGAACCTGCCACCCCTGCGGCTCCGGCCATCACGACCAATGCGTGAGTGCCACCGGCCCCCGCTTCGACAAGGAAGCCGACACCGCGGCGCGTTCGTCGTCGCCGTGATCCGGTACCGGCTGGCCCAGCGGCCCTGCCGGTGGATCTCCCTGCACGCACTCCGCGGACGGCGACCAGACCATCGACGCCCACACCTCCACGCCTCAGTCTTTCGTCCAGCGCCCATCGCCGCCAGGACAACTCTCCTTCTTCGCTGGCGCCGACCTGCCGGAGGAATCTGCGTCCGGCGACATCAGACTTTGTTTGTCAGTCCGAGGATCCTTCCGTTCACGGATGCAGCGGTTGTGGAGGCTGCTTCGTGCTGTCCTCCATGGGCATCTCTCCACGAGAACCTCTGGCCTCATCTGGCACCTCACGGGCGTCGGCAGATTCATCCATCCATCGACGCAGCAGGGGCAGCAGGACATCAGGGTCGACGGGCTTCGACACGCAGTCGGACGCGCCTGCCTCGGCAGCCAGCTCCTGGCTGCCGAGCGCACCTCCCGGAGCAAGGGCGATAATGGGCATTCCACTGACTTTCGGCGTCCGGCGAATCTGCGCAATTGTCTTAGGGCCGTCCGCTGCTGGCAGCATGACGTCGATCACGATGACCTCGATGTCGCCATGCTGTTCCAGAAAAGTGACGGCATCATCGCCGTTCTCGGCGTAATACACGTACAGGCCGTGCCGTTCCAAGTCGCTGGTGAGCGCGAAGATGCTGCGTACGTCGTCGTCGACGATCAACACCTTCTCACCATCAAAGCGGATGTCCCGTGCTGACTCCGCCAGTGCCCGGCTCGGACCCGAAGGCGCCTGGGCGTCGGGCAGACCGTGCACGGCGTTCTGATGCTGGGGCAGGGACGCGGCCCCGTGACGGCGCCTGACGAGAGCAGCGAGTTCGTCCTGAGCCTTCGCCACCCTCTCGTCGTCCTGCGTTGGCTCGCTCGGATGTAGTGGCAAGTACAACGTGAACGTCGAGCCGTGCCCTGGTTCGCTCCGCACATGGATCTCACCGCCGAGCAGCTGCGCGATCTCCCGCGAAATGCTGAGGCCGAGGCCTGTACCGCCGTACTTGCGGCTTGTGCTCCTTTCCACTTGCCTGAACGCCTCGAAGATGACTTCCCGCTGGCTGGCCTCGATACCGATCCCGGTGTCCGTCACTGCGAACGCGATGATGTCGGCATCTGGGCTCGACAGCGCCCCGGCCTCAAGAAGCTGCAGCCGGATGGCTGACGGCACTTCCATGCCGGCGGGGTGAATGGCCAGCTCGACTTCTCCCGACTCGGTGAACTTGATCGCGTTGGACAACAGGTTGCGCAGCACTTGCAGCACTCGATGTTCGTCGGTGAGCAGTGTGGGAGGAAGTTCGGGGGACACACGTACGGCGAAGTTGAGGCCTTTTTCCACTGCCAACGGACTGAAGAGGGCCCCCAAATAGTCGGCGAGCGGTACGAGCGTGGCAGGGGAGGCGGAGACGTCCATCTTGCCCGCCTCAACCTTCGACAGGTCGAGGATGTCATTGATCAGCTGGAGCAGGTCCGAGCCGGCGCCGTGGATAGTCTCGGCAAACTCCACCTGCTTCGGCGAAAGGTTCCTTTCATCGTTGTCGGCAAGCAGCTTCGCCAGGATCAGCAGCGAGTTGAGCGGCGTGCGCAGCTCGTGCGACATGTTCGCCAGGAACTCTGTCTTGTAGCGCGTGGAGAGCGCGAGCTGCCCGAACTGCTCCTCCAGGACCTGCCGGGCCTCCTCGATCTCGCCATTCTTGACCTCGACGTCGCGGTTTCGCTGGGCCAGCAGCTCGGCCCTCTGCTCCAGTTGAGCATTGGACTCCTGGAGGGCGCTCTGTCGATCCTCCAACTCCATGGTCTGATGACGCAATTGCGCGGCCAGTTGCTGGGATTGACTTAACAGCTGCTGAGTTTGCTGTTGTTCCAGGATTGCTTCGCTGCTGAGATGGATCAGATTGGCAACCTTCCGAGGGATATCGGGTCGGCGTTCCCCCAGCCAGCGCTGTGCCTCCGCCACTCGGGTGGCGGAGAGCAGGTCTTCGTCTCGGGCGCGTTCTTCCATGACAGTCAGCCACTGCTGGAAATCGGCGTCCTCCTCAACCCAGGCGGAGAGTCTGTCCCATTCCCGAATCAGGGCCTCGTGTGCGATCTCTGCCGTCTCGGGTCCGTCAGATCCCAGGATGACCAGGCGGCGGTCCGGTTCGGCAAGCAGCTGGGCGATGTACCAGTCACTGCCGAGATGCGAACGGTCGGCGGTGACGCGGACGGCGCTGGATGCCCCACCGCGGGCACGGATCATAGAAAGCAGCGCGCGGCGGATGCGTTGCTCATCCAGTCGGAGCTGGTCGTGTAGCCAGTAGTAGGCCTTCTCCGCATGCTGGTTCAGGGCTCCAGCGACGCCTCCGAGACCGTGATAGCTGTCAAAACTGATCTGGCGTTCACGCTGCAAGGGCCACAGTTCAGTCAAGGTGAACTCCAAGAGCGGCAGACTGCCTGCCGCCCTGCTGGCCTCACCCGCGATCTTCTCCGCCAGCCCCGGGCTGAAGGCCACTCCGGCAAGCTGTGCCGGTTCCACGATCACCCGTGTCAGTGCTGCCTCGTCCAGCGGTGAGACGTTCAACTGCCGATCCTGTAGCCGGGAACCGATATCGGGCAGTTCCAGCAAATCGGGAAGGAAGTCGGCGCGCAGTGTGCAGACCAGACGTACGTTTGCGTCTTGCACCCTGTCCGGGGGCGGCAACAGATGGTGCAGGAACTCCAGTGCCTTCTCCCTGTCCGGACTCCCGCTGAGCACCTCCTCGAACTGATCCCCAATGAGGGCCAGGCGCTTACCGGTTAGCAGCGCAACCCGCGAAGCAACGGGCCAAAATCCGTCCTCCCGCAGCGCGCGGGCTCGATGGTCCAACTGTTCAAGGGAGTGGCTCACTCCAGGGTGCTCAAGATCAAGTAAGGCCCGAGCGACTGACTCATAGGGGGTTACACCCGGACGAAAGGGAGCTGCGGCCCAGCCATCGGCCGCGAGCGCAGGCTGCAGACCAGCCGCAACAAGGGACGACTTGCCGACTCCGGAAGGGCCGGTGACGACAACGAGCGGCTGCGCCCTCACCATCTCCCGGAGCCGTTTGACCTCGCGCTCACGTCCCACAAACACGCCCGCCTGCGCATCTGCGGCCGTGAACGCCTGCAGTCCTCTGTACGGACAGGGAGGAAGTACCAAACGGCCCAGGGCCTCGGGCCATGCGGCCGCTACTTCCGACAGAGGCACCGCATACGCATCTTGCGCTGCGCCTCCCTTGCTGGCGATTGCGAGCATCCCCACGGCCACATCGCCCCAGCGATCCGTTGCCACAACCGGCGCGCCGCTATAGCCGGGCTGAGCTCGCAGGGCTGCCTCGGCGCGGGCATCGAGTTGGATCAGACCACCACCGACTGCTCCCCGTATGGAGCAACTGGTCCAGGCCCCCTTGTCCTTTCGGTCGGGGGTACTTGGATAGCCGAACACCGATACCTGCGCATCAGGGGTCAGGCCGATACGCGCATCGACCAACCGTGCTGGCCCGGCCCCAACGGGCAGCGTGTCTGCACCCACAACGACTAGGCCAGCCACATCACGTCCAGAGCCGCTTGGTCCCGCGGGCGGATCCCACGCCACCACCCGACATACACGCAGCGGTGCGCCGTCGACGTCGCCGAGCAACACGAATTCAACCTGAATGCGTGCGTCGTCGTGGGGGCGTTCACGGTGGTGCTTGTCATGTCCGAGCGCTGCATTGACGACATGTGCGCATGTGACGATGTGCCGGTCTCCGACCACGAACCCGAGGCCGATAGGAGCGCCCGAGGCCGCTGACCGGATCTTTACGATGAACCCTTCTCGCCGAGCGTGCATGCGGATCAGGCACGTTTCCAGACCACCCGGACGGCGAAGTTGACCTCTGCCGTCCCCTTGGCGATGATCACGCCGCTCTCGCCACCGATCTTCAACCCGAACTGGATCTCCATCTCATCCGGCTTGAGCTCTCGGACCGTTTCGGAGACCTGCGACAGTGCTGGCCGTACACCGTCCAGCGCTTCGCGGAGAGAGGTCTCGGCTCGGGCTACCACGCCGTCGCCCGCTGCAAGTTCCAGGTCCGAGCCTGCCAAGCCGCTGTCGACCTCGAAGACGGCTGTGCCGTCGCCATTGCCGTCCACTGTCATCATGACGAGTTCCGACACAGTGCCCCCTTGCGCCCGGCAAGCCCCCAGCCATGGGGCCAGCAACAATGCCCCTCATCCTGTGCCATCCAGTACCGGCATTTCAGGGAAATCCAAGAGAGATCCCGTAGATATCGAGCCACTCTCGCGCCGTGCGGTACAAAGCGGACGGCCGGGACCGGCATGAGTTGGCGGGCGGGAGTTGGGGACGCTCCGCCGGCCGCCCCTGCACCTCCGCTGCCTTCCGGGGCCCGTCTTCGCAAAGACCGGGATCTGGCGGAGCGCGTCCCCCAGGCCCGGGGAAGTCAGCGCCCGGATGCGTACCGCTGAGTGGACAACGGACAGGAATGAACGGCCCCCATAACGCTGCGACGAATGCGGTGTATGCCAGCCGGGCACGGCGCGAACGGCGCCTTGGCCGCGGTCGGTGCCCGCAATATCCGGCATCGCGGCGCACACCGCTTCTGCTCCGGCTCGGCAGGTCCCGCCGCGGGCGGGAGACAATCAGGCTCGGTCTGCCTGCCCGGAAGCCGTATCCCAAGCGTCCCGACCCGGAACCGGGGGGTTGACGGTGCCCAGCGTGAGGGCCTTGTGCGGTGTCGAATTACTGGTGCCCGGTCGCTGTCACTCCGGGCTCGGCAAAAGTCTTGCCGCCTGCAGCTTGCCAAACCAAGATCTTCTATCTAGTATCGAACTATCGCTTCCGATGGCACCACAGCCTCCAGAAGCGACCAGCAGATCACGCACCGAAAGGAGGCACTCATCATGCCAGCCGCCGGCACCGATGAGCATGCGTCCCCCGCTTCCCGAAACCACAGCTCAGACACCCTGTCGACACGCACTACGCCTTCCAGGAGGAAGACGATGACCGGCACCGACGAGAACGAACTCCTGGATGCTCAGCAGATCCATGCCGAGTTCGCACTCAGCCCTTCACGCCTGAGCGAGCTGTACCGGGACCGCGACACGACCGGCTTCCCCGAGCCGGACGACATCCAGGGCCGGCGGCGGCTGTGGAAGCGGCGCACCATCGGCCCCTTCCTCATGGACTACCGCCAAGCGAAGGCCGGCCAGTCCTCCGTGCGCCACAGCCTCCTCGAGGGGCCCCGCGAGGAGTTGCTCTCGACGTCCGACGTGGCCAAGGCCCTCGGTCACAAGAGGACCGTCACGGTGCTGGCCTGGCTGAGGGACAAGCCCGGGTACTTCCCCGAGCCCGACGTCGCGGAGACGACTGAAGGCGGCCGGCTGCGCCGTCAGTGGTACCGGGGAACAATCCTCGACTGGGTCGGTCAGCGGCCGGGGCCGGGCAACACCCAGAACAAGGGCCGCTCACCGGCGGCCGCGCCGGTGGAGGAAGGGAATCCCGAGGAGTTGCTGGACACCAAGCAGGCTGCGCCGATGCTCGGCTACAGCAGCCACCTGCAGCTCAACCGTGCCATCGTCCGCGGCCTGCTGCCGGAGCTTGCCGAGCCCGACGAGGTGGTGCGCAACGAGCGGGGCCTCACCAGCAACCGCTATGCCCGCCGGCGTGTGGTCGCCCTGGCGCGAGCCCGCCGTGAGGCGCCGTCCAGCCCCCAGCTGGCGGAGCAGCGGCTGACCGCTGCGCGTGCGGCGTTCCGTGAGGCCAACGACCCGGACCGGGTCACCGTCGAGGCGCTGGCTCAGGCTCATCCCGGTCACGGCAGCGCCACCACGTGGCAGAAGACGATCGACGAGGTCCGCCGCGAGCTCGGCCTGGCGGACTGAGGAAGGAAGCCGCGGGAAGCGTCTCTGCGGAGGCTATTCTGGGCGGTGTACGGCACCTGGCTGTGGGCTCTCTTCGTGTAGCCCCGGCGGGCCGGGTGTGTCGGCCGATGGCCGGAGGGGGCTGTCAACCTCCTACCGGGACCTCCGGGACCCGGACCGGCCATCGCTTCCCCCTTTCCGGTCAACCGACGTTGATCTGGTCGCCAGACGATTGATCTGGCCCCGTTCCGCTGATCCGACGGGTACCGGTTTTGGATGTGCAGCCACGACTGTTGGTGTCCCGGAAGTTCTGCGCCGGCGCATCCTCGAGCAGGTAGCCCAGCGCCGTTGACGAGGAGGGAACTTTCACCGCCCCCACGAACGCGGCCTTCGGGTAAGGGTTCGTTGTCGCACGCTTGGGCCCAGAGACTGCACGATGGCCGGTATGGCGCGGCTCGCCACCGCACTCTGCGGCAGGCTTCAATCCGTCCGGAGCCGGCCGTTACTCGTGGAACCCGCCCCAATCGGGCGGGGTTCCACCTGTTGAAGCAGGTCACCGTTGCTCAACCGAAAGCAGCCCGTGGGTCTCCTGGTGGTCTGGGGCACGGAATGACTGTCCCGGCCCGGATGGTGTTGCGCGCCCGTCCACCGAGTTGTCGAAGGTAGACGCTGCACAAGGAGACTGCAGCGTCTATCGGACCTGGCTCCAGCCCGCGAAAGTGGCGGTCTCGGCCTGCCTGGCCTCCATCGCGGCGATCACCCGCTGCCGAGCCACCCCGCCGGGCCAGCTTGAGTTTTCCGTCTGGCAGCCGCAGCCGACGGGGCCGTTTACGCCCCAGGAAGCACACAGGAAATCCATGTGCCGCCGGACTGTCAGGCCCTCGACCGCAGACCGTTGGGGCGGCAGGAGGTTTCACGCCAACGCCCCACGAGCGCATCGAACCTTTGTGTGGGTCTGTTTGAACCGTTCCGGGTTTGATCGAGACTCTAGATCTTGACTGTGACCTGGTGTTTTGCGGTCTTGTTGTAGTAGTTGGTCTCGTATTCGGCGGGCGGGATGTGCCCGATCTCACCGTGGAGTCGGCGGTGGCAGTACCAGTCGACCCACTCGGCGGTGGCCAGCTCGACCTCGGAGAGCGTCTTCCAGGGGCGGCGAGGCTTGATCAGCTCGGTCTTGAACAGGCCGATCGTGGACTCCATCAGGGAGTTGTCGTAGGCGTCACCGACAGTTCCGATCGACGCGGCGATTCCTGCCCGGTCGAGGTGCTCGGCGAGCGCAAATGATGTGTACTGCGACCCGGCATCGCTGTGATGTATCAACTCGCCTTTCCGGTGCGGGTGTTGGTCCCGGTCCCGCTGCCACAGAGCCATCTCCAGGGCGTCCAGGACGAGGCGTGTCTCCTTCGAGGTGGCTGCTGACCAGCCGACGATGCGGCGGGAGAAGGTGTCCACGACGAAAGCGACATAGACGACGCCGGCGAACGTGGCGACGTGGGTGAAGTCGGCGACCCAGCAGCGGTTGGGAGCCGGGGCGACGAAGTCACGGTCCACGAGATCCGGGGCCCGCTGGGCACTCGCATCGGGGATCGTGGTGATCACCTTCTTGCCGCGGACCGCACCGGTGATCTTGAGGTCACGCATGAGACGTTCCACGGTGCAGCGGGCCACCGATACGTTCTGCCGGTTCAGGTGCCGCCAGATCTTCCGGGCGCCGTAAACACGGTAGTTGGCCTCATAAGCCTGAGTGATCAGGGTCTTCAGTTCGGCGTCGCGGACGGTGCGGGCAGCGGGTGCGGCCCGGCGTTTGTGGTGGGCGTAGTAGGTGGAGGGGGCGATCTTGCAGTCGTGGTCGGTCAGGACCCGGCAGATCGGCTCGACGCCGCCGAAGCGGTCCCTGTGCTCGTCGATGAACGCTACGAGCGTGTGTGTGGCCGGTCGAGCTCGGCCGCGAAGAAACTTGCTGCGGCTTTGAGGATGTCGTTGGCCCGCTTCAGCTCGGCGATCTCCTTCTTCAGCCGCTTCAGCTCCACGGACTCATCGCTCGTCGTGCCTGGGCGGGTCCCGGCGTCGATCTGGTCCTGCCGCACCCACTTGCGCAGTGTCTCGGTCGTGCCGATGCCCAGTTTCTGGGCGACCGCTTTCATCGCGGCCCACTCGGTGTCGTAATCCGGCCGCACCTCGGCGACCATCCGCACCGCACGACGGCGCAGCTCAAGCGGGTACTGGGAAGGACGTGCCATGACTCGATCCTCTCAAACGATCGAGTCCCTATCGAACCCGGAACGGTTCAGTTCGTCCTGCATAGGGTGGAGCCGCGCATGACGTGGAACCTGACCAGTTCCGTGTTCGCGCACATCATTCAGCGACCGGGGGAACACTGTCGCTCACGGGGATGGGTTGTATTTGCCATGCCGTCATACGGCTCGGCACATGTATCGATGCGGTTGTTTCTGCGTGCTTCTGAGCACCTCTCAGAATCGGAATCACCGCTCCCCTTTTGTTCGGCCGTTCCTCGGGCTCGTACCCCCCAGTGAACGCAGAAAGGGATGCCTTCTTGCACCCCAGACCATGCAGGGCCCCGGCGTTTGCCCGGCTCGTCCGGTTTGATCATGTGATGCCGTAGAGGGTGAGGACGCGGGGGCGGTCGGTGTGAGCTCGGCGTCCGGCGGCGGTGTTGACGTATCCGGCGATTTTGAGTGCGCTGCGGATCAGGTCACGGACGGCAGCGAGTACAGCGGGCGCGTTGTGGGTTCTGACCTGGGACTTGTCTTCTCCGAAGACAACATCTCGGACCCAGTGGACGGTGTTTTCCACCGTCCAGTGCCCGCGAGCCCAAGACGCGATTTCGGCCGCGTTCGCTTCTTCGGCGGTCAGGTCGGTGATGGCGTAGACGGTCTCGCTGGACCACTTCTTCGCTCCGTAGTGGCGGCGACGGCGCTGGATCCGCAGGACCTGGGCCGCGTACGGAAAGAGCAGGCCCGCGACGGTGACGACCTGGACGATCCGTTGCTCGTGGCGGCCGTGCCCTCGCGTGTCGTCGCGGTGGATCACGGGGATGTCCTTCCAGGGCAGGGCATGGAGTTGGCGGGCCTGGCCGCGCTGGTTGTTCTTGATGGTCAGCAGGTAGTGGGCGCCGCGTTCGTGCAGGTAGGTGGCGTGGTCGCGTTGGGCGTGGAGGGCGTCGGCGGTGACGACGGTCCCCGCGAGATCTGTGTCGTCGATCTGGTCGAGCAGGGGTGCGAACTCGGGGATCTCGTTGGTCTTCGCGCCGATCTCGCGGGAGGCGAGCGTGACGCCGTCGCCGTGGCGGACCGCGGACAGCACGAAGACCCGGCTGCCGTCCGGACGCTTCGCGCCCCGCAGACACTTGCCGTCCACCGCGATCGCCCGGCGCCTGGACCGCACTGGCTCGGCGCGGGTGGCCGCCCGATGGGCCCGGCGCTGTTCGCGCTCGATTCCGCCGTCGGGCATCACGGGATCCGGACGAGGGGGCCGCGTGGACAGCAGGGGCCGGAGGTAGTCGTAGCCGGCCGCGCTGATCTCACCGGGATCCAGACGCCCCAGGACGCTGCGCAGGGTCTTCTCACTCGGGACTCGATAGCGGCCCAGCAACGGGTGGTAGGGCAGGCCGAAGGCGGCAAGCTCCTGCGGCGTCGCACGCCGGCACCACTCCGCCGCCGCGGTGATCGAGTCGTGGCCCGCCCCGGTCATCGCGCAGACCACCAGGGCCAGCAGCGAGGAGATCCGGTAACGCACCCCGCAAGCCCCTCGCGGGTCGGTGACCGACTCGAACTCGGCGACCAGACAACGGACTTGGACCTGTGCGGCAGCCTCACCGAGGGCCTCCAGGCGGGGTGCGTGAGGCGCGGGAACAGCGACAGGAGATGATGGAGGGACGAACACGGCACCTTCGTGGATCTTGAAGCGTAGAGAACTCCATGATCCACAGGTGCCGTGTTCACCTGCTTCCGGGGCCCGCTGCCGCGATCAACCACTCCAAGCCGGGGCGAGCCGGGCACACGCCGGGGCCCTGCCAGACCATGGTTCCGGCTGCCCGCAGCGCGAAGATCGCGAAAGCGCACCTCCGCCGTCACCTCAGCTGTCGCGCTGGCCGTTCTGGCCGCTCTCGCGGTGCAGCCCGGCTCGACCAGGCCGAGCAACGAGCCGGTAGCTGACTCCTATCCCTGGTACGACGACACCACCGCCGAGCAACTGCGCCAGGACCAGTGCCTGATGGCCGACGTCCTGCGCCTGGGCGGCCCGTCGATGGCCGCGACCGCGCAGGACGGCCTCAACCAGACACCGGACAAGCTCCACGTCCTGGCCGACCGCAAGAACTGGGAACGGACACCGCTCGCCGTCGCGTACAACAACGACCGCGACGCGGCGGGCAAGGAGATGGACGCCCTCTCCGCTCAGCGCGACGGGTGGAAGAAGCCTCTGGACGGTCTTTCAACCCCCGGCGGATTCACCGACACCGACTTCCACCAGCCGCCCGACGGCGACAAGAGCTTCTACTCCCAGACCGGTCTGTCCGCCTGGGTCGCCGACCGTTTCTGGAAGACCGACTCCGACTTCTACGACGACGCCACCCCGAAGGCCGACGACACGACTCTCAAGGCCGTCGACCAGGTGGGCAACCCCCTCTACGGGAAGGACCCCGATCCCACCGGGACGACGCAGGCGGAGTGGAATCGCGCGCTCGCCGAGCGCAGCGCCTTCCAGTGGATGCACGGGGGTCCCGCGACGAACGCCGGCGCGGACGACGCCCGGCTCTTCCTGTCCTCCGGCGGTTTTGCGCACAGCGCGCCGCAGCCGGGCACGCCGGAGTACCGCATCGCCGTCGAGGACGTGAAGTCCCGCTTCGCCGCGTGTGGTTGGCGGGATCCGATCGATCCGGACAGCGTGCTGGGCGACATCACCTCCGCGGCGGCCGGCGAGTGGCAGCAGGAGGTCACGTCGCAGGCCGCTCAGCGCAACCAGATCCTGGGCGCGAACAAGGACGCGGTCAATGCCCTTTCCAAGGGTGCGAAGGCTTTGAGCGACATGCTGGGCCAGTCCTGGACCGCGGACCACCTCACCCGGTGGCAGGACTACTGGATGCCGGGCGGCCTGGGTTGGGTGGGCGACAGCCCCACCGTCATCGAGGTGCACGCCGCGAAGGACAAGTGCCTCGACGTCCAGGGCGGCAAGAAGGACAACGGCACACCGGTCCAGGTCTACACCTGCAACGGCTCCGCGGCGCAGAAGTGGGTGCTCCTGGGCAGCGAGGACAAACTGCACCTGCAGAACGTCAACTCGCTCAAGTGCCTGGACGTGGCCGGGAACGACACGGCGAACGGGACGAAGATCCAGATCTCGTCGTGCAAGGACTCCACGTCGCAGACCTGGGCGTCCGAACTGCGCGGCGCCACCAGCCTGAAGAGTGTCGGTACGGGCAAGTGCCTGGACCTGCACACCTTCGACAACGGCAACGACGCCAAGCTCTATACCTGCAACGACAGCGCCGCGCAGCAGTTCGACATCAAGCCGTCCGGTCACAACGGCACCGAAAAGCTGGACTACCCGGACAAGGCGCAGTTCACCAAGGCGACGGCCGGGGTTGCCGCGGCGCAGGCCGGTGCGAAGAAGCAACTCGCCGTCCTGAAGGCCCAGCTGACCGCCACGCAGAAGGCCGCGACCACCTCGGACACAGCCGTCCAGGCCGCCTACGACATCGCCGACACCAACGGCGCCCCGCGTGGCCGTGGTCTCTTGGTCGGTCAGCAGAAGGACCAGGTCACCAAGGGTGCCGCAGCCGCTCTCGCGGCGCTTGAGAAGGCCGGTGAGACCGCCGAGGCGGCCACCCGCGCCTCCGCCGGTGACAGCGCGACCCTCGCGCAGCGGGCGCTGGCGCAGGCCGCCCAGTCGAAGGCGGAGTTCCGCAAGAAGGCCGCCGAGACGGCCGAGCTGCAGGCGAAGGCCGCGGCCGACGCCGCGAAGGCGCACCGGGATGCCGCCAAGAAGGACAAGGAGACCGCGCAGGCCAAGCTCACCGACGCGCTGAAGGCCGAGGGCGACGCCAAGGCGGCCGCCGCCGACGCGCACGCCAAGCGGCTGGCGGCGGAGGCCGAGGAGAAGACGGCCAAGGCGGAGAAGGAGAACGCCGCCGCC
This sequence comes from Streptomyces sp. NPDC005784, assembly GCF_042871525.1. NCBI lineage: Bacteria > Bacillati > Actinomycetota > Actinomycetes > Kitasatosporales > Streptomycetaceae > Streptomyces > Streptomyces sp. NPDC005784. Next base: position 27,747 of record NZ_JBIAIQ010000040.1, read on the forward strand.
AGCCGCGCCGAGGCCGCCCAGCATCGCAAGAGCGCCGAGTCCGAGGCGACGAAGGCGAAGGACGCCAAGGACAAGGCCGAGACCGCGGAGAAGACCGCCGGGGACCGGCGCGACGACGCGGTCAAGGCCAAGGACCACGCCAAGTCCATGCGCGACGACGCCTGGAACGCCGAGCAGAAGGCCGACGCCGCCCGCGCCAAGGCCGACGCCAAGGACGCCTACGCCGACTCCCTGGACTCCGGTGACGCGGCGACCGCGGCCCGCACCGCCGCGAACGACGCCGACAAGGCGGCCGACGACGCCGAAACCGCTGCTGGCAAGGCGCGCTCCGAGGCCGACGCCGCCACCCAGGCGGCAGCCGACGCGGACGCCGCAGCCACCCGCGCCGAGGCCGCCGCCAAACGCGCCCGCTCCGACGCCGACGCCGCCCAGGCCGACAAGCTGAAGGCCGACGCCGCCGTCAAGACCTCCACCAGCGCGGTCGCCGACGCCATCAAGGCCTCCCAGGACGCCTCCGCCGAGGCCAGGGCCGCGGTCAAGCTCGCCGACGAAGCCGAACAGCACGCCAAGGACGCCAAGACCCAGGCGAACACCGCCAACACGGAAGCGGCCAAGGCACTCGCGGCGTCCGCCAAAGCCGCCGGCTACGCCCACGTCACCGCCCAGGCCGCAGTCGACGCCGGCGCAGCCGCCCAACGGGTCGCCGACCCGGCCAACGATGCCATCCAGCTCGGCTCCGCCTACGTCGACACCGACTCCGCCGCCGGCCTGGTGGTCCTGACCGGACAGGGCTCGAAGACGATCGCCGACCAGCAGCAGGCGGTCGCCGAGGCGCACGCCACGAACGCCGCCGCCGCGGCTCAGGCCGCCAAGAATCTCGCCGACCAGGCCAAGGGCGACTCCAAGGAGGCCTACCAGCACGCGGCCAACGCCGCCGGATACGCGGCGGACGCCCGCACGTATGCGAAGGACGCCCTCGGCTACGCCGCTGGCGCGGCCAAAGCGGCCTCCGCCGCCGCGTCCTCACTGGCCCGCACCATCGACTACGACACGCAGGCCACCACCGACGCAGACGCCGCCGACAAGGCGGCCGGCAACGCCGAGGACTACGCCAAGGACGCCCGCGACTCCGCCGACGCAGCCGAACTCGACGCCTCCGCCGCCCGCTCAGCCGCCGCCCAGGCCGAACAGGACGCCAAGGACGCCCGTGCGGCCGCCACCCGCGCCGACACGGCTGCCACCGAGGCCGAACAGGCGGCGAAGGACGCCGACAAATACGCCGAGGAAGCCCAGGAAGCGGCGGACAGGGCCGAGAAGGCGGAGAAGGCGAAGCAGATCAACGACGGAACCGTTCCCGACGAGAACGGCCATTCGATCGGGAACGTCTTCCACGTCATCGACCACATCGAGAAGATCGGCGATCCGGAGGTCGTCAAGAAGACCGGCGGCTGCGACCACTGGTGGGACCACCTCGCCTACAGGGGCAACTGCACGATCACCTCGAAGATCAAGTACAAGGCCGTTGTCGACCTGTACCTGTGCAGTGCCGAGGGCATCGACCCGCAGAAGCTCATGTGCCCGACCGAGGCCACGACGTATCTCGGCGAGATCACAACCGACGAACAGTCCCAGGAGGTCACGCACACCATCACGATCGCCGAGTGGCAGGACGGCGTCGATCCCATCGACATCCTCTTCGGCAGCTGGATCAAGTGCGCCCAGAAGTTCACCTCCGGTTTCGAGAGCGGCAGTTGGGGTGGATGCGCCTGGGCGTCTCTGGACGTCGCGAGCCTGTTCGTCGGCAAGCTCATCGCACCCATCGCGAAAGCAGTGCGCGCCGTGGACGCCGCGTTCGTCACCGGCATCGGCGTCCGGGACGCGTTCAAGGCGCTCAAGGCCATCGAGGGCATAGACACGGCGGCAGTCGCGGCGATCGAGAGGGAGGTCGATCTCTACGAGGAGATCGTTACCTCGTGCTCGCGCAACAGTTTCCCGGGCAGCACTCAGGTGCTGATGGCCGACGGGACGCGCAGACCGATCGCAGACGTCCGCGTCGGGGACCTGGTCCGCGCCACGGATCCGCAGTCCGGTCGGCTGTATACGCGGCCGGTGACCGACACCATGCGGCACGACACCCGACGACTGGTCGACATCACGTTGGCCGGTGGGGTGATCTCCAGTACGAGAGGCCACCGCTTCTTCGCCAAGGCCCGCGGCTGGACGCCGGTCTCCGCCTTGCGGGTGGGTGACAGCCTGCGTACGCCAGACGGTACGTTCCGCATCGTGACGGCCCTGAAGGACCGGTCTGACCTGCCTCCTCGCGAGGTCTACGACCTGACGGTCGACGGTGTTCACACCTTCTACGTCAGCACTGGAGGTGCCCACCCTCAGAGCGTCCTCGTCCACAACTGTGTGAACATCATCGCCGACGAGGACATCGAGGGCGCTCACACCATCGGCGACCACGTGAACAAGTCGGACGCCGACATGGCGGCGAAGGCGCTGGGGAACAGGCGGGGCATAGCGACTCGGTGGGCCAGCAAGGAGGTTGCCGCCGAAGCGGTCGACAAGGCCATCACGCAGTGGCTGGACCACCACCCGGACCATCTGACCGATCTGATCAGCTGGGAGAACAAGAACGCTCGGAAACTCGGAAGGGGCGGCCGCTTCGACCCGCGGACGGACCTGAAGTCCATCCGATGGCAGGTGCGGGACATGTCCGGGATCAAGCTAGGTGACAAATGGGTTCGTAACGGCACCGAAGCAGTGAAGAGCGCCGTCGACACCGATTGGGTCGTCGTGCAACTGAAGTACATCGGCAAGAAGAACGCACAGCACCCGCACGGCAAGTGGGTCGTCTACACCTCCTATCTGGAAGGGTGATCTTGACTGACGGCAAGGAGTCCGAGAGCGGCTGCCTGGAGGACGTCTACGTGACGGACATCGGGCTGACCTGGATCGCTTCACGGTGGAGGGTGGTGGACATGTTCGACCGGGAGCCGGACCGCCGCCCCGGCCCCGAGGACGGACCTCTCGCGGAGTGGCTTGGCTTCGCGGCATTGGCGGTCGACGAGTTCGACCGTTCCAAGGCCGCACAACTGGGCCAGGACGTGCAGCGACTGCTGCGCTCGCCCCTCCCGGACGAGACGATCCGTACGGTGTGGCTCGCCGCCACTCACGGCATCCTCGACCCGAACGAGCACGGGATGACGGTCCGTACCTGGCTGCGTCGGATCGAGGAGGCCTGGCTGGCCCGCGTGCGCCAAGACGATCCGGCGTTCGTACCTTTGCCGCCACGGCCGGTGGTCGACGAGGAACTGCGGCAGGCTGTGATCCAGATGATCCACACGGTCGCGGAGCCGTTGCGCCTCGCCTCGGAGCAGCCCCCATACGGGGTTCCGGCGACCGGCCTGGTCCCCGCGCTGGAGCGGGTGGTCACCGAGGCGTGCGCTGACCTCGGCTACCGGCTCCTCCTCCGCGCGGTGAAGACCTACTCCGTGCCGGTGCCGGCCGACGGGGAGACGTACGGCAGGTTCGTCGCTCTCGGTGAGCGGTTCGGCTACCCGTACTGGGTCGTGCGCGAAGGACTCAACGACCGCCGGATCGACTGACGCCGAGGTGTGGGACGTCGTGGCCATCGACGAGAACCATTGCGAAGCCTTCACCGCCCTTGGTGAGCGCTTCGGCTACCCGGAGTTCCTCGTGGACGACAACCTCAACGTCGCACAGGGCCGACCTGGCCTGACAGCACACGGGCCCCGCCGAGCCAAATGGTCACGGCTCGGCAGGGCCCGTCTCGTGAATCGGCTCCATGCCGACCCCGAAGGGGGCAGCCGAGGCAATCAGGCTTCTACGTGCAGACGTACTACCCGACGTGAGGAGGTGAGCCACATGCCACGCTTCACCCCGTTCGACTTCGGTGTGTCGTGGGTGATGGGCTTGTTCCATCAGGACTGGACCCACGAGGGGAACACGGCTGCCGACGTCGTCGCCAAGTACCTCGCGGCATCGGTCGACGAGGAGGCCCAGGCAGTACGCCGTGATGCGCGGATTCTCGGCAACCTCCCTTCGCCGACGCTGGAGGTGCTGTGGGACGCCGGAGCGCAGTACATGCCGAGCTTCGAGCGCCTGGGGGGGAGGAGCCGCGTGGACGCGGACGGTCGTCGCCCTGTGTGACGCGCGACTGTCGGCGGACGCGGATGCGCACCCGCTCGCGGGGGCGGACGTCGAGGACGGCATGGGCTGCTTCGACGCGGTCGTCGCGGAGATCGAGGCCACGCAATTCCTGGAGGCCGAGGTACGTGCGGCGCTCGCCGAGTGCGCGATCCACTGCACCCCGGAGCTGGCGTTCCGAGTGCTGCTGAGAGCGATGAGATGCGCCCCTGATTACCACGCTGTCCCTCGAGCAGTACACGAGGCTGGAAGCCATCGGAGCGGCTCTCCAGTACGGCGAATTCCTCGTGGACTTCGTCAGGTACATGGTCGAACAGCCATAGCGACAGGGGCGGCGTTCCTCTCCGGGAGCACGTCGGAGGGGAACGCCGTCCCGGGACGTACTCGTCCACGACTGCCTGAACCTGGTGCAGGACGAGGGCATCGGGGAGGCCGCGGGAAACGGGGTGCGAGTGGTCCTGAAGAGGCTTCCCGACAAGAAGGGGCATGACGGCTTCATCGTGTTCGATTCGTATCCGTTGCCCAAGTAGGGAAGCCCGACGGGCGCCCGGACACACGGCGTGAACGGCTGACATCCACCTCGGGTGGGTCCGTCCTTGCGAGGACGGACCCACCCGTCGACGTCTTCGACGACAAGGAAACGCACCATGGCGAGACAGCGTGAGCAGTACGGCACTCTTTACGAAGGCGACTTCGGCCTCAGCGCACTCGCCGAAAAGCTGTCCGAGACGACCGGATCCCCCGACGAGGCCCAGGTACTGCACCTCGCGTCGGAAGTCGCCGCTACCACCGAGGGCGAGGGCGCGGTCGAGCTGGGCGTCGACGTGCGCTGTCTCCTGGACTCCGCGTTGCCGGACGACATCATCCGCACAGCGGGGCTCGCTGCCGCCCACGGGCGGTTTGATCCGGCGGCGTGCGAGTCGGGCGTCCGAGGCTGGCTGGGCCGTCTCGCCGGGCGCTGGCCGCAGATCGAGCGCAGGCGCGCACCCGGACACGGCGATGCTCGGCCGAAGATCAGGGAGGAGGAAATACGTACGGCAGTCGTCGCGGAGATCCGCGCATCGGCAATCCTGATCGGCTCGAGCGCTGCCGGCAGCGACCAGGCCACACTGCCGTCCAGCGCAGTCGCTGAGTCGCTGGAGGCTGTCGCCCGACAAGGCGACGGCGACCTCGGACTCCGGCTGTTTCTGCGCGTGTTGAAGGCCTACGACGTACCGGTCGGCAAGGAGCAGTACGACCGTCTCATGGCTTTGGACACCGTCCTCGGCTTTCCCGGGCCGCTGGTGTACGACGGCCTGAACGTGCTCTGGCCCCCCATCGACGCGGAACGCCGCGACTCCTCGGGCGACTTCGGGCTCTCCGCGCTCACCTCGTGGTTCGAAGGAGACTGGCAGGAGCACACCGCACACGAACGTGTCCGGCAGGCCGCAGCCGCCGACGACAGTGCACAGACCCCGGGCTCGGCAGCGGCACTACTGCTCACGGACGCACGCCGCCTGCGCGACTCCGCTCTGCGCACCGAGACGATCAAGGTGCTGTGGCTGTCCGCCACGGGCCGCGGCTACAACATCGACCACCTCGGTATCGACGCGCGGGACTGGCTCCGGATGATCGAAGGCATCTGCGAAGAGCGCCTGAGGGAGATCGCCCCCCAGTACCGCCATGCCGAACCGCTTGACCGGAACGGCCTGCGGAGCGCCGTGCTACAAGCCGTCCGGGAGGCTGCACCGCTCCTGAAGGACGCGGTCATCAGCCCGCACTGGGAACCGATTCCCGGCGCGAACGCGCTGGCCGCCGTCGAGGAGGTCGCAACCGACACGGATGCCGACCTCGGATTCAGGCTATTGCTGCGGCTGCTCGACGAGGTGTCCCCGTCTCTCACCCCGAAGCAGTACAGCCACTACCAGGCACTGGGCAGGCGGTTCGGCTACGGCAAGGACCACGTCACCGAGAAGCTGGAACACCTCGTTCAGCAAGGCTGATGAATCCGCGCCGACGACAAAGTGCGACCGCGGGCAGGTTGGCGGTTCCGGTGGAGATGACGGTCAGCTCTGCGGGCTCGACTGAGTCCGAAGCGTCGAGCAGTGCCCATCCGTGCCGCGTGACCTGGGCAGACATTGATCAGGTCAGCTCTTGAGCGATGGCCTCCCAGAAGCAGGTCCGGGTCACCTGAGCTCGACGGCGTAAGAGTCGCCGCTGAATTCCCAGCCGTCCGTGCCCTCGCCGATGTCGGCGACGATGACGTCGTCGGTGAAGCGGTCCTCGAAGTCGTCGTCACGCAGGTCTCCTGCCAGCCACAGCGCCTCGATGTCGCCCCAGTCACCGCGGCGGCCGTCAATGCGCAAGGGGGCGGCGCGGCGGGTGCCGCGTTCGCGTTCGTCGTTGCCGGTCTTGACCAGGCCGCTGATCTCGAACTGACCGTTCTTCACCTGGTCGGGGATGGGTTCGGCGGGGACGATGGCGACGTTCTCGTAGGCGGTGTGGATGAGGTCGCGGTAGCTGCGGCGGATGTTGTATTCGGGATCGGACAGCCACTTGATCAGAGTGTCGGCCCGGACGGCGAGGCCGGCGTTCTCCAGGGCCTCGTAGCCGCGCCGGGTTCCGGTGAGCTGGCTGAGCTGGGCGTGCCAGTGTTGGGCGCTGTAGGTGGACAGGCGGTGGCGGGGGGTGACTTGGGCGCGCAGGAGGTCGCCCAGTGCGGCGCCGAGGGAGGTGCCGCGGCCTGTGGGGCCTGCCATCAGTCGTCACCTTCGGGGATGAAGTCGCCGCGTTGGATGATTTTGGCTTTGACTTCGCCGAAGCCGGTGCCGATGCGGTAGGTGGCGGGCGGGGTGGTGGTGGGGGTCCAGAAGACGGCGGCGTCGACGTTGCGCAGGGCGATGAGGGTGTGGCCTTCCTGGACGGCTTTGAAGGCGACGGTCCAGTGGCGTACGGAGGCTTCGGCGACCATGCTCATGCGCCAGTCCGGCCGCCAGAACGGGGACCGCTGTTCTTGACGTTTGGGCCACAGCAGGCGCAGGGCGATGGACAGGCGGGTCTTGTAGTTCTTGTACGGTTCCCCACCGTCCTGGATCAGTTGGCTGCGGGCTTCGCGGGCGGCTGCATAGAAGGGCTTGAACAGCGACTCGTTGGCCTTGCCGGTCCAGGAGTCGTGGATGGTCACGGGGGCGGCGAGGTGGCCGTCGCGGTCAAGGCGTTCGAGCTGCTTGATGTGCGGGGTGGTTACCCAGATCCGGCCCTGGTCATCGGGGCGGTCCACAAGCCGCCCCAGCGGGTGCGGCATACCGGGGAAGGCCCATTCCGGGATGCTGATCTGGTAGATGCCGGCCTGGCTCTTGTCGAAGGCGTCGAGGGGGCCGGTGTGCAGGAGTTTGTTCGGGGCGAGCGGGACGGCTGAGCAGGCGGAAGGGTAGCTGCCGTTGCGGTCGATCAGGCACATCACGCCGTCGCCGAACGTGTCGGGCACATCGAGCCGGTCGCGGCGGACGCGCTTGCCGTTGTCCCGGATGTGCGCGATCCGGCTGCTGGTGACGTCGGGGTGGACCCAGCTGGGCTCGCCCGCCATGTCCTCACTGATCAACGGCCAGGGTCCGTCTTCGCGTTCCTCGGAGCGGATGACCGGGATGGGGTGCATCTTCGAACGCGCCACGGCGTCCTTGAGGATCCTCAGAGCGGGGAAGACCGTTCCTTGCGGCTCGTCCTCCTCGTCACCGGGGACCAGGCCGTCATCGTCGTCTCGCCGGATGTCGTCGGCGGCATCGTCCGAGGCGGTGGCGCTGCCTGCGCCGACCGGGATGGCGGGAGTGTCCGGCTGGCCGGTGCTGGGGGGGAGGGCAGGTTCGTTGTAGGCGTGCAGTGCGGCGGCGAGACGACGGCCTTCGACGCTGTCGGGCAGGTGCAGTCCGGCGGTGGCCATGGTCTGCAGGGGGGTGCGGAGTTCGTCGAGGTTCTTCACCTGGCCGCCAGCGAGCGCCGTGCGTAGCGCCGCGAGCAGACGGGTCGCTTCCGCGGGCAGTCCCTTGACGGCCCCGGAGGTGAAGGGCAGGGCGGCATCGGCCAGTTCACGGTCGGCGGCAGTGCCCACCAGGTCCGGGACGGCGTCGGCGGCCGCGGGTGTTTGGGTGGCGGGAGCGGCGGGGGTGGTGTCGAGGAAGCGTGCGTGGGCGAGGTCGGGGCGCAGGCTCGTGGTGCCGATGATGCCCAGGTCGCGTTCGGCGACGGTCACGGTCGTGATGGGTTGGCCGGGGGTCGTGGTGAGGGTGAGGATGACGTCGGCGTCCAGCAGGTTCACGATGGCCGGGTCGTCGGTGTCCAGGACCGCGAGGACCGGTACGTGCTGGGTGCGGGCCAGTTCGCGCAGGATCTGGCTGGCTTGCGGGAGGTGTTCGCCGGACAGGGGCAGGTGCGGGTTGCGGGCCCGCTGCAGCCGGTCGACGACCACGAGCGCCAGGTTGTCGGTGAGCGGGGCCGTGTCGGCGATGGCTTCGGCGGTCAGGTCGCTGCCGTCGTCGATGAGCAGGGGGGCGTGGCGGAGCCGTTCGACGACGTTCTGTTCGTGGGGGGTGAGGACGCCGGTCTTGAGGCGGGCGTAGTCGCCGTCGGCTTCTGCGGCGATGATGCGGCGGGTGATGTCGGCGCTGTTGGGGCCTGATGCCGCGTACAGGACGCGGCCGTTGCGGGTGAGGGCGGTGTGCCGGGCCGCTGCGAGACCGATCAGGCTGCCGCCCACTTGGGGCTCGGCCGCGACCAGGACCAGGCGGCCCGGCTGCAGGCCGCCGGTTGCTTCGTCCAGGCCTGCCAGGCCGAAGGAGAGGCCGGGGGCGGGTCCGCAGGAGAGGACCTCGCCGATGGCGTCGCCGAGCGTGGCGAGCCGGCGTGCGGGCTCACGGCTGGGAGTGGGCTGGCTGTCCACCGCACCTCCTACGAGTGCCACGTCCTGCGCGGCCGAGTCGGATGGAGAGCCGCCGATCGGCCCGTCGACAGGCAGCAAGACTGCGACCGGGGTTTTGTAGCGCTTCAGTACCTGAGGCTGTCCCTGCGCAGCCAGCGTTACGAGATCGCCGAGGTCTTTCTGTGCCGAACCAAGAGGATGTGCGGGCAGCCCGTTGCCGTCCGGGTGCCGAGCCGCAGGAAACCGGTCGAGAGGAGCCAGCAGGGCACGCACGCCGCGATTGTCGATCACTGTCGACCGGCCGCCTGAACCCTCGGCCAACTTCACGAGGGCGTGCAACTCCTCACGGGCTTCGGTCACATTCCTGACAGCCCGAGCAGGCTCGCTTCCAAATGTCTGTGTCATGGCCTCAGCCTCCCCACTCGCCACCACCATAACAGCAAGTCACCACTAATTGAAGAAAGTTAATAACTATTGACGCCCTAAGCAATACTTCCTTAGAGGTAGGAGGTGTGGCCCCTTGAGGTGCGAAGAGAACAGACTGCACCGCCAGCAGAGGCTCCGCTGCGGCACGCCATTGGACGGCCAGGCAGCAAGCCTCCACTTCCGCGCTGGTCGCGCGCAGTTGTCTTGATGGCCTGCGCCCCAGCCGCGAAAGTGCGACTCCGTAATGTCGCTCCAGCGATGCCGGGTCGCAGTACACGTCGTTCGCGCTCGCCGAACACCTCGACCGGGCGGGCATCGCCGCGTCGATCGGATCGGTCGGCGACGCCTACGACAACTCCCTGATGGAGTCCACGATCGGACTCTTCAAAACCGAGCTGACCAAGCCCCGCCGCCCCTGGAAGACGCTCTCCGAGGTCGAGCTGGCCACCGCCGAGTGGGTCGACCGGTACTGCCACCGCCGACTCCACGGTGAGATCGGGCACATCCCACCCGCCGAATACGAAACCAACTACTACAACAAGACCGCAAAACACCAGGTCACAGTCAAGATCTAGAGTCTCGATCAAACCCGGAACGGTTCAACCACCTGCGCGCGGTTGAAAGACCGGTAGTCAAGCTGGTGAGGCGCGCCCTCCCTCACGACCAGCACACCCCGGTCCCGAAGGAGCCGGCAATCGGGTAGCCCCGGCGCCCGGCGGTATCGAATCTGCTGGGTACGTAGCCGTGTACCGGGCTGGCTGGGTCCTTTCACGCGACCGCCGACAGCACGCGGCGAAACACGCCGTCGCCTCCTCTCGAACGTGCGCCCGCAGGCGATGCCGCCCAACCGCGGTCGGGGCGTCGCCTGGTGCAGGCTCATAGAGTCACTGTCACGCAGGAGGTAGCGGGAGGCGGGATTGTGCCGGGGAGAGCCCGGAGTGACGGGATCTATTCAGGAAGTTGACGTGGCTCGGGCTCGGGCTCGAGCGGGGCCTGGGCTGACGCGTTCTGCTCGGTTGTCCCCGTCAGCTCTCGCCAGGCCTTGGCCAGCGGTATGCAGGTCCAGATCAGGCGGGTGAGGGACCGCAGCAGATGTTCCACGGCAGTGAGGATGGCCAGCACGCCGGCCGTGGCGATGACGACAGTTTGGGTCATGCCGTTGTCGTAGGGGCTGACAAGGCTGTTGCATCACGCCCTGGTGGCGGTTCACACGTTCAGGGATTCCTATCGGGATCGCGTTATCTGTAGAGCATTCCTCTCCCTACAACGCTCTCAGAACGTGACCGCATCGGTTCGCAGGGAGAGGTATGCCCGACGACCAGTTCGACGGGGCTCCGCCGCTAGGAGCCCAGCAACTGCCAGCCGCGCGCGTCGGCACCGACGCCCAAGAGCCCCCGCTTTTCAGAGTGCGGATCGAGGAGGACTCCGCTGCTCTTGTTCAACTCGCAGACGCGACCGCTGCCGAGACCAGCCAGAGAGCGGCCGACGATGCGGCCCTCTTCCAAGCCCTGGAAGCGGCACAGTTCGATGGCCCGGTTTGGAGTCTTTTTGCTCGGGCGTTGACCGAGTATGCCTACCCGATCGTGACCAACTGGCTTTACACAGGGGAGATCTTCTCCTTGTGCGCGGATCGGGGGCGGCCTATTCGGGCTTCCCGGACGCTGCAGGACGGGGAGACTTTGCGCACCGACCCAGACGAACGGGAGGAACTCCTCTGCGAGGTCATCGCGCGGGCGTTGCACGTCTACCGACGCAACGCACTCGCCGGCAAGGGCTGGCGCCCAGACGGTGGCGCGGCGCTGAAGACATACTTCGTCGGTGGCGTCCTGCGGGAGTTCGCCGGGGTCTATGACCGCTGGGCTTTTGAGCGCGCCCGGCGCCCACCGTGTGACCCGGACGGCATCGAAGCGTTGCACAATGTCGCAGGCCATCCCGGTGAGGAACCCGAGAACAAGGCCATCGGCCATGACGCTGTGCGGCGGGTGCTTGCCGAAGTGAAGGATGAGACCACGCGGACCGCCCTCTTCCTCAAGTGGCGGGGATACACGACCAAAGAAATCGGCGAGCATCTCGACCTTTCGGCGGCGGCCGTCGCCATGCGTATGTCTCGGCTGAGAAAGAGCCCACCGCAGCAGGGCGGTTCGGAAGATCGACTCACCCCCTCGACGGCGCAGGATGGCAGGGAGGACACGTGAAGCGGGAAGAAGGCTCCGCAGAGGTTCTCGCACAGGCCATCGCGAGGATTCAGGAGGCAGAACTGCATGCCCCCGAAGCGTTGCGCGAGAGTTTTCGTGCGTGTCTGGAACACCTCACGGAACTGCAGGAGCGCGTGGACCAAGAGCTCGGGGATACGAGTGGGCGACCGGACGGCTTGAGCGGACCGGACTTCGCGACCCTGCTGGAGCGGTCCTCGCTCGGCGCGCCCGGAGCGGCGGCGCTTCGCGCGCGCACCGGCGCCGAAATCCGGGAACGCGTCGAGAAGCGGCTGGCCGAACTGGAGGGGTGCGCCACCACCGGCACGCAACCTCATAGCGACGGTGCCATTGAACCTGTGCGCGGGACCCTGGGCCGGCTGCACTCTCTGTTGCGCGGCTACCTAGAGCATCGGCGCCGGCAGAACGAGGCGCAGCCGAAGGCCAAGGGCAGTTCCCAAGCGTTCCAGGTAGTTTGCAACGTCCGCATGCGGCTGGTGGTCTCCAGCAGTTCCTCCATGCCCGTGCCGACAACGCTGCGCTACCGGTCGTCGGATCCCTACGCCATCGAGGCGTGGTTTCGAGCGAGCCCGAACGAGCTCGTGCGCTGGGTCTTCTCTCGTGAGATTCTCACCGCTGGCCTGCGCACCTCTGCTGGTGTCATGGATGTGAAGATGCGGCCTGCCGTCTCGGTGGGAATGGAAGTTGTCTTCATCACCCTGCAGTCCCCTGAGGGAACAGCGTTGTTGGAGGCCCCCCGGGCAGCTCTGCAAAAGTTCCTCCGCCAAACGTTCGACCTGGTAGCGCCTGGAGACGAGGGGCAACACGTCGATGTTGACGAGCTGTTCAAACTCACCACACGTGACGCGCAGGACACGGTCGGCAGAACCGACGACGTCGCCGCGCTGGTGAGCGAGGAGAAGGATCACGAGGACGACCTCGATCAGCAAGCCGAGAGTGCCCAACTCCTCGATGAACAGGAAGGGCACGACAGTTAGTGATCCCTCCAGCACCGACTACGGGCCCGAGGCGTGTCCTGCTCCTCGAGCCCAGGTCGTCAAGGTAGGCCAGTGCCGTACACGATCACACTCGGCATCGGCCGTGCCGGAATCGGGTGTCGTCGGGGCATCCATCTGGGCGAAATCGCCCGGTGCTGCGGCGCTGCGGAGCACGCGGATCCGGGAGCTGCGGGGAGCATGACTCCGATGCGTCGGTCAGCCGTCCGGGGCACTGCGATGCTGTGGAGCTGTGATGAGGCGCACCCGCCTGGCTGTTGTTGCCTGGACCGCTGCCGCTGTGGTGCTCGGCGTCGGCGCCAGTGGCTGCTCCAGCAGTAGTGGTTCGTCGTCCTCGTCGGCGACGCCGTCGAACGGGGCCACGAGCAGTGCGTCCGGCTACGCTCAAAGCGCGTCCGCAGCAGCAAGCAGCGCCTCGGCCGGTGCTCAGGCCGCGGTCATGACCGCCACGGCAGGCAAGCTCGGCACGATCCTGGCCGACGCGAAGGGCAACACCCTCTACCTGTTCGAGGCGGACAAGTCGACGCAGTCGACCTGCACCGGCTCGTGCGCCGCGGCCTGGCCACCGCTGCTGACGTCCGGCAGCCCGACGGCGAGCGGCTCGGCCAAGTCCGCACTGCTGGGCACCACGAAGCGGTCCGACGGCAAGATGCAGGTCACCTATAACGGGCATCCGCTGTACGGGTACGCCGGAGACTCCAAGCCGGGTGACACCAACGGCCAGGGCCTCAACCAGTTCGGCGCCGCCTGGTACGTGCTCAACACCAGCGGCCAAAAAGTGGACTTGAGCTGACCGCCGCCCCGTCCGTCGCCGAGCAGCGGACGCGACGATGACCGAAGGACACCGCGCTTCCGGGCGACGCTCCGCCGGGGGCGCCGTCGCGCTGGTGCTGGGCGCCGCCGTGGCGGTGGCGATCTGGGTGACGGGACGGCATCACAGCCCCCAGTACGGGATGGGACTGTTCGGCGCCCACGGCACCGACGCCGTCGACCTCAAGGCCCGTCTGGGCAGCGCCCTGTTCGGCCTTGCGCTCGTCCAGCTCCTGCTGGCTCTGTGGATGTACCACCGCCTTCCCGGCCTCGCGGCCGCGCCTCGCCCCGTGCGTACCGGACACCGTGTGCTGGGATTGGTCGCCTTCCTGCTGTCGCTGCCCATCGCGTACCACTGCGTCCGCACCTACGGGGTGGAGACCACAAGCACGCGAGTCCTCCTGCACTCCATTGCCGGCTGCGTGCTGTACGGCGCGTTCGTCGCCAAGGTGCTCGTGGTGCGCAGCCGTCGCCTGCCGGGCTGGATGCTCCCGGTCACCGGCAGCGTCCTCGTCTGCGCCATCGGAGTGCTGTGGTACACCGGCGCGCTGTGGGCCCTCAACGGATTTGACGCTCCCGGACTGTAAGAGGTCCCAGTAGCTGGAGCGGGTGCGCTGTCATCCCGCACGCGGTGATCCTGCTGGTGACATGCGTGGCGCCCCGGACCTCCCTCTCCGTCCCGCCCTACGCTGACTTGCCTCGGAGCCCGCGCGGCCACGCCAAGGCCGCCAAACCAGACGCTGCCGGCTACCCCCGATGGAGTGGTGGTCGACGAATCAACGCAGTACGCCGACACCGTGCTCTTCGAGGGCCGCCGCGGCTTCTTCATGGAAGCGCAGCTCCTTGGCTGGTCTGGTGCAACGCGGCGATCGTCGTCGCCTTCCCGACGCCCTGAGACCGTCGAGGGTGACGAAGAATCCACGGGTCACGCAGCGGCCTCCGTGGTCGGCTGGTTCCGCTCGTGCTGCTGCGCGCTCGAGCGGCGTCGAGCCGGTCCGGGGGCTGATGAAGCCCACCAGGAGCGGGGCCGTATCGGAGGTCAGCGCTGGTGCTGCCTGTGCATGTTCCAGACCCGGGCCGCGGCCTGCATCGGCTGCGCCCATTCGTCAGGGTGTTGTTCCGCGATGGAGTCCCACAAGCGCTGGCGGTGAGGACGCCCTGGTCCAGGTGCATCCCGGTGGCGTCGTGGTGGGCCCGCGCGGTTGTGGAGTCGACACTGACCAGGGACAGGTCCACCTCGCCCCGCTTCGCGGCCTCCGTGATCAGCCCCTCCAGCAGGGCCTCGAAGACTCCCGCGTCACGCCACTGGCGGAAGCGGTTGTGGACGGTCGACCAGGCACCGAACTCTCGCGGCATCTCCCGCCACTGCCCGCCCGTCTTGAACTGCCAGATCACGCCCTCGAACTGCTGCCGCAGCCGCTCGGGGTACGGACCGTACTCGCCGACGGCCCGATGAACTCCCACTCGGCGTCGGTCAGTTGCACTCGCGTCACTCAAGACGGTCTACGGGTCCGGGCCCCACCGCGAGGGCGAATCCCGCAGATTGATCACGACTCGATACGCGCCCTAGTACTCCAGCAGTACTTCGTGGCTTGACCTGGGGAAACGTCGAGCGGTGGGAGTGTAGCGGGCAGGATGCCGTCACGGACGGCTTCTGCCCGCATGCCCCTCGAAGGAGTGCCCACGACAGCAAGGTCGACCCGGGCCCTGGGAAGCCTCAAGTTGTGATCACCGAACAGGCAACCGAAACCTGGGACCGGGACCTGGACCACCTCTTCACCACCATCGGGCACCACTTCGGCCGCGTCGAACCACGCCGCCGCATGCGGGACTACGTGCGTGCACTGCTCGCCCCGGTGGCCCGCAAGAACAGCTGGCAACTTGCCGAACACGCCGGAGAACACGAACGGGCTGCTGCGCCAGTACTTCCCGAAGGGCACCGATCTCTCCCGCTGGTCGGTCACGGACCTCGAAGCCGTCGCCATGGCGATCAACAACCGGCCCCGCAAAGTCCTGGGTTGGCGGACGCCGGCCGAGGCCTTCGAAGAACAGCTACGCTCGCTGCAACAGCCCGGTGTTGCAACGACTGGTTGAACTCGCCCAATACACGTCTCGAGAACTTCGTTGCAAGCTGCGCTCGTTGGGCCTGCGAGCGTCGGTCGGCCGCACCGGTGTCTGCTGGGACAATGCGATGGCCGAATCATTCTTCGGCGCCCTCAAAAACGAACTCGTACACCGAACTACGTTCCCGACACGCGCACACGCCCACCGGGCGATCGTCCGCTACATCGAGACGTTCTACAATCGAAAACGCCTCCACTCCGGACTCGGCTACAAGACTCCCGCAGAAGTCCACGCCGAGTACGAGGAGTTGCAGGCAGCAGCATAGGTAGAACCCTCAACGCCGCTGTCCGAGAAGCGCAGGGCCCCTCAGTCTGCCTGTTGAGGGCCTGCTGGTCGGGGGCATGAGCCGTTGTCGGAGCGGGCTGGCAGACTGCCCGCCATGACCTCAATTGATCACGATAGTGTGCGGGAGTCATGGGATCGAATCGGTCTCTGGCTGAAGACCCGTGTTCAGCTGTCCCCGCTCAGGTCAGCGGTGGACCAGGGACGCCTTGATGGCGTTGAGGCGTCCCTGGCTGTGACACTGCCGGCGGACGTGCGGGAGTGGTGGGGGGGGGGGGGGGGCCGGGGCGCCCCCCCCCCCCCCCGGGGGGGGGGGCCCGGCCCCCGGGGCGGGGGGGGGGGGGCGCGGGCGGGGGGGGGGGGGGGGGGGGCGGCGGGGCGGGGGGCGCGGGGTGGCGCGGGGGGGGCCCGCGGGGGGGGGGGGGGGGGGGGGGGGGGCCCCCCCCCCCGCCCGCCCCCACTACTGGATTCCCGGAGCGTTCGCTCCGGTAGACCTGGACGAGGCCCTGGAGACGCGGGAGATCTGGCTACTGGTCGCAGAGCAGGAAGGGCTCACGTTCGATGCGAACGGAGAGCCGGAGCCGCGGTTTCTGCCGGAGTTCATGCCTATTGCGATGAGCCCGGGCGGTGACGGCCTGATCGTTGACCTTCGGCCCGGCGGGTCTCACGGGGCGGTTTTTCTCTGGAACCACGAGCGCTGGGGGCTCGGGCTGCCGATGTGGGACTCGATCGGTTCGATGCTTCGGGATGTCGCTGTCGCGCTCGAAACACAGACGCCGGTGCTGCTGCAGCATGCTGCTCTCGGCGGTGCCGAGGCGACCTGTGTGGGCAGGGTCGACGACCTGGGCGACTTGACTTGGGAAGCCGCGCGTTGAGAGGGAGTGAAGTCCTGCAAGGCGATCCTGGGCCTGTCACGGGTCCACGGGGCCGAGATGCCGAGATGCCGATCACCGAGGTCGTCGCCGCGGTGATCGACGGCGCGACCAGCGTCCCGGACGCGGCCGCCGCGCTCATGTCCCGCACACCCAAGCCCGAGCAGTACAGCGCCTGATCGCGCCGCCCGTGCGGGTCGCGCGCGTGTACGTACGACTCGAACGTGCCGTTACGGCCGGGCCACGACCGTCACAGCCTGATGACTGCTGACTGGGCCGGCCGCCGCCTCCCGGCAGCCCGGTCCATGATCGCCTCTCCGGATCCACAGGAGGGGAAAGCCTGATGCTGACCACATTCAGGAGCGCCGTCGCGGCAGCCGTACTGGCGGCCGCGCTCGTCGCCCCGGTCGCGGTGGCGACCGACGCAGCAGCGGCCACGTGCGCCCGGCACACCACGGGCGTGTGCAAGGCCAACTCACCGCACCCGCACGGGGCAACAGCGAAATGCAAGGACGGCACCTGGTCCTACAGTGCCCACGCCCGCGGCACCTGCTCGCACCACCGAGGCGTCAAGTACTGGTACCGCTGAACACCTGCACGGAGCCCCCTCCCCCGGCCGTCCCCAGGCCGGGGCGGGGGCTCCGAGCAGCCTGACAGCGTCGGGGTGCCCGGCGCGGGGACGTCAGGACGCGCGGCCACACGCGGCGACTACCGTCGAAACGGTGGGAGTTGATCAGACGTCAACGGTTTGCATACACAGATTTCACCTCCCCGGGTCTACCCGCGTAGCCCGGCTCTGCGCTGTCATGTCCCCATCCCCGGGACACCCCGCCCGGGCCGACAGCCGGAGACCACATGCGCCCCCTCACACGCATCGCCGCCAGCACCTGCGCACTGACCCTCGCCGCCGCCGGCCTCATCATCGGCGCCGGCTCCGCACCCGCCTTCGCCGCCACCTGTTCCCAGTCACGCCTGCCGCTCCCCGATGCGTCCTGCACCCCCGGCGCCTACAACCCGGACGTCACCCAGTCGACGATCGGCTCCACCATCTGCGTCTCCGGCTGGACCGCCACCGTGCGACCGCCCACCTCCTACACCAACCCCCTCAAAGCCCAGGGAATCATCGACTACGGCTACGCGGACACCGCCATGTCCTCCTACGAGGAAGACCACCTCGTCCCCCTCGAGCTCGGCGGCGCACCCCGCGACCCCGGAAACCTGTGGCCCGAGCCATACGCGGGAACCAAGACCGCCACGACGAAGGACGGCGTCGAGACGAAGCTGAAGAACGCCGTGTGTAAGGGCACCATCACCCTCTCCGCCGCCCGCTCCGCCATCCGCAACAACTGGACAACCGCACTCTCGGTGACCGGAATCGGCTGACAACGGAAGCAGGGCGGTACATGAAGCCTCTGCAAGGAACGCGGGACACGCCCGTCGTTACAGGGGGACCGACCACCGACCGCGGGAGTGGACGGTCTCGCCATCGGGGCTGGACTTACTGGCTGGACACGTACAACCTCGCATACGGCCCGGTGAATGCCGATGCGCTCTTGCCCGCGCCCAGCGTGCGCGCACTGTCGTCGGCGGCCGCGGCCTGCCGGGCACGTTCGTGCTCCTTCGCGCGGGCCCCGGCCGGTGTGCTGACGCGCCGGCCGGGCAGGATGTGCCCAGCCAATTCCTGCTCGTGGGGGGTCGTCATGCGCTCCAGCTACCGTGTCGCGTCATCCGTGCTGTTCGCCGCGGTGTTCCTGGCGGGCTGCTCACCGACCGCAACGGGCGGATCTGCCGCGTCGCCGACCGGGACTGCGGCCACGGGGCCTTCGAGCACGGATGCACGAGGCGGCCCGGGCCGGGCGATCGCGGTCGGGGCGGGCCCGCAGGCCACCTACACCGTCCAGAAGCAGCCTCCAGCGGGGAGTTGCCACTTCCGGTACGAGAACGGGGAGCCGCTGGAGGACCCGGCATGCACGCCGGGTGCAATCTCTCCAGCAGTCACGCAGGAGAATCTGAAGTCCACGATCTGCCGCAAGGGCGGCTACACCTCCGGCATCCGGCCATCCACCTCCGTCACCGGAAAGGAGAAGGCGCTGAACGCGGCCTCCTACGGTTACAAGGGCCGCATGGGCGATGCCGAGTACGACCACCTGATCAGCCTCCAGCTCGGCGGCGACCCCAACGATCCGCGGAACCTCTGGGTCGAGCCGCCGGACCCGGGCCACAAGACGGGCGGCGGGGTCAACAACGCCAAAGACCCGGTGGAGACGAAACTCCACACCGCGGTCTGCGCCGGCAAGGTTTCCCTGACGGCCGCGCAGAAGGCCATCGCCGGCGACTGGACCACAGCCCTGAGCACCCTCGGCCTCGGCTGAAGGCAGGCGTCACGTACGACGGCAGCACATCCCACCCCGCCACAGGGCCACGCGCCTCAGTAGTCGGCGGCACGAGACCATCCCCGCGCGTGCGGGGAGCAGGCCGCGCTGGACCTGTGGAACCGGCCCAACCCGGGACCATCCCCGCGCGTGCGGGGAGCAGCAATGCGGGCTGGTCCCGACCCCGCCGGCCTTGGGACCATCCCCGCGCGTGCGGGGAGCAGTAGCGGGCGCCTGCGCGGGTGTGTTCCAGGATGGGACCATCCCCGCGCGTGCGGGGAGCAGACGTTCGAATTCGCACTCCGCAGCCAGCCCATGGGACCATCCCCGCGCGTGCGGGGAGCAGGCCGTGTCACCGGCCCCGGGCGTGGACGACTGGGGACCATCCCCGCGCGTGCGGGGAGCAGTTCAGCCTCGGGGACATTGCGCGCTTCCTGACGGGACCATCCCCGCGCGTGCGGGGAGCAGGCATCGGTGAGCGTCGGTGACGTCACCTAGTGGGGACCATCCCCGCGCGTGCGGGGAGCAGACCAGCGCATGGAGGCGTCGACGTCCTTCGGCGGGACCATCCCCGCGCGTGCGGGGAGCAGTGGGGCGATCGACGGCATCGGTCAGCCCACCTGGGACCATCCCCGCGCGTGCGGGGAGCAGCCGCCGGACCACTGGAAAGAGTCCCAGGCGCAGGGACCATCCCCGCGCGTGCGGGGAGCAGGACCGTCACAATCTCGGCAACTCCGTGCAGGAGGGACCATCCCCGCGCGTGCGGGGAGCAGCCGAGGGAGATGTCGGTGCCTGCGGAGACGGCGGGACCATCCCCGCGCGTGCGGGGAGCAGACCTCGCCGGGATCATTCCGCAGCTGGCTGTAGGGACCATCCCCGCGCGTGCGGGGAGCAGGGGTGGGTTGGCGCCGACGGCGTCCGCAAGATGGGACCATCCCCGCGCGTGCGGGGAGCAGTTGTCCCTGAACAGCCCCATGGGTCCGTGGCAGGGACCATCCCCGCGCGTGCGGGGAGCAGCGTTTGTTCCCGTCGGACATGGTGGTGACATCGGGACCATCCCCGCGCGTGCGGGGAGCAGGCGAAGGCTCAGCACCAGTCCACGTCCGGCGAGGGACCATCCCCGCGCGTGCGGGGAGCAGGCAGGGGGGCTGCAGGCGCGGGGGGTCCGGGAGGGACCATCCCCGCGCGTGCGGGGAGCAGGATCAGGAGCACGGACTTTATGGTGAACAAGTGGGACCATCCCCGCGCGTGCGGGGAGCAGTCGGGGACGGTGTAGTCGTCGAAGCCGATGGAGGGACCATCCCCGCGCGTGCGGGGAGCAGCCTTTGGCACGAGCACGGTCACGGTTGCTCGCGGGACCATCCCCGCGCGTGCGGGGAGCAGGCGGGCGAGGGCGTCGTCGATGATCATGGATAGGGACCATCCCCGCGCGTGCGGGGAGCAGTTCCTGCCCTCGGGCGACTACCGCGGCGGACAGGGACCATCCCCGCGCGTGCGGGGAGCAGACTGTCTGACCTGCGACGCTACCGGCCCGGCAGAGCATTTTCATTGACTTTCACCGATACCGGCAAATCGGACAACTTCTCTCCGTCTATGGTCAGACTTACGGCTCGACGTCCCACCACCGAGTCTACGAGGCATATACGGGCCGCCTCTCCCTACGTCGAGAACGCCCGGTGCAAACCAGCTGCTGCACCAAGGCCATTGGGCGCGGCACCGCCTCAGGATCGGCTCCTCCCCGCCGACGCGGGGGTATCCCGATGCGGACGTGCGGTCTCGCAGGTGTCACCGTCCAGGAGGCCGCAGCCGCTGGGCAGGTACTGGTGGACAGCACCAGGATGGGTGTCCTTGCCGGGGGGAAAGCCCAGGGCGGTGACGGTTGGTGGCCGTCGGCGTACAAGCTCGCTCTCAAGGCCCGATCGAACCGGTGGGAAAGTCGCCGCGCTCGAGTCCGGCGTCGTCCGGAGCTGGTGGGCCGGGCTCCAGGCCGAGGGCCTTCAAGCACGGGTCCATGGACGTGTGAGGGCGGCAGCCCGGCTGCGCAGTAGTACACCGGGCGATTCGGCGTGGCCCTGTAACAGAAGGTCCCGCCCATCCCGCCAGGGGGAGGGCGGGATGGGCGGGACCGGTTCGGGGTGGCGGTCAGGGCATGGCTGGGAGAACCCAGTTGGGTCCGTCTTCGTTCTCGTAGAACACGGTCTGGGTGGTGGGTGTGATGGTCAGCAGGAAGGCATCGCGTTCGGGTTCGTCCCCGAAGATCTTCGCCAGGTCTTCGATGGTGTCCCACAGCCTTCGCGGGCCGGTCTGGCGCACGGTGCCCGAGGTGTGGGCGATGGCGGTGGATCCGTCGGGCGTCCACAGTCCGACGGCATCGAGCTCTCCGTCCTCCCCACGCCAGCTGCAGGATGTGTAGCCGGGCAGGGCCACCGATGCGGGGAACCTGAGCCGGCTGAGCAGGTCCGCGGGCGGAACACCGGTGACGGTGGGGCTCTGTTCGAGGGCGGCGTCGAACCGGGGCCCTGCTCCGCCTGTGCGCCGTGCCATGAAGTGCGCCGGGGTGGCGAGGAAGCGACCGGTTGCGTGGCCAGGGGCGGTGACGGTGGCGCGGACGATGCCGTATCCGAGCGGGGCGACGATGACAGCGTCGGGGGCCGTCTGCTGTAGGAGCGGTCTCGGGATGGTGTGGAGGCCGACGGTCGAAATAATGCGCTGGTAGGGCCCGTTGTCGGGGTATCCCTCGGCGCCGTCGCGGATCGCGAGGGTCGGGTTGAAGCCTGCTTGCCGCAAGTGTCGGGCCGCGGTTTCGACGAGGCCGGGGTTGATGTCGATGCTGGTCACGTTCGCGTCGCCGAGCCGGTGGCAGAGCAGGGCGGCGTTGTATCCGGTGCCGGTCCCCAGTTCGAGAATGCGGTTTGACTCGCTCACGTCCAGGGATTCGAGCATGGCCAGCATGATCGAGGGCTGGCTGGAGGAGCTGGTGGGGACGCCGTGTTCGTCGAGTTGCGTGGTCAGCGCCGTGTTGCTGTAGACCGCTTCCGGGTATGCCGGGTCCGTCCCGGTGAGCGGCTGCCACGCTCCGGTGCCGTCCTGTCGGTAGAAGCGGGGCACGAACAGGTGGCGGGGAACGGAGGCGAACGCCTCTGCCCACCCGCTCACGTGCTCAGCCGTGAGACGGGCGGCCATGCGCCGGCGTGCGGCAGTGCAAGCTCCGTCGTCGGGCTCGTTCATGCGGTGGCTCCCATAAGATATTCGGCGTGCGCCGCGGCGATCGGCAGGCCGGTGCGATTCTCGACCCATCCCCAGGTACCGGCGGGGTTGTTCTCGAAGAACACCCACTGTCCTGCGGGGGTTACGGCGAAGTCGAACGCCCCGAACGCGGTGCCGTAGTGGGCGAGGAACCGGCGCACTGCGGTCGCAATGTCGTCGGGGACGTCGACGGTGTCGTACGCGATGTGGTCGTAGTCGGTCCGCCAGTCGGTGCTGGCGGCCTCGCTCGTCGTGATCAGCTTGCCGCCGAAGATCTGCCCGCCGACGGCGATCAGGCGCACCTCGTACGCCTTGGGGATGTCCTCCTGGAAGTAGTGGGCGGTGGTGCGGATACTGTCGTCGAAGTCGGCTGGGTCGACGCGATGGGTGGCCACCATCAGGCGGCGCTCCGCGCCGGTATCGAGTCGGCCGCCGAGGACGGGCTTGCAGATCAGCGGGCCGTCCACCTCCTTCGCGAAGGCCCGCGCCGCGTCCGGGCTGTTGGTGATGATGCTGCGCGGCACCGTCATGCGGCAGCGGGTCGCGGCGACGAGCTGCTGCGGCTTGTGAGCGGCGATGCGGTCGGCGTGCGGGTTGTTGAGCCACGGCACGCCGGGCAGGGCGGCGAGCACGTTGAGGATCGCGGCGTCGGCCTGGTTCTGCGCCCAGGTGGCGTAGGGCTCGGGAACGGTGTCGGTGATCTGGGGAGGTGCGGGCCGCCTCCAGTAGACGGCCCGCACTTCCTCGAGCCGCACCGTCCGGTGCCCGTCGTCGATAGTCCCTGTCCAGCCCGGTTCCTGCGGCAGGTGCGTGCCGGTCAGGGTGAGCTGCTGCGGGAACCGTGCGACGTCGAATCGCATCACGGGCACGTCGCGCTGGTTGAGCTGGTCGACGACCATGTCGGCCGCCGCGTCGAGCTGTTCAGCGACAACGAGCACAGGGCGAGCGGCGGTGCTCATGACGCGGGCGCGAAATACGGGTCGGAGACGTCGTCGCCCTGGCCGTCCAGGTTGGTGTCGGTGGTCGACGCGGCCTGCGTCTTGGTGTGCCAGGGTCGGCCGTCCGCAGCCACATTGATCTGGCGGTCCTGGTCCCAGCGAACGCCGTCGATCGAAGTGGCTACCAGGCACGGCGGGGCCGCCGCGCGGGCGGCGAACGGAATGGTTGCTGCTGCGGTCATTCTGTTTCTCCTGTTCAGAGAGGTTGATGTGCTCTTGCTGGCCTGCCCGGCGTCCTGGGCTCGGACGGTCTTCCGGGCCACCGGGCAGGGGTCTATGCGGCGGTCCCGAGCTTCTTGAGCAGCTCGCCGAGGTCGAGGACGCGGAAGCTCGAAAGCCGGCGGACCATCTGCGAGGCGAGGAACGTGGCCAGGTCGGGGTTCCCGTAGGGCACGGCGACGTCAGGGCGGGCAACGACGTGCAAGCCTCCGCGGGCGAGGCGGCCGTAGAGGACTCCGCTCACGCCATACATGGGGGCGCTCTGGGCGAGGAAGACCATCGGCTGCTTCTCCATGTGCGGGCACAGCGCCGCAACGGTGCGCACGTGCCGGGCGCACACCGGAGGCTGATTCGTCAGGATCTCCATCCGGGTGGGGTCTTCGTCCCTGGGTCCCGCGAGGAAGATGAGGCCGATCTTCGTCCTGGCGGGCTGTGTGCACACCTGGCACCGGAGGGTCTGCATGGTCGCCATCTGCCGGTGCGGGTGCATGAACTTCCACAGGGGTTCCCCGGTCGGCATCCCGTCCGCACCCAGCGGATTCCATCCGACCCGCGCGTACAGCACACCGCGCGGATCGCGGTCCCGGGGGTCTTCGTCGCAGTAGTGGAGCCGGCTTCGTCCCGGCGCGCTGCGCCTGATGATCAGGTTGTCAGGTGCGGCCTCCTCCCCCACCCGCTGGATGACGTACGGGACTACGGCCGAACTGGCTGCGGTAGTGGGCATGGAACGATTCGTCTTTCCAGGCGAGGCGGGCGGGCTGTACGGAAGTAGGGGACCCAGCATCAGGCCGCCTCCCGGAGGCACTTGATCGCGCCGAGACGCTCGTGAAGTTCGTTGACAACCCAGGCCATCCGGCGCAGGTGCCCGACGGCGTGCAGGTGGTCGCCTGGCATGGCCTCGGTGCGCAACCTGCGGGCCCGCTCGATCAGTTGTTCCGCTTCTGGATCCTTCTGGCCCACCTCAGCAGCGACGGCGATAGCGACGAGTTGCATCAGGTGGCCGCGGAGCCGCAGGTCGTGGTCGTCGAGGGCTTCCTCGGCTGGGACGACATCGTCGAGGACTGCGCCGATGTCGTCGAGGAGCGATTCACCGTCGAAGGGCTGCCACGCGCGAACCTTGATCAGCACTGTTTCCAGGGCTTCGGGGTCTAACGGCGGCGCCCACACAGGTACGACCCTGGTTGGCCCTGGGGCAGTGGCCATCACGCCTTCTCCTTGGCCGGAACAGTGAGACGGCACCAGGTGACTGCGCCTGCGTCGCTGGTCCCCCATGCGCCGCCGTTCTCCTCAACCAGGTGGTCAACGAGAACGAGACCGCGCCCCGACTCAGCACCCTCTTCGGCCTCACCGGGCTCGGCGCATCCGGCCATACCGTCCCGGACGGTGATCTGAAGGCAGCCGTCGCGGACAGCGATGGTCAGGCTGATCTCCGTCGTTCCGCTGTGCAGCAACGCGTTGGTCAGCAATTCCGAGACGATCAGCGTGACGTCGTACATCATTGCCTCGAGCCCGCAGTACCGAAGCCGCGCGGCCACGATCCGCCGTATGGCACCCACTCTGCGCATGTCCTTTTCTCGAGGCGGGGTGCCGCCACGGCGTGAAGCAACCTCGAAAATCAGACCCATGGCGTCCTCGTCGCAATTGGGGACCGTCCGAGGCGTCCGTACAGCTGTCGTCGTCATCTCAACCTCGATGGCGGGTTGCAGCACCGGACGGGGACGGGTTGGCACAATTGACTGAAGAGCGTGAACTAAGCCCATGAGTTGCTGCCTCCCTACTAGGCTCACGGGGGATGGCGAATACGGTAGAAAAGCCGTTGCAGATACTGAAGTGACCGCGAGTACAGGTGGCTTGCTGAAAATGCCCGGATTGGACCTCCCATGCAGCCGAGCCCTCGACAAACCCTGACCGGCAGTACGGGTATGACTTCGCGCGGTCGTTTCGGCGCTATCAGCGGTCATGTCTGGCGGGTGATACGGGAACAGCAAGGCTTCACGCAGGAGGAGGTCGCAGAGCGCCTGAAGGTGAGCCTGAACACGATTGCGGGGTGGGAGACCGGGCGGCGTCCACTGACCGCGGTGCCTGTCGGGCAGATGCTTGTCCACCGCCGCCGGCTGATGCAGATGGGTACCGCGTCCGCTCTCTTACAAGTGCTGGAGCGAGCTTTGGAGGCGGATGTGCTCCTCGCGGGCGTCCTTGAGGAAGACTCCCAGGTCGAGGAGAGCCCGCTCGGCGCGATGGTGATGCAACGCGAGTTCGCCGAAGTGCTGGTGTGGCCGCTCAACGGCGTCCCGCCACAACCCGTGCGGAACCTGCCCGCGCCACCCCATCCTCGCCGCGGACCGGCTCCGTCCGGGCCCGAACTGTCGTCGGCTGAGCGGCGGGGCTTCTTCGCTCAGATGCGGCGCGCTGCAGAGCAGGCGCGCGGTACGGACCAGTTCCTCCTGCGTCGCCAAGCCCTCTACCTGTGCGGATACGACCGCGAGACGGACACGGAGGACTGGCTCGTTCACCAGCAGCGCCGCGAGCGGCCAGCCGATTGGCTTACCGGCTGGCTGAACGCCCGCAGTGTGGCTGCCATTGCCGCCCGGCAGGGCGATGTTGATCGCCTGTCTCACTTCATCGACTCAGCTCTGGTGGACAACGATGCCGGGGAAGCTGCCAACCTCAACTACTTCGGCTACTGGGTCGGCGAGGTGAGGCAAGTCGAGCTCTCCGACGATTTCATCGCCGACCGCTCTCCAGGGCCGTGGGCAGGCGACAGGCTCCTGAGACATCTCGTCGACGGGATCACGCCCGGGCACGGCTATGTGGAACTCAACATCCATAGCATTTGGGCCCTTCTCCAGGCCCGGCCCGGCCTGCTCCGCTCGGGTGCAACGTCTCGGGCGCTGCGCGAGAGGCTATCGATCATGTTGGATAGCGGGGAACTCTCGCCGCGCGGACGGCGGGAGCTGGAGAGCATCCGGTACGCGATCCGCCTCGCCGAGGCGTGAGAGGAGCCTGACGGTGTCCGAGGACCTGACCGCGGTGGCACGATTCCTGTACGAGGCGGGGACGCTGAAGAACACCGCACGCACCGGATGGTGGATGGCCGGGGTCAAAGAGCCGGAGTCGGTCGCTGATCACTCGTGGCGCACCGCGCTCATCGCGACGATCATCGCCAAGCTGGAAGGGGCGGACCCAGCCAGGGCGGCATTCCTTGCGGTATGGCACGACTCGCAGGAAACCCGTACCGGGGACGTGAACTACCTGGGCAGGACATACGCGCCGCAGGCTGACCCCCGCCACGTCACGGCCGACCAGGTCGCACAGATGCCCGATATTCTGGCTCAGGCGGTACGCGAGCTGATCGACGAATACGAGGCCAAGGAGTCCCCGGAGGCGGTCTGCGCACGGGACGCCGACAAGCTGGAATGCCTGATCCAAGGCATCGAGTACAAGGCCCAGGGATATCAGAACGCGCAACGCTGGATCGACAACAGCCGCAGCCGCCTCACCACGAAAACCGCCCATGCGCTTGCCGAAGCGGTACTCGAAACAGACTCACTCGATTGGCTGCGCACAGCACTCGGCGAGAGCAACACGAAACAAGCCTGATCCAGTTGGTCTCTCGGATGACGTGCGGCGCGTCCGGGGATCATTCCCGCGCGTGCGGGGAGCAGCAGTCCATCCTCTGCACCGCCTCCGCTCGACGCTCGCCCGCGAGCAGCACGAACGCAACCAGCACCCGCAGGAGACAGCGGCGTGAGCGGCAGGCGAGGCTGGTTCGTCAGCATCGACGAACCAAGCGCGTGGGCAAGTCCACCACCGTGCAAGCCCTGTACGACCTGCTCACCGGCAGGGCCGCACCATCCGCCGCACCGTCGAGCCAACCACCACCGCGCTGGGCACCTTCACCCGCTCCCACGCCGACCGCATCCACGGCCTGGCCCTGGCCTGCCTCGTCGCCACCCGCTACGAACACGTCGAAACGGTGATCGGACCGGCGCTGCAGGCCGGCGAACTCATCATCAGTGACCGCTACCTGCCCTCCACCCTGGTGCTGCAGCAGCTCGACGGCGTTCCCCTCGAGTTCCTGACCGTCATCAACCAGCACGCCCCGCTGCCGGACCTGGCAGTGATCCTCACCGCCGAACCGGCGCGGATTTCCGCACGTATCGCCGCGCGCGGCATCACGCACCGCTGGCACCTCGACCCCACCGGTCCGCGCCGCGAAGTCGGCCTCTACCGGCAAGCAGTCGACTACCTGACCGACAAGGGCGTCAGCGTCCTGCTCCTCGACAACGGTGCATCCACACCATCGGACGTAGCACGGCGAATCGCCGACGCCATACCGAACCTGCCGCTAGCGTCAGTGCCCCCAGAACCCCCATCCACCCCCCAAGGACCATGAGCGCAACACCGGCGACACCCGTCATCGACACCCACGTCATCCTCCGCGACGGCGACAAGATCCTCTTCTCCCAGCGAGGCGGCTCCTACGGCTACGGCCGCTGGCACCTGCCGTCCGGGAAACTCGACCACGGCGAAACCCTGCTCGCGGGCGCCGCCCGCGAGCTCCTCGAGGAAACCGGCGTCACCGTCAATCTCGCAGCTCTCCGCCTCGTCCACGTCGTGCACCACCGCCAGAACGACGCCGTAGAACGCATCGGCTTCTTCTTCGAAGCCACCACCTGGCAAGGACACCCCGTCAACACCGAACCCGAAAAATGCCTGGCCCTGGAATGGTTCACCATCCACGAACTCCCCGACGACATCATCGAATACCCCAACGCCGGCCTGCACGGCTACCTCAACAGCACCGCTCCTTACACCTGCCACAACTGGCAATAGCCGTGACCCGGCTGCACAGAAAACGGCGGTCCACGCAGCGCGCGTCACTCTGGCGGCGAACGTCACCCCACGACTAACAGACCTGCTGCAGCGGCAGGCAGGACCGAAGCGGCGGTCCCCTCGCGGGCCGAGGCCTGAGTACCCGTTCTCAGGCCCCGAACGCCTATTGCACCCGGTAGTGGACCAGATCGAGGCGTTGGGCCGCGGCTGTCTCAATCGCTGCCAGATACGCCTCCTCTCACGCCTTCCTGGCCACTACCGGCGGGCCGACTTTGACGCCGCGTCGGCCCGCAGTCGGCCGCCATCTCCGCTTTGCTCGCCGTCTCCTCTGTCATGGCACCGGTCGTAGCAGTCTGGTGGTCGCGGCAGGCGGGGAGGGTGTGGGTGCGGGACCATCCCCGCGCGTGCGGGGAGCAGGGCCTCGATCTGCGGCACTACTGTCGGCAGCGGGTGAATTGAAGGCCACGGTCGGCGCATCAAAATCGGGCCACTCTGCGATCTCTTGATCATCCTGACTTCATGATTCTGGAGTCGGGAAGAAGAGAGGGTGATCCACGTGGAGGACTGGGCTGAGATTCGACGGCTGAACCGGGCTGAGTGCCTGTTTTCGATCCCAGGTTTTGAGTAGCTTTGTGCCCTAGGCTGGCTGGGTGTCCGAGGACGCCGGGCAGGCTGTAGAGCGGGTGTGCGAGAACTGCGAGGGTCGGCTGAGGCCGGACGCCCCGCCTCGGGCGAGGTTCTGCTCAACGGTGTGTCGTGCCAGGCAGTGGCGTCGGGACCTGCGGTTGCGCAAGCGGGTCGCCGCGGAACTGGGTGGTGCCGGCCGGGCCGAGTGTCCCGAGTGCGGGACTACTTGGGTCGCGGGGGTGGACCGCCGTTCGAATGCGGTCTACTGCTCGCGGCGGTGCGTCACGAGGGCCTGGCGGACCCGAAAGGAATCGTTCGGCGAACGGTCACAGTGACCGCACCGCGAACGCAACCGGATCGCTCCTTCGGCCATAGATTGGTCATTTCCGGTCATTCGTTGTGATCTTCCTATTTACGGTCTGACGCTCGGTCAAAGAAGCGGGCCGGGTCCCGTCACGGCCGCAGAGCCGTGTCCCGGCCTTGCGGTGGGTGGTGGATGCCATGCACGAAGAGACCGAGATCGCCGACAAGGTCGGCAGCGTCAGCGCGAACCGGTACGCGGAGATTGTCGCCGAGCTGCGGAAACTGGTGGAGACCGCCAGCCGGATCCAGTTCACGACCGGCGACTACGCACTCGAAGTCGAACCGATGCGGGAGTCCGGCGGCCAGGAGCGGAGCGATTCGCTGTTCACGGTCAAGGACTCGCTGTTCCGCCTGGCCGAGGACATCGGGCTGTCCTACGCGATGGTGGACAAGGCCCGGTGGACCGCGTCGAAGTGGCCGAAGGACCGGCGGTTGTCGGGAGTGTCGTTCACGGTCCACCAGATCCTGGCGTCCGTCGCCGATGACGAGGAACGGTTCGCCACGATCCTCACCCCGCCCGAGGGCAGGTCCCGTTGGACGCCGGACGAGGCGAACCGCAGGGTCGGCCGTCAGGTCGTCAAGCCCGTCACCCCGCAGGAGAAGGTCAGCGCGATCCACACCCTCGCCCAGGACGAGGCGGTCGCCGCGGCGGTGACCGGGGACCTGTTGCGGCGCCCGTCGGTGGTCGCGCAGGTGAAGGACGAGGACAAGGTCAGGGCGGTGGCGGAGCTGACCCGCGAGGACAAGGTCGCCGCTGCGGTCGCCCCGGACTTCCTGCGGCGTCCGGCCGTCGTCGCCCGGGTCGCCCCGGCGGACAAGGTCCGCGCGGTCGAGGAGCTGACCCGCGACGATACCGTCGCGGCGACGGTGACCACCGGTCTGCTGCGACGTCCTGACGTCGCGTTCCGGGCGATGTCGGACGACACCGCCCGCCACCAGGTCAACCACGCCCAGGTCGAGCGGGGCCGGCAGGCCCGCGAGCACTTCGAGGAGACCAGCCCCGTCGCCCCGGCGGTCAAGAAGATCGACCGGACCGTGGAGTTCCTGGACCTGATCACCGCCTGCCACGCGTTCGTCGCCGCGGCCGGCCGGGTCGTCCCCGCGATGCGCGACCGGCAGCTCGGCGACGACGAACGGGTGGTCGTGCACGAGAACGTAGCCCGGGTGCGGGCGACGCTGGACTGGATCGAGACGGCCGTGGACACCGGGAAGGTCGACGTCGACGGCGAACTGGCCCGGCTCTTGCAGGGTGAATAGCCGATGCCCCGTGCCTCCGAGCGCAGATCGCCGGCGGCCCAGCGGCACGCCGACACCGTCCGCTTCGTGCTGTTCGAGGCACGGCCGGCCGGTCTGACCTTCAACCAGCTGGTCAGATCCAGCGAGCTCTCGCCCCACCAGACCCGATCAGGCCTGGCCTGCCTGCGGGACACCATCACCGAACGCGGCTGGCCGCCGCTGATCTGGACCAGGCCGGACGGCTACAAGTTCTGCGCCGACCCCGCCGAACTCCAGGCCTACGAAGTCGCGATCATCCGCGGCAAGCTCACCGAGATCCGCCGCTTCATCACCGGGACCGTCGCCCCGCACGCCACTCTGCAGCCCAAGGGCCGGTGGATCAAGCACCTGAACACCCAGCTCAGCTCGGTGGAGTCCACGCTCGACGTGATCGCCGACTTCACCGACGCCTGACCACCGGGCCCGGCCGCCGACGGCGGCCGGGCCCCGACCCGACACCAGGGAAGGGAAGACCGTGATGCGTCGCCGCTGCTATCCCTCCGACACCTGGGACGACGAGTGGGCCTTGATCGCACCCCTGCTGCCCACCCCGGCCTGCGAAACCCGGGCCGGCGGACGGCCGGAGAAGCACCCCCGCCGGGAGATCGTGGACGCGATTCGGTACGTCGTCGACACGGGATGCAAGTGGCGCGCGCTGCCGAAGGACTTCCCGCCCTGGCGGACGGCCTACGGTTTCATGGCCCGCTGGGCCGCGGCCGGAGTCGTCGGTCAGATCCGCGACCGGCTCCGCAAGCGAGTGCGCCGCGACATGGGCCGATCGCCCGGTGCGGTCGCCACCATCATCGACTCGCAGTCGGTGAAGGCCGCCGATACCGTCGGCAAGGACTCTCGCGGCTACGACGCGGCGAAGAAAATCAACGGCCGCAAGCGGCACCTGGTCGTGGACACCAAGGGCCTGCCACTGTTCGTCATGGTCACCGCGGCCAACATCACCGACCGTGATGCGGCGAAGGAAGTGCTGTTCCGGCTGCGGCTGATGCACCCGGAGATCACCATCGTCTGGGCCGACTCGGCCTATGCCGGACAGCTCGTGACCTGGGCGAAGAAGTACCTGAACCTCACGATCAAAACGGTGAGCCGACCGAAGGACGCGAAGGGGTTCGTCGTCCTTCCCCGCCGTTGGGTGGTCGAACGGACCAACGCCTGGGTCATGCACGCCCGCCGGCACGCCCGCGACTACGAACGCCTCGTCCAGCACTCCGAGTCGCTGATCACCTGGGCCGCTATCACCCTGATGACCAGGCGCATCACCCGTCGAAGCTCCCGCAGAAGCGGACAACCGGCATCCCGCGAGGCCCAACGCGACTGATCGTCTTGGCACTGACGGCCAGCAGCCCCACCAAGAAGTCACCGGGCCTCGGGCCGACCCAATTGTCGCACCATCACGACGGCCCCATCGGCGCAACCCGCAACACCACGGTGTTCACCGGGTCCAAATCGCCGAAGCCGAGACGGAAGGCTGGCTCGGCAAGACTCTGGCAGGGCTGTCACCGCCGCGTTGCGATCAGGGAGGGCGGCTGTTGTTGTGAGAGTGCAGTCAGGCGGCGAAGGAGGCGAGCAGTTCGTTGTACTGCTTGGCGGCGGTGGCCAGGTCCTCGTCGGAGAGGCCGAAAGCCGTGCCGTACAGCTTGACCATCGGCTGGATGTCGAACTGGCAGAGCCGCAGGGTTGCGTGCCAGTTGCCGAGGAGGGTCTCGATGGTGGCCTGGTTCGAGCCTTCGGGGGTGTAGTGGTCGGCGGGGACGCCGGTGGTGACGGCGACGACGGCCTTCTTGCCCGCCAGCTGCGAGGCGGAGCCGTCCATGGTGAAGGCCCAGCCGAGGGTGAAGACCTTGTCCTGCCACTGCTTGAACAGAGGGGTGGTGTTGTACCAGAACACGGGGTGCTGGAAGACGATCACGTCGTGGTCGGCCAGCAGTGCCTGCTCGGCGGCGGCGTCGATCTGGAAGTCGGGGTAGGTGGCGTAGAGGTCGTGCACGGTGACATGGGCCAGGTCGCGGACGGCGTCCACGAGCGCCGCGTTGGCCCTCGACTGGGACAGGTTGGGGTGGCCTATGACAAGAAGAACCTTGGACATGATGAGAAACCTCTTCAGTGATCAGTGAGATGGGTAGACGGACGCGGGTTGGTTGGTGTGACGTGCCGGGAACTTCGCCGGAGCGTCAGTCCTTCGAAGTCCAGGAGCACTGGCTGAGCCGGGAACAGCGGTCAGCGGTCGATGCTGGCCATGTTGGTCTCGTCGTGGCGTTCGCCTGCGGCGGGTGTGAGGTTGTTGAGGCGGTCGAGCTGCGTGGGGGTGAGTTCCACACCGTCGGCGGCGGTGTTCTCTTCGACGCGTGAGACGCGGCGGGTGCCGGGGATGGGGGCGATGTCGTCGCCGCGGGTCAGCAGCCAGGCCAGCGCGGTCTGGGCCGGGGTGGCGCCGATTTCGGCGCCGATGGCCTGTACTTCGTCGACGATGCGCAGGTTGCGCTGGAAGTTCTCGCCGGTGAAGCGCGGGTTGGTCTTGCGCCAGTCGTCGTCGGCGAAGTCGTCGACGGTGCGGATCTGCCCGGTCAGCAGGCCGTGCCCGAGCGGCGAGTAGGGAACGAACCCGATACCGAGCTCGCGCAGCAACGGCAGGATCTCGGCCTCGACGTCGCGGGTCCACAGGGAGTATTCGGTCTGCAGCGCAGCCACCGGATGCACGGCGTGGGCGCGGCGGATCGTCTCGGGGCCGGCCTCGGAGAGGCCGATGTGGCGCACCTTGCCCTGGGCGATCAGCTCGGCCAGCGCGCCGACGGTCTCCTCGATGGGTGTGTTGGGGTCGACGCGGTGCTGGTAGTAGAGGTCGATGTGGTCGGTGCCGAGCCGCAGGAGTGAGCCTTCGACGGCGGTCTTCACGTTGGCGGGGCTGCTGTCGATGACGCCGGGGCCGTTGCCGGCGTGGGAGACGAGACCGAACTTCGTCGCCACGACGACGTCGTCGCGGCGGCCCTTGATGGCCTTGCCGACGATTTCCTCGCTGTGGAAGGGGCCGTAGATCTCGGCGGTGTCGATGTGGGTGACGCCGAGGTCCAGCGCCCGGTGGATGGTGCGGATCGATTCGGCGTCATCGAGGCCCCCGCCGGTGGTGTAGGTGCCGGCCATGGTCATGGCTCCCAGGCCGATGCGGGAGACATCGAGCCCGCCCAGTGATACGTGCTTCATCAAGTACTCCTTGTCGTGACGGCCGTCAGGCCGGTCGGTGGTCGTGCGTAGTGGGGTGCGCCACCAGTTGGCGGACCGGGCTGGGGTGATTCGCGCGCTGTCGACGCGGGCGCCGTCGGCCGGGTCGCGGGTCGGGGCCGTAGGCGCACCCGGTGGCTGCCAGCCTCGGCCTGGCGTGGTGCTCAGACGTGGATGTCGTCGCAGGTCAGGCAGCCGAGGACATCCGTGCCGCGGTCGTTGCATGATGTGCTTCATCCGGGCAAGCCGGGCGCGCACCCGGCCGATCACGGGGTATGCGAACCGGCCGGTGCCGGGTGGGGTCCGACGCTGGTGTCGGCGGGACCAGGCGGCGGATCCCTGGGTTGAACCGGCTGCGGCGGGTCAGTGCTCGTGGGCCGCCGGCTCCAGAACGAGGACCGGGATCTCACGGTCCGTGTTCTTCTGGTACTCGGCATAGTCGGGGAACGCCTCGACGGCTCGGGCCCACCACAGGGCCTTCTCGTCCCCGGTCACCTCGTGTGCCAGCATGTCCTGGCGCACCGGGCCGTCCTGCAGCTCGACCCGGGGGTCGGCCACCGCGTTGTGGTACCAGACCGGGTGGGTGGGGGCTCCCGCCATGGAGGCGATGACGGCGTAGGAGCCGTCGTGCTCCACCCGCATGACCGGGGTCTTGCGGATCTTGCCGCTCTTCGCGCCCAGGGTGGTCAGGATGACGGCGGGCAGGTCCCGGAGCCTCTCGTCCTCTTCCCGTGCGACCAGGACACTCAGCGTCGTTCCCTGCGTACCGCCGGAGCTTTCGTACAGCTCCACCTGGTCACGCACAAACTGCGCCTTGCTCGGCTCGTACTCGCCTTTGAGGGGCATGTTGACTCTCTCCGTGCTGTCGGAAAACGCACCCGGCAGCGGTCCTCCGTCCCGGGCGGGGCGTGGTGGTCAGGCATGGGCGTCGTCGTAGGCCAGGCGGCCGCCCAGCTCGCGGGATGCCTCGGCCTGGGCAAGGAGCTCCTTCGCCTTGGCCTCGGCAGCCTCGATGGCGTCCGCACCGGCGACGAACCGCAGCAGCGGCTTGTCCTGGCCGACGATGGTCAGCAGGGCGCGGGCGAGCTTGGCCGGGTCGCCCGGCTGCTGGCCGTTCATGCTCTTCATGCCCTCGATCCGCGGGGCGGTGCGCGGGGCATAGTCGTCGATGGACAGCTCGGGCCAGTTGGTGGAGCCGTCCACGAGGAGTTCGGTGCGGAAGTAGCCGGGCTCCACGATCGTGGTGTGGACGTTGTACGGCTCGACGTCGTAGCGCAGGGACTCCATCCAGCCCTCTTCCGCGAACTTGGAGGCTGCATAGGCGGAGGTGAACTCCATGCCGACCAGCCCGGCGGTCGAGGTGATGGTGATGATGTGGCCGGCGCGCTGCGTGCGCAGGATGGGCAGGACGGCGCGGGTGACGTTCATCGGGCCGAAGAGGTTGGTCTCGAACTGCCGTCGCATCTGCGCGGGCGAGATCTCCTCGAAGTAGCCGGTGAAGAGGTTCCCGGCGTTGTTGATCAGGACGTCGATGCGGCCGAAGCGGTCGACGGCTGCCTGTGCGGCGGCCTCGGCGTCCTCCAGGCTGGTGACGTCGAGCCTGGTGACCAGCAGACTGTCCTGCGGCCCACCCAGGGTCTTCTCGACCTCTTCGGGGCGGCGGCCGGTGGCGACGACCTGGTGGCCGGCGGCGAGGGACTCGCGGGCGATGTCCGTGCCCAGACCGCGTCCGGCACCGGTGACGAGAATGACCTTGCTCATGGGGGGTCCTTTCAGGCGCCGAGATCTGGTACCCGCTGTCTGCGGGGAACCGGCGGCACGAACGCCGTCTGTCTGGACGGTTCACACCGCCGTGGGCGGTGCACCACCAACAAAACCGGCTGTCACGCGGGGGCGGGAGTCCCTGATGAGGGGGTCACTGACAGGGACCCCCACCCCGGCGGAAGCGCTCGTAGAGTGAAGAGCATGGCAGGCAGAAACGACCCCAACGGCGCAGAACATGACATCCGGCATGATTTCCGTGCGGAGATCCGGGAATTCCTCGGCACGCGACGGGCCAAGGTCACCCCCGAGCAGGCCGGACTGCCTCTGTACGGCGGAGAGCGCCGACGGGTCACCGGGCTGCGCCGCGAGGAGGTCGCCCTCCTCGCGGGCATCTCCAGCGAGTACTACACCCGGCTGGAGCGCGGCAACGCCACCGGCGTCTCCGAAAGCGTCATCGAAGGCATCGCGCAAGCACTGCAGCTCGACGAGGCCGAACGCATCCACCTGCTCGACCTCCTGCGCGGCGCCGGCACGACCCGCCCGCCACGCCGCCGCCCGGCCCAGCACCGGGTACGGCCCGCGGTCCAGCGCGTCCTCGACTCCATGGCCGGCACACCCGCGTTCATCCTCAGCGGACGCGGGGACATCCTGGCCGCCAACCACCTCGGGCGCGCCCTGTTCTCCCCCGTCTACGCCGACCCGGCACAGCCGCCGAATAACGCCCGGTTCGTCTTCCTCAGCCCGCTCGCGACCGAGTTCTTCCGCCACTGGGACGAAGTCGCAGGCGACACGGTCGCTATGCTGCGCGCCGAAGCAGGCCGCGACCTCTACGACCGGCGCCTGACGGACCTGATCGGGGAGCTGTCCACCCGCAGCGCGGAATTCCGTCACCGTTGGGCGGCCCACAACGTCCGCATGCACACCACCGGCGTGAAGCTCCTCCATCACCCGGTCGTCGGCGACCTCGACCTGCCCTTCGAAACCTTCCCGCTCCCCGACGGCCCCAGCCAGTTCCTCCTCACTTACACCGCCGAGCCCCACTCACCCTCGCAGGACGCCCTGAACCTGCTGGCCAGCTGGGCCGCGACCAACGACGACATCGAGCGGTCCGCGCCGGCCAACGACTCCCAGCCCGCCGACTCGGGTGAGACACCCGACTGACCGACGAGCCACGCGAGGCGACATGCCCGCCCGACCACCACGACTGAACACTCGGACGGCACGACCCGAAACGCATCGGGGTGGGCGATGGTGGCGATCGGTTCACATGGACGCGGCCGAGGCCTCTCGGGATCCGGCCAGGCCCAATGCCCGAGGTGTCATGTCGGGGCTGCGGCTGTCTCTCCCTGTGGGATGTGCGGGCCGGGCACGATTGTCCGGATGGACAGGTCCAGATCGAGGCGGCTGTTCATGTCCAGCTCGAACCGGCCGTAGGGGTTCACATGGGTCCAGAACAGCGGCGACAGACCCCGGCGGTCAGAGTCGGTGAGCTTGTCTGCCCACCTCGGGGTCGGCCAGGACCTGCTGGATCAGCAGGGTGTTGACGTGTTGCCGGAACAACAACGGACGCCCGCCCCGTTCGAATCCTGAGCTGGGCAAACGCACGGCTGAGGATCGAAAACAGGCACTGAAGGGCTATCCGCCCGGGCTGTGGCCCGACATCTGGGTATCTCCAGGGGCACTGTGCTGCGGGCGCTGGCCTCGGACCGGCCGCAGCAGTACCAGCGGGCGCCAAAAGGTTCGGCGGTGGACGCGGTCGAACCCGAGATCCGGGAGTTGCTCAAGGCAACGCCGACGGTGCCGGTCACCGTGATCGCCGAGCGGATCGGCTGGGAGCGCGGGCTGACGATCCTGCGCGAGCGGGTGCGCGAGCTGCGGCCTTCCTATCTGCCCGTCGATCCGGTCTCGCGAACGGCCTATCAGCCCGGCGAGCTCGCGCAGTGCAATTTATGGTTCCCGCCATGGACATCCCGCTCGGCTATGGCGAGGTCTTCGGCGACGAGACCGTCGCCGCCATGATCGACCGACTCGTGCACCACGCCGAGGTCCACTCCCTCAAAGGCGAGTCCTACCGCATGCGCGGCCGCGAACTCGGCCGTGTCCCCACCGCCACCGACAACGGCTGAACAGGAAGTCCACATGAGCTGGAACCCCTACGAACTTCTTCCCCCAGCGGCCTCCTTCTCACTGACCAGCAGTGACCTGCGCGAAGGCGAGAAGCTGGCGATGCCCCAGGTCAGCGGCATCTTCGGCGCCGGCGGCCAGGACGTTTCCCCGCAGCTCTCCTGGAGCGGCTTCCCATCGGGGACGCAGAGCTTCGTGGTCACCATGTGCGACCCCGAAGCGCCCACGGTCAGCGGCTTCTGGCACTGGGCCGTGGTGAACATTCCCGGCAACGTCACCCAGCTGCCCGCCGACGCCGGCGACGAGTCCGGCACGGGACTTCCGCCAGGCGCCTTTCAGCTCCCGAACGACGCCAGGACGAAGCGCTATGTCGGCGCCGGGCCACCAAAGGGCCATGGGAGGCATCGCTACATCTTCGCCGCCCTCGCCCTCGACACCCAGAGCATCGAGATCGACAGGGAAGCGACGCCCGCCTTGCTGATGTTCAACCTGTTCGGGCTGAGCTGCACCCTTGGACGCGCCTTCCTCACAGGTTGGTACGAGCGGTAGGCCTCGACACGAAGCACCGAGACCACACAGTGGCCCCCGATTGAACGTGGGGACCATCCCCGCGCGTGCGGGGAGCAGCCGAGCCAGGCGGCGATGCCGGGGACGACGACGGGACCATCCCCGCGCGTGCGGGGAGCAGATAGGTTCCGTCCGCGACGACGATTCCCATGTGGGACCATCCCCGCGCGTGCGGGGAGCAGCTCCGGGGGTGTGCGCTCCCGGGGCCGTTTTCGGGACCATCCCCGCGCGTGCGGGGAGCAGGACGGCGATGGCGGTGTGGACGCGCCACTCCAAGGACCATCCCCGCGCGTGCGGGGAGCAGGTCGAGGGCTCGAGGGTCGGCGCCTGCTTCGAGGGACCATCCCCGCGCGTGCGGGGAGCAGGCGGTCATGCGGAGGGGGAATTTATGGGCGCGGGGACCATCCCCGCGCGTGCGGGGAGCAGGACGCGATCGCCGCATGGATCGCCGCCGCCGCGGGACCATCCCCGCGCGTGCGGGGAGCAGTCTTATTCTTCTTCTGGAAATTCGGGATGCAGGGGACCATCCCCGCGCGTGCGGGGAGCAGTGCTCCGGGAAGCCCTTGCGGACCGCATCGGAGGGACCATCCCCGCGCGTGCGGGGAGCAGCAGGACGCGGCCGGCGGTCTGGACACGGGAGTGGGACCATCCCCGCGCGTGCGGGGAGCAGTAGTTGGTCTTGGGCCGGTACGGCGCTGCCATGGGACCATCCCCGCGCGTGCGGGGAGCAGTTGAGGCGGCTGTTGAACGGGTGGGGCGGCTCGGGACCATCCCCGCGCGTGCGGGGAGCAGCCGTACTCCAATGCCCACAGGACGCTCGCGGGGGGACCATCCCCGCGCGTGCGGGGAGCAGCAGGTGGTCCACGTCCGCCTGAGCGGTAGCCAGGGACCATCCCCGCGCGTGCGGGGAGCAGTGTCCACCATCTCGAAGAAGGCGGGATCCGCCGGGACCATCCCCGCGCGTGCGGGGAGCAGAAAAGGCGGTGCAGCAAGAGCCGGATCCGGGGGGGACCATCCCCGCGCGTGCGGGGAGCAGAGCTCATCCTGAGTCTTGATCTTCACGTAGCTGGGACCATCCCCGCGCGTGCGGGGAGCAGTGGAGCGCCTCCGGGGGCCGCACGTTCGAGATGGGACCATCCCCGCGCGTGCGGGGAGCAGTCTGGCGATGGCGTGACCATCGCGCATTGCCCGGGACCATCCCCGCGCGTGCGGGGAGCAGGACCCGGCCTGCTACATCCAGCCGCTGACCTCGGGACCATCCCCGCGCGTGCGGGGAGCAGCGAACGGATCAATGGAGGCGTGAGATGAGCGGGGGACCATCCCCGCGCGTGCGGGGAGCAGATGGCCAAGTTCCTTCAGCCGATCCCCGGATCGGGACCATCCCCGCGCGTGCGGGGAGCAGACTTCCGCCAGGAACGCATCCTTTTCCGTGCAGGGACCATCCCCGCGCGTGCGGGGAGCAGACATCACCGAGACACAGAGCGAACCCGGCCGGGGGACCATCCCCGCGCGTGCGGGGAGCAGTCTTCGGACTGACCCGGGCGCCGGAGCGACAGGGGACCATCCCCGCGCGTGCGGGGAGCAGACCGATGCGGCCGGTGACGTGTTCGATGCCGAGGGACCATCCCCGCGCGTGCGGGGAGCAGGCTGTCTGACCTGCGA
This sequence comes from Streptomyces sp. NPDC005784, assembly GCF_042871525.1. Taxonomy (NCBI): domain Bacteria; kingdom Bacillati; phylum Actinomycetota; class Actinomycetes; order Kitasatosporales; family Streptomycetaceae; genus Streptomyces; species Streptomyces sp. NPDC005784. The sequence continues at coordinate 67,814 of NZ_JBIAIQ010000040.1, forward strand.
CGCTACCGGCTCGGAGGAGCGTTTCCATTGACTTTCGCTGATTCCGGCGAATCGGACACAACGCTCCGTACGCTGTCCCTTTCGCAGCGTTCTTCCTTCACAGCCTCGCTCGTTCCCCTGCCTTGTCATGCCTCGCCGGCTTCCGCCCTGTAGACGATCTTCCCGTCGAATTCCGCGAACCCGAGCGACTTGTAGAAGGCGCGTGCCCCCGGGTTGACGCGATCCGTCATCCACTCGACCCGGCTGCACCCGTGGCGCACCGCGGCGATGGCACGCAGCTCGTTCATGAGACGTTCGCCGACTCCCTGCCGACGGAGCGCATCACGGACGTAGAGCTCCTTGAGGAAGAGGGAGTGGGTCGACCCCGCCGACGGCCACAGAAACGAATAGGCGGCGAGTCCGACAAGATCCCCGGCCTCGTCCTCGACCAACAGTGCGGAAGCAAGAGGCGGTGAGCCGAACAGGGCTTCCTCCACCTGGTCCTGACGCTCTTCGAACGGCTGGATACCGGCATCTGGCGTTCCGTAGAACCGCTCGATCTCTTCGATCAGTTCGGCCAGTCCTCGGATGTCGCTCTTCTCGGCGGGCCGGATCGTCACGGTCATCGGCGTGCAACTCCTGTCGTTTGCGCTGTCGTGCATGGTGGCTGCGCGGACCCGGCGGCAGAAGCCCCGAGCGCCCAGCCGTGCCGTTGTAGAGAACCCTGGACATGCCGTATGAGATACGCCAGGTCCGCGCAGTAGACGGACGGGTTCCTGTATCCACGTGCCGCGCTGAAGCGGTGCGGCAGGTAGCCACCGCCGCATACGGCCACCAGCGGACAGCGTTGGCACTCCTCGGAGAGGGCGGCCGTCCCGCTCTCCTGCCGGTGCAGCAGCTTGGGGTGGTGGACGGCCGCATCGAAGGAGTCACTGAAGACGTCGAGCCCGAGCCAGGACTCGCCCTCCTCCACCGAGCGCAGGGTGTCCACGCCCTCGACGGAACCGTCGGACTCGATCACGACGCTGGCCGGCGGCGCAAGCCCGAGGGTCTCCACCGCACCGCGCGCGCCGGAGCTGAGCGCCACGATGTCCTCCAGCATGCGCACGCTGTGCTGGTACTCGGGCCGGGCAAGCCAGGCATCGTAGACGCGGCTCATCCACACCCCGTACTCCGGGACAGCGAGATCATTCCGATCCGGCGGCGCATCGTGGGTGGCGTGCGGCAGCCCGAAATCGATCACCGGAGGCTCGAACGACGCGAGGTAGTCGTGCACCTCCACGGGATCGTTCGCCAGGTCCACAACAGCGAGCAGCCCGGAGAACAGCCCAGGGCGGGACCTCAGCAGCTCGATGCCCCGTACCGCCGAGGCCGCGCTCGATCGGGAGGCGTGCGTGAGGCGGTGCCGGTCGTTGGCGGCGGGCGGTCCGTCGAGGCTGACGCCCACCTTCACCGCGTGCTGCTCGAAGAGGTCGAGCCACGCCTCCGATACGAGCGTCCCGTTGGTCTGTAACTCCAAGCGGACCTCGACGTCGGACGGGACGCCGTCCTTGAGCACGTCGAGAAGCTCCCCCAGGTGCCGGGGCCCGGCGAGCAGCGGCTCGCCTCCATGCAGCACGACGTGGACGGTCCGCAGCCCGTACGTCGTCACATGCTCGGTGATCCTCCGAACCGCCGCCCGAGCCACCTCCACGCTCATCCGCGCCGGCAGGCTCCGCCACGCCTGGTCTTTGGAGTTGAAGACATAGCAATAGTCACAATCAATGTTGCATCGATTTGCGACCTTGAGAATGAAGGTGTGGAACGGCGTATGAGGAGGCGTCGGTGTCATCGAGCAGCAGCGACTACAGCGGCCACGGCCAGATCAGTGAGGCGGCGTGGGCGCCGTCCCCGATGCTGTTCGATGCGGCCCGCTCGGCCGCCAGGCGGCGCTGCACGCGGGCGGCAACACGGTCCAGAACTTCGGGGCGGGGTGCGGACTCCGAGGTGTCCGGACCTGAGGCCGAAGGGGAGGGAACATTCGTGCTGGAGGGCATTCAACGCTCCTCGTGGTAGGTGTGCCGGGAGGCCGGCGCTCTGCGATGGCGGTTGAAGCAACGGGCAGCTGAAGCTGCTGAGGCCATAGATCGCCTCGCAACGTAGCAGCGTCGCCGCTCACCGCGGCATACGGAAACTGGTCACGTATTTCGCTCCGGTTCATCCCGTCTGCGACACCAGGAGTCGCTCGACGTCGTCGGCAGACGCGTTCGCGCCCAACCGTCGATACACGGTGAGTGCTTCGCGCAGCGTCCCTTCGGCTTGGGCCGGGCCGTCGATCGTCCAATGGCAGCGGCCGATCCCTTCCAACGCCCGTGCCTCCTCGAGCGGACAGCGGATCTCCCGAGCCAGAACCAGTGCCTGTTCGAAACGCCTGCGCCCGGCAGTCGGGTCACCGGACGTCCGCAGCAGCACTCCCGAGTGGTTGAGCACCTCCGCCTCGCCACAGCGGTCCCCGAGATCGCGCAGGATCTCCAGGCTCTCCCGGAACGCCTCAACGGCACCGGCCTGCTGACCGGCGATCCCGCGGGCGACCCCCAGCTCGCTCAGCGAGGAGGCTTCGCCGCCACGGCCGCCGAGATCGCGATACGTGTCCAGAACCTCCTCGAGCACACGGATCGCAGTCGGAATGTCACCCGCCATACGGTCCAGCACCCCGAGGTGGCGGATGCTGTTCGCCCGGCCGAAGCGGTCGCCGAGCTCGGTGTAGTGCTCCAGCGCCTGGGTGTGGGCATCGCGAGCACCCTCGAGATCACCGGTGAGCCGCTGCACCACACCCAACTCGTTGAGGGCGTACGCCTGGTGGACTCGGTCGTCCAGCGCCTTGTAGATGTCGAACGCCTCGCGCTGCCGCCGGATGGCCAGGCCGTACTCGCCCATGAGGCAGTGGACGATACCCAGGTCTCGCAGGGAGTTGGCCTCCCCCTGCCGGTCGCCGAGCTCACGGTAGATCGACAGTGCTTCGGACTGGGCCTCGACGGCCTCATCGAACCTACTGGTCTGGCGCCGCACCATGCCGAGGTCAGCCAGCGCATTCGCCTGACCGAGCCGGTACCCGAGTTCGCGGTAGAGGGCGAGGGCTTCAGTCTGGGCGCGGGCCGAAGCCTCGTTGTCCGCGATCAGGTACCAGACGATGCCCACCTGGTTCAGGGCATCCGCCTTGCCACGCCGGTCCCCGACGGCGTCGTACTGCGTCACCGCCTCGTTCAGGGTCTCGGTCGCTTCGGGGTAGGAGGCCATGAAGCGCCGTACGACGCCGAGTTCGGCCAGCGCGCTGGCCAGCGCCTGCTGGTCGCCGGTGTGCCGGGCGGCCTCGGCGGAGGTTCGGTGGAGTCCGACGGCCTGGTCCCAGGGGCCGGCCTGCCGCAGGAAAGGCGCCATCGCCGCGGCCAGACGGATCACGAGGTCGTACAGGGCGAGTTCGTTGGCCTGCCGGATGCAGGCCAGGATATTGGGACGCTCATTTTCCAGCCAGGCCAGGGCAGCCGTACGCGACTCCATGCCCGGAGTCTCAACGTTCTGCGCGCCATCCGGCGGGGGCGGCACGATGGCGCCGCCGCGAACGATGTGCTCGTTCGCGACGGCCAGAGCTGCCAGGTGGTAGGTGCCCGCACGCTGAACAGCCTGTACGTGGTCCATGCTGTCTCCTTCGTCAGCGAGACCGCGCGCATAGTCGCGTAGGAGATCGTGAAGCCGGTGACGGCTCCCCTGGTGTTCGTCGATCAGGTGGGCGTCGTAGAGCCCATCGAGCAGCTGACGGGCTACCGCCACCGAAACCGAGCCGAGGGCGGCCCCGACGTAGGCATCCAGTTCCGTACCCGGGTAGAAACCCAGGCACTGAAAGAAGTGCTGGCCCTCTGGTGGAAGGTCCCGATAGGACAGATCGAACGTCGCCGCGACCGCGCGCTCCCCCGCGCGAAGCTCTCCAAGCCTGTCTTGGGCCGCCACCAACCGCTCGCGCAGGTCCTCGACGCTCCAGGATGGATGGTGTCGCAGTCGCGCGGCGAGCAGTGACACCCCTAACGGGAGATAGCCGCACAGCCGCACCAGGTCATCAAGTACGTCCCGGTCGAGTGAGTCCACTGCCCGCCCGCTGAGCCGTATGAACAGGTCTAACGCATGATCCGGCGGCAGAGCCTCGACCGGCAGCACCACTTCCTCGTGAACAGCCAGCCGCTTCCGGCTGGTCACCAACACGAGACAGTCACTCCCACCAGGAAGCAACGGCTCCAACTGCCGGTAACTTGCGGCGTTGTCGAGAATGAGCAGCGCCTTCTTGCCTGCGAGCCTGCTCCGCCACATGGCGGCCCGCGCCTGCGTGATCGCGCCGACATCCTCGCCAACAGGTATCTGCTGCGCCGGCACACCGGTGGCCGCCAGAAGTGACGCGAGAGCCTCGGTCGCCTGCACCGGGCTACGCCCCGTCGTGTATCCGTTCAGGTTGACGAAGAGCTGCCCGTCGGGGAACCGCTCGGAGAGCACATGCCCGGCGTGCACCGCGAACGTCGTCTTCCCCACTCCGGGCATCCCGTCGATGACGTGGACCAGCAGGGCTTCACCGGTCTCCTGCGCAGCACGTACGGAGCGCACCAGCGACTCCAGTTCGGCCGACCGATCGGTGAACGCCGTGGTGTCTCGCGGAAGCGACCGCAGCACCAAGGCAGCCCCGGGCGGACCTGAGCCGTCATCCGGGCGCGCTGCCGGCTCGGGACTTTGCCCCGGCGCCCGGTGATCGTCCAACGCCGTAAGCAACGCTGTCAGCCCGGCCGTGACCACCCCAAGGATGACGAACGACAGCCAGGGATGCGCCTGTAACCAGCCCAGCCATGAGGGCCAATGCGACTGTGCGGAAACGGCATTCGTCACCAAGCCCACGAGCATGGTGGTGATCGCGCCTCCACCGGCGATGACAGCGATCGCCGCGCCGCGCCGCGCTCTCACGAGCGCGTCACCAGGTCGGCTGCGCCATACCCAAGAAGCCCCGCTCCCCGGCCATCGGACCGGGGCAGCGCAGGCAGAGCCGACTTGAGCACGTGGGCAACCCCCAGAAAGAAATCCAACTGACCAAGCGGACCAGCCTCAATGTGCTTGGTCAAGGTCACCTATGCGCCATCGGCGCTCCGGTCTGTCAGAGGACGACCGCTACTCGTACGAATGGCAGCCCCTTCGACCGCTCGAAGGGGCTGCCATCGTCCAATAACGCGCCATTTTACCGGAATTGGGAGGTTGTAATCCTTGTATCCCTCGTCAACGTATGAGCCACCCCCGGCGGAGGTCCGTGAAGCGTGACCACGAAGCCTTCGAGTTGACGTCAGCTCTCCGGGACGCCGGTTGTGGACCATTCGTCGGCGAAGTGCTCCATCTACTTCAGGACCAGCTCGACAGCCGCGCACGCCTGTCCCGTGGGTAGCCGTGGCAGGCCAGCAGGCGCTTGATGGCGCTGCGGAGACCGGCGCGGACCGGTTCACGGGCGATCCAGCCGGGCTTGAGCTTCTTCTGGACCTCCGCGACGAGATCGCGGACGATGCTCGCCAGCATTTCATCGCCCATGAGTTCCTGAGCCGTGCCGTGCTCGGCCACGGCGTCATAGAAGGCGAGCTCGCGCCAGTTCAGCGATGGATCGAACTTCCCCCGCGCCAAGCGTCTTCGACCACCTCCTTGGCCATCTCGACCAGCTTGGCGATGAGTTCGGCACTCATGTACTGCTGCCGCGGGTACCGGATCATCAGGTCCTGCAGACGGTCGGAGAAGGGGCCGTGCGGCGGACGATGTTGTGACGCGTGACCTCGCGCATCTTCTGCTCGATGAGCCCGTGTGTACGGGCGAACGTGGCTCTGACACGAACGTGCTCAGCCGCGTACGACTGTGCACTCAAACGCGTACCGACTTATGTCCCCAGCCGGACGGAGAGACCTCGCCGGTCAAAGTGGCAGTCCGATGCGGTGGGCCAGGCCCCGCAGGTCCCGGGCGGTGTGGGCGGGCAGTTGCCGGTCTGTGAGGAACTCGACGGTGTTCCTCACCGGCGCGTTGGCGAGGATGCGCTGGGGGCGATCTGCTCGACGGTCAGCAGGGCCGCGACCGCCTCGGCCTCCCGCCCGCGCAAATGGGACAAGGACCGGCCCAGATCGGCGTGGAAGGCGGCTTGGCGCCCTGGAGCGTGTTCCAGGGCCTCGGGATGTACCCCGCCCCCGGCGGTGACGGCCTCGCCGTGCAGACCCAGGTCGGTGTGGAGGCTCAGTTGGTGGATGCCGACGTTGGTGGGGCCGAAGTTCAGGTGCCAGGCACGTGTCTCGCCGGTGCGGCCGGCGAGGTTCGCGGCCTCGGCGAGGTGGCCGCGGACTTCTGCGGTATGGGCCTTCCCGGAACGCTGTCGGTTCTGGGTGAGCGAGGTGGCGGAGATCAGATGGAGTTCGCCGAGCGGAGCGTGCGCGTCCGGGCTGGTCAGATGTGCTTCCAGGGTGTTGGCTGCGGCGGTGGCCTGGGTGGGGCTGCCGGCCGACATCAGCACGTGCGCGGAAGAAGCCGGAGAGGGCGGAGTAGACCGGGTCGTCCAGTTCCGCAAACGCCTCGGATGCCCGGGTGACCGCGATGAACGCCAGGTCGGTGTAGCCGAGGCTTCAGCAGCAGCGTGCACGCCGGGTGGTAGGCGTCCGCCAGCAGCTTCAGCACCGCGCGCAGGGCGGCACCGTCGGCGGCCTCGGCAGCAGCGTGCAGGTCGGCCAGCAGCGCGGGCAGACCTGCGGCGAGGGTGCCGTATTCGGCCGCGTGGTAGTAATTCCCATCAGCGTCAGCCGCAGGGCCGGGATCGCCTCGTGGGCCGCGCTCGCGTGCGGGGCCACGGGGGCGAAGGGCTGACCGGTCAGCTCGGACGGGGCAATCTGCAGGGCCTCGTCCACGCCCCGGAACTGCACGGGACCATCCCCGCGCGTGCGGGGAGCAGCCATTCCCGGTCGAGCGGAACGCCACCGCTACGGGACCATCCCCGCGCGTGCGGGGAGCAGAGGTACGCGTGCACGGTGGGCTCCTTCCGAGGGGGACCATCCCCGCGCGTGCGGGGAGCAGACGGCCGCGCAGTACGACCTGATCCACGCTGCGGGACCATCCCCGCGCGTGCGGGGAGCAGGCGTCCAAGACCATCGCGAACGCCGGCGACACGGGACCATCCCCGCGCGTGCGGGGAGCAGGCCTGGCTCACCGTCCGCTCCCGCCGGTCGCAGGGACCATCCCCGCGCGTGCGGGGAGCAGTGAACAGCAGAAACGGCCACCCGTGGGTGACCGGGACCATCCCCGCGCGTGCGGGGAGCAGGACGGGCTGTCAGTAGTTGGCGGGGTGGCGGTGGGACCATCCCCGCGCGTGCGGGGAGCAGGGCTTGGTCGTAGCCGTGGCGTGCTTCGCCGAGGGACCATCCCCGCGCGTGCGGGGAGCAGTTGTGGACGGTCCGCGGGTCGGCGTGCATGGAGGGACCATCCCCGCGCGTGCGGGGAGCAGGTCGACTCGATCGTCCGCGCGTACGAGAAAGCGGGACCATCCCCGCGCGTGCGGGGAGCAGTCATCGGGGCTGATATGCCACGCAGCCTGCCCGGGACCATCCCCGCGCGTGCGGGGAGCAGATGCGCACCCAGTTCCCGGGGTCCGAGAGCCAGGGACCATCCCCGCGCGTGCGGGGAGCAGCCAGTGCGCGAAAGACGCGTGGGTCGGTGACGGGGACCATCCCCGCGCGTGCGGGGAGCAGACATCCTGCACACCACCGAAGGCCAGGAGCTCGGGACCATCCCCGCGCGTGCGGGGAGCAGTTGGTCAAGGCGATCATCGGATGGTTCGGGAAGGGACCATCCCCGCGCGTGCGGGGAGCAGGAGGACATGCCCAGCTTGGCCAGCGTGTGCAGGGGACCATCCCCGCGCGTGCGGGGAGCAGGGAGTGCCCGCGGTCTGGGCTTTCGTGACCCCGGGACCATCCCCGCGCGTGCGGGGAGCAGTCCATCACCGTCAGCGACAGCGACCTCGGCTGGGGACCATCCCCGCGCGTGCGGGGAGCAGACCGTGCGGGCGAGTACCGCCGAGCTTGTGCAGGGACCATCCCCGCGCGTGCGGGGAGCAGCCGCGCCGCCGGAATCCACGGTGCCCTTCGCCGGGACCATCCCCGCGCGTGCGGGGAGCAGACCCTTCACGCTGGTCTCGCCGGTATGCGGGAGGGACCATCCCCGCGCGTGCGGGGAGCAGCCGCAGCACAGAGAGGAGGTGACAGCAGTGAAGGGACCATCCCCGCGCGTGCGGGGAGCAGCCCTGTTCGGGTTCCAGACGCTGTGGGCTGTCGGGACCATCCCCGCGCGTGCGGGGAGCAGACCGCAGTCGCGCCACCGGTGAGCGCGAAGATGGGACCATCCCCGCGCGTGCGGGGAGCAGGCTGTCTGACCTGCGACGCTACCGGCCCGGCAGAGCGTTTCCATTGACTTTCCCTGTTGACGGCGGCCGTGGCAAAGTCCAGGTGTGTGGCCAGTCGAGTCCAGGCTGATGGCCACCGGAATTCCCGGTGGATGGCCGTCTGACCAGTGGT
>NZ_JBIAIQ010000041.1:0-72171 GCF_042871525.1 Streptomyces sp. NPDC005784
GAGCGTCCCGCTTCGCGGGACGCTCCCGAAAACCAGCACGAACCCTTACGGACCACCCACGCCAGGGTTGACGAAACAGATAGGGGCACCCCCCCCCAGGATGTCGACGCTGCCCGATACGGTGAGTCACTGTGGCAGGAAGCCAGGTACGACCTGTCCGAGGTCATTGAAGCTGCGCGAGGTGACCCTGATCGGCAGGCTCGGATGCGTACCGGCGCCTCATCTCTGCGGCCAGTTGGCGGCTTGTCATGATGAGCGACGGGCACGGCACCGACGGGCGCTCGCCTTCGAGGGCGCGCTCTCACATGATGAGCGCCTGCTCGAGGCACGATGGGCCCTCGTCGTCGAGGAGCTTCGCCGTGAACGGGTGTCCGATGGGGGAGGGCGTCCCACCACGATGACGGCCTGAACGACTACACCTGCTCCTGATACACGGTGACCTCGGTCGGCTTGAGTCTGTGGATCGTTGCCCAGGCTGCTCGCTCGGTCAGTCCTTGAGCCCACACTTCGAGATCGTCTCCGGCATCGTGGAAGAACCACGAGTCGAAGCTTCCGAGAGCCTCCAACGCGGGTGCGAGTTCGTATTTGAGCTCGCAGTGGACCTGCACGTATTGGTCGTGATCACCGTCACTGTCGGAGATCTCGAACTGCCGCGTGAGGTCCAGCGTGAACGCGGGAGGACCGTCGAACGCGTGGGTCCCGTACTGGAACAGAAGACCGTCAACGTCGGGTGTGTTCGGGACGTCGAACAGCCGTCGGCCGAAGCGGAGGAAGCCAAGCCAGAGGTCTTCCGTGACCAGATCGTCAAGCGCTCGCTGCCCTGACCCCAGTTCGCCCTCAAGCAGTCCCACGGCCTCGTCCATCGACGGTTTCCGCGTCATGCCCGACCTCCTCGTCCACCGCAGCCGGGCGCAGCGTACCGACCCCGGTGAACCGTCCCGGTCAGACACCAGGGACGTTGGAGGCCGGCCGGGGCGCCCCCGCCGTTGCAGTATCCGGCTGCCAGCGTGTGAAGCCTGGGCAAAGGCGCACCTGACAGCGGACAGCGCTCCTGAAAGATGATCACCGCCGTCACAGCATGGCACTGGACGACCGGGGGCCGCTGCGAAGCAGCCGACACAAGACGGTCCGGCGGCGTGCGCCGGGACCAGTCAGCCTTCGGGGCCGGTGCGCCACAAACGGATGGCCGCCGCGGTGTCCCTCAGCCCTGCCTCCCCGGCGCGGATCTCCCCGGCCAGGGCCCACAGCGCCTTGGACTCCGGGGCTACCGGTCGGCCGGAGAGCTGCATGTACGCCTGGGCGGCCGACCAGCCGATGACCAGGTTGTAGTCGGCGAACGGCTTCAGCGTGAGCGCGAGGTAGAAGAACGTCGCAGCACGCACCTCCGGCTCCTCGTAGTACGGAGAGCCCGCGATCTGCTCGTAACGGTGGGCGGTGCCCGTCCAGTGCAGGGCCCCCCAATCGCTGATGTCCACGTTGGGAGGCGCAGCCTCGGACTGGACCGTGAGCAGCCACCCGGGATCCACGTAGACGATCGGGCTCACCGAAGGCCTTCCGGAGCGTCCTCGACTGCGGCCAGCGCCACGGAGTAAGCGCCGCGCGCAGCGTCCAGGAACGCGGCCCGGTCCACCTCGGCCACGAGCACCCTGTGCGCGAGGGAGCGGGTCGAGACGCCCTTGGCCTTGGCGTAGTCGTTCAGACGTTCCAGTTCTTCAGGGCTGAGGTCAACGGAAATCTTGGGCATGAACCCACTGTAGAGGCATGAGTGGAGGCAGCGCTAGAGGCAGTGTGGGCGGAAGCGTGCCGGAGACTGCCCGGGACGCAAGGCCGGGCACCCCTTCACTCTCCGCCCAGTGGACTACAGATCCGGCGTGAAGGCGCTGCCCCAGCTTGACGACCCGGCCGCGCAGGGCATGGACCCGGCTGCTGATCAGCCGCCGGAGCTCCAGTGCACCGAACCAGGACGCGACGGGCGGGCGCCTGTGCACTGCCCCCTGGTCGGCCGGGGTGAGGGTGAAGTAGCGGATCAGCTCGACCTTGCCGACCGCCGGGAAGGTCCGTAAGCCCTCCTGTTCCTCATCCGAGAACATCCGCGTGGCCATCGGCCCCTCCCACCCCACTCGATCAACGCAGACGGGCACCATCGGTACCCGGCTGGGCGGAGCGGGCAGACGAAATCCCCCGAACTGACGCCAGTAGAAAGGTGGTTGAGGTAGTAGCCGGCGCCGCGTCAGCGGGTCCGGTCCCAATCGCGCAGGTTCGCCATCGCTCGTCGGCACTCAGCACGGCCGCGACGCTGCCGACCCGCCCACGGCCCACCGCGCAATTTCCCCGAGATCAGCACAGATCAGGGGTTGTCCCACGGCTTAGTGGTCGAGCCCGTAAGTTCTTCGGGGGCTGACGTGGGGTCCCGATCATCCTGCGCAGCGCCTCATCGGCATCGGCATCGGCATCGGCATCGGCATCGGCATCGGCATCGGCATCGGCATCGGTGCACGCTCGGCTCAGGAGCCTTCACCGGAGCGGGCCCTTCGCCTGTCCCGCCATCGGCGCGCTCACCGCTCTCGTCCCGAAGCCGGTGGCTCACCGATCGGGCGGGCCTCCTCGCGGTGGCCGTCCTCGACGCGGGCCACCCGTGTCCACTCCTCGGCGGACAGCGCGAGGAGCCGCCGCACGGCCCTGGCGTCGGGCAGCGGCCCGTGGTCCCCCGTCACCTTCAGGGCGGAGACGGCCGTGATGTGGCCGAGGCGCAGGGCGCGCGTCGTGGTCCCGCCGCGGAGCAGACCGGCCAGGAAGCCCGCGGCGAAGGCGTCGCCGGCGCCGACGGGTTCGACCACCGGCGTGCGCAGCGCCGGAACCGCGATGACTTCCCCGTTCAGTACGGCGGCGGTCGCGCAGTCGGCGCCGTCCTTGACGACGACGATCCGCGGGTGCGGCAGCAACTCCCGCACACCGATGGCCGTCAGGTCGGCGCCCCACAGGTCCTGCGCCTCGTCCAGGCCGACGAAGACGACGTCCGCGCGGTCGGCGAGGCCGCGCAGGACGGTACCTGCCGTGCCGTCACGCCACAGGGCAGGGCGGTGGTTGACGTCGAAGCTCACGGTGTACGGCCGTTCGGCGGGCGGGGTGCCGAGCGCCCGGGTCACCAGGTCCCGGCAGGAGGGGGACAGGGCCGGGGTGATCCCGCTGACGTGCAGGACAGAGGCGGTGCGTACGGGTTCGGTGTCCAGCAGGCCGGGGCCGAGGGCGGAGGCCGCGGACCCGGACCGGTAGTAGTGGACGCGTGTTCCGGTCCGGTGGGGGTCCTTGAGGAGCAGGCCGGTCGGGCGGTCCGGATCGGTGCGGACGTGGGTGACGTCGACGCCGGCGGCCGCGACGGCGGCACGGACGCGCCGGCCGGGCGCGTCGTCGCCGAGGGCGGAGAGCCAGGCCACCGGTATGCCGTGGTCGGCCAGGTACATCGCAACGTTCGACTCGGCCCCGGCCACCGTCAGGCGCAGGTGCTCGGCGTCCTCCAGCGGGCCGGACGGGTCGGGGGCCAGGGCCGCCATCGTCTCCCCGACGCACACGACGGGACCGGGAGCGGGCCGCCATTGCACGGTCATGCGGGCTCCCCGGGCAAAAGCGGCGGCACGGTCGCCGTGTCGTGGAGACGGAACGCCGGCGTCGGCGTACCGGGCACGTCCACGCGGACGGAGAACACGGCACCGTCCTCGGGCCGCGGGTCGGCGAGGCCCAGCCGGGCGGTGGTGATGTGCAGGACGTCGTGCTCCAGGCACACTCCGGCGGGCCGGCTCGCGGGCAGCCGCAGGACGCGGTCGGGAGTGCCGTCCGCGAGGTAGCGGCGTACGGTGCCGGTCCCCCATACGGCGGCCCACAGGGCGCCCGCGCTGTCGACCGTCATGCCATCGGGGCTGCCGTCGTCCACCGAGGCGAACACCTCGGGCGTGCCGAGGGCGCCGGTGTCCGGGTCGACCGGGTGACGCCGGATGACTCCGCGGGCGGTGTCGGCCAGGTACATGCCCTTGCCGTCGGGGGTGAAGGCGGGCCCGTTCGGGATGGTGATGCCGTCCAGGACCCGGACGACGGTGCCGTCGTGGTCGACCCGGTACAGCGAACCGGCGTCCTCGTCGGCGTCGTAGCCCATGCTGCCGGCCCAGAAACGGCCGGAGGGGTCGGCGACCGCGTCGTTCATGCGCATGCGGCGTGTCGCACCGTCCTCGGGCCGGGCGAGCCAGGTGGTCGCGCCGGGCGTCAGCAGGCAGACCCCGGTGTCCGCGGCGGCGATCCAGGTGCCGGGGCGCCCGGCCACCGGGGCCACCGCACCGATCGGGAAGGGCAGTTGGGCCAGCGGTTCCAAGGGGGCGGCCGGATCCTCCAGTGCCTTGAGCAGGCGGCCCAGGAGGAGGTCGACGAGGACGACCTCCTGACCCGTCCAGCGGACTCCCTCCCCGAGTTCCAGGCGGTCGGGGCGGGGGGTGTACGCGGGGGTGCTCATCGTCCGGGCTCCTCTGCGATGGCACGGTAGGCGCGGGCCCGGTCGCGGAGCGCGGCGACGCTGCCTCCGTCGGCGGCGTCGCCGACCAGGGGCGAGCCGACACCGACCGCGATCGCGCCGGCCGTGAGGCAGGCGTGGGCAGCGAGGGCGTCGATTCCGCCGACGGGAACGAAGGACGCGTCCGGGAAGGGACCGCGCAACGCCTTCAGATAGTCCGCTCCCCCGAAGGGCGCGGCGGGGAAGAGTTTCAGTGCCTCGACTCCGAGCGTGCGGGCGGCGATGACGTCGGTCGGGGTCAGGACTCCCGCGAGGACGGGCAGACCCAGGTCCCGGGCCGCGCGGACGCCGTCGCCGAGTCCGGGTGTCACCACGAAGGCGGCTCCCGCGCGGTGTGCGGCGCGGGCGTCGTCGGTGCTCAGGACCGTCCCGGCGCCCAGCAGTGCGTCCGGGCCGAGGGCGTGCCGGGCCCGCTCGATGACGGTGAGGGCGTCCTCTGCGCTCAGGGACACCTCGATGAGGTCGATGCCCTCTTCGGCGAGGGCCAGCACCGTGCGCAGCGCGGCGTCCGCGTCGCGTCCGCGCACGATGGCCAGCAATCGGCGTGAGGCCAGGGCTGCTTGCAGATCCACGGAAGGCAACTCCCTTTCCCGGCCGCGGTGTTCAGGTGCAGTGGCAGGCGGTGCTGAGGGTGAGGCGCCAGTGCACCTCCCCGGAGGCGGGGACGCGGGCGGCGTCGCCGGGGCGGGCCTCGGCCAGGTCGAAGACCCGGCCGAGCATCGGTTCGACGCCGGTGCTGCGGTAGGGGCCGTGCCGGGGGAAGCCGCCGAGGTTGCGCCACAGGGCGACCGAGACCGGCTGCCCTTCGGCGTGCACGGCGAGGTCGAGGCGGTGGGGGCCGTCGTGGACGCAGGCCTGCCGGGCGTCGACGACGGCCCCCACCGCGGTGCCGTCGTCGGGGCCGAGCCGGTCCAGCGGCACTCCGCAGGGAGCGGGCCAGGCGCCGCTGATCCAGGCGGCGCCGTCCGGCCAGGGCCGGTCGACGAGTGCGGCGGCCTCCGGGAACAGGCGGGTGGGCGCGCCGTCGGGCAGGTGCAGGGTGGCGTCGGCCGACAGGTCGAGCAGGGCGTGTGCGGCCCAGACGAAGCGGAAGCCTGGATCGGCGGCGAGGACGTAGTCGGCCTCGGCCCCGTCGGCGGTGGCGCGGATCGTGCGGCGGAGGGTGAACTCCTCGCAGCGGACGGACTCGGTGGCGCCGGTTCGGATCCAGGGCCGGGACCAGACATCCCCGTGGTCCGGCGTGCCGCGGACGGTCGGGACGCACTCCTCCAGGCCGCCCGCGTCCACGAACGCCGCACCGGGGGCGGCCTGGCGGCGCTTCGGGTCGGGGCGGTGCCAGAGCCACTCGCGGCCGGGTGCCGCGAGGGAGGTCCAACGGCCGCCGTGGACGGGGTCGGTGACGATGTCCAGCGGCACGGTCACCACTCCGCGAACGTGCCGTCGGGGTGCCGCCACACGGGGTTGCGCCAGGCGTGCCCGGCGCGGTCGGCTGCGCGGACGGCGGCCTCGTCGACGGTGACACCGAGGCCGGGCGCGGTCCCGCGCGCTGCGTACCCGTCGACGAACCGGAAGGGTTCGGGGTCGACGACGTAGGAGAGCAGGTCGGCGTCCTTGTTGTAGTGGATGCCCCGGCTCTGCTCCTGGATGAGGAAGTTCGGTGTGGCGAAGGCGACTTGCAGGCTGGCCGCGAGGGCGATCGGCCCGAGCGGACAGTGCGGGGCGAGGTGGGCGCCGTAGGTCTCGGCGAGGGAGGCGATGCGGTGGACCTCGGAGATGCCTCCGGCGTGCGACAGGTCGGGCTGGGCGACGGCGATTCCGGCGGTCAGTGGGGCGAGGAACTCGGCGCGGGAGTAGAGGCGTTCGCCGGTGGCCAGCGGCACCGGGCTCATGGCGACGAGACCGGGCAGCAGGTGGTTCTGCTCGGGGACGACCGGCTCCTCGACGAACAGGGGGTGCAGGGGGGCGAGTTCGTTCAGGACGCGGCGGGCATTGGCGGCGGTGAACCGGCCGTGGAAGTCGACGGCGACGTCGCGATCGGGCCCGAGGACGTCGCGGGCCGCCGCCACGCGGGCGACGACCGCCGCGGTCTCGGCCATGGTGGCGGCCGGCCCGACACGTCCGGCGCCGTTCATCTTCACCGCGGTGAATCCCGCCTCCACCTGCGCGGTGATCTGCTCGGTGAGTTCGGCGGGTTCGTCGCCGCCGACCCAGGCGTAGACGCGGACCCGGTCGCGTACGGGGCCGCCGAGCAGGGCGTGCACGGGGGCACCGTAGGTCTTGCCCGCGATGTCCCACAGGGCCTGGTCGAGTCCGGCGACGGCGCTGGACAGGACCGGGCCGCCGCGGTAGAAGCCACCCTTGGTGAGGACCTGCCAGTGGTCCTGGATACGGAGCGGGTCCTGTCCGAGGAGGTATTCGGCGAGGACGTCGACGGCGGCCCTGACCACCTCGGCGCGGCCCTCGACGACGGGTTCGCCCCAGCCCGCCACACCTTCGTCGGTCTCCACGCGGCAGAACAGCCAGCGCGGCGGAATGAGGAAGGTTTCGACGCGTGTGATCTTCACCGGCCACCGGTGCCTTTCGTGTCGTCGGGCCCGTCGATCCGGTCCAGGTCGCGTCCGGCCTGGTCGAGCAGGGCGCGCATGGCCGCCTCGGCGGCCCGCGGGTCCCGGTCGCGTACGGCGTCCAGGACGGCGCGGTGGGCAGGCACGGGGTCCTCGCTGTGAGGGGAGCTGTGCACGATGCGGTCGCGGTGGGCGAGTCCTGACTCGATCACCACCTCCATGCGTTCCAGGAGTTCGTTGTGGGTGGCGGCGAGCAAGGCACGGTGGAAGGCGAGGTCGGACTCGACGGCGTGGGCGGCGCCGGTGCCGTGCTCCCCCATCGCCGTCAGGGCGTCCTCCAGGGCCGCGAGGTCGGCGTCGGTCCGGCGTTCGGCGGCCAGCCGGACGGCGGCCGGTTCGACGATGGCGCGCACCTCGGCCAGGTTGCGCAGCAGCCCGCGGTCGGCCTCGGTGGAGCCGGCGGCCTGGATCTGCCAGCGCAGCACGTCGGCGTCGAGCAGGTTCCAGTCGGAGCGGTCGCGCACGAACGTGCCGCGTTTCTGACGGGCGTCGACCATGCCCTTGGCGGCGAGGACCTTGAGCGACTCGCGCAGCGCGGTGAGGCTGACGTCCAGCTCCCGCTGCAGCGCCACGAGGTCGAGCGTGGCCCCCTCGGGGATCTCGCCGCCGAGGATGCGGCGGGCGAGGAATTCCACGGTCTGACCGTGCACGCCGCGGCGGGCGTAGGGCGTCATGTCGTACGGCCTTTCGGTGATCGGGGCGCGGTCATGCGGAGGCTTTCAGGACGCTCCAGCCGCCGTCGACGAGGAGGTGCGACCCGGTGATGTAGGAGGCCTCGTCGGAGCCGAGGAACGCGATGGCCGCGGCCACTTCGTCGGGAGTGCCGAAACGGCGGGCCGCCGTCTCGGCGACGCTGCGCGCGCGGTCCTCGGGCGGCACGCGGTCCCAGGCGGCCGTGCGGATCGGCCCCGGCAGGACGGCGTTGACGCGGACCTCGGGCCCGTACTCGACGGCGAGCTGGCCGCACAGGGACAGCAGGGCGCCCTTGGACGCGGCGTAGGCGGGATGTCCGGGGATGCCCTTGTGGGCGTGGACGGACGAGGCGAGAACGACCGCGCCGCCCCGGTCGCGCAGGTCGGGCAGGACGGCGCGGACGCCGAGGAAGCCGGCGGTGAGGTTGACGTCGAGCTGGCGGTGCCAGGAGGCGAGGGAGAGTTCGTGGGCGGGGTGGACGTCGACGGTGTAGGCGTTGGAGACCAAGACGTCGACCGGTCCGAAGGAGTGGGCGGCGGCGATGATGCGGCTCCAGTCGTCCTCGGCGGCGACGTCGGCCGTGACGAAGCGGGCCCTGCCCCCGTCGCCGGTGATCCCCTCCGTCACGCCGCGGCCCCGCTCCTGGTCGATGTCGGCGAGCACGACGGCGGCTCCCTCCTGGGCGAGGCGTGCCGCGGTGGCGGCTCCGATGCCGGATGCGGCTCCGGTGACCACGGCCGTGCGGCCGGTGAAGCGGGCATCGCCGCGTCGTGCGGGCTGGTCCATCGTGGGGTACGGCTCCTTCGCGGGTCGGGCACGGAGTGCGGGTCCGTGGGGCTGGACGGGTCGAATCTATGCCGGTCGCGGGCCCGGGTGCCGGGTCAGGACGACCAGTTCGGCGTCGTGGTCCGCGGTCCACGCGAACGGCAGCCCGTAGTGCAGGAGGTGGGCGCCGCCGTAGGTGGTGCCGGAGGCCGCGTCGCGGTAGCCGGCGCCGGGGTCGAGGCCGCGCGGGCGCAGGCGGGCGGGACGTCCGGGTACGAGGGGCGCGCCGTCCAGGCGTCCGGTGTTCAGGGCGGCGACGACGGTCCGGCCGTCCGTGCCGTCGTACTGGACTCCGCAGGTGGCGTCGTCCGGGCTGCCGAGCAGGTGGGCCTCGCCATGGTGGATCACGTCCCGTATGTCCTTGTAGCGGGCGATCCACCCGCCGGCCTCGGCACGGCGCTGCGGGGACCAGGTGCGCAGGTCGGCGCCGACGCCGAGGACTCCGCACATCGCGGTGACGAAGCGGAAGGCGAGGCTGCGCGGGCGGGGATCGAAGATTCCGGGGGCGTCGGTGACCCAGGAGCTCATCACGTGCGGGGCATGGGCGTGCAGGAAGCCGTACTGGATGGCGAGCCGGTCCAGGGGTGCGGTGTTGTCGCTGGGCCAGACGACGTCGGTGCGGGCGAGGGTCGTGTGGTCGATCCGGCCTCCGCCGCCGGCGCAGCCCTCGACACTCACGTGGGGGTGGGCGGTGCGCAGGTGGTCGAGGACGCGCAGGTATCCGTGGACGTGGGCGGCGTCCAGGTCGAGGCGTTCGGCGGGGGTGTCGCCGGGCCGGCCTCGTTCGGTGGGGGGCCTGTTCATGTCCCACTTGAGGTAGTCGACGCGGTGTTCGGTGAGCAGCCGGTCCAGGGTGGCGATGACGAAGTCCTGGACGTCCGCGCGGCCGAGGTCCAGGAGCAGTTGGTTGCGGACCAGGCGGGCGGGGCGGCCGTCGATCCGGTAGGCCCAGTCGGGGTGTTCGGCCAACAGCCGGCTGCCGGGGCTGACGGCCTCGGGTTCGATCCACAGGCCGAAGTCCATGCCGAGGGCGCGGACGTCCTCGACGAACCGGCCGAAGCCCCCCGGGAAGGCAGCCGGATCGGGGTGCCAGTCGCCGAGGCCGGCGGTGTCGTCCGCGCGGCCTGTGAACCAGCCGTCGTCCACGACGAACAGCTCGATGCCGATGTCGGCTGCGGACTTGGCGAGTTCGAGCTGTCCGGCCGCGTCGACGTCGAAGCCGGTCGCCTCCCAGGAGTTGTAGAGGACCTTGCGGGGGCGGTGCAGCCGCGCTCCGGCGAGGTGGCGCTCGTAGCGGTGCCATACGCGGGACAGGCCGTCGAGTCCGTCCGCGCTGAACGCGCAGGCGAGGCGTGGTGTGGTGAGGGTCTCGCCGGGCGCGAGGAGGACGGCGCCCTCGTGGGGCACGCGCCCGGCGCGGACCCGGACGGCGCCGCCGGCTTCGGCCTGCGCGGTGATGTGCCAGTTGCCGGGCCACTCCAGGGCGATGCCGTAGGCGGGCGCGTCGTCCGCGGCGAGGTCCTGGACGGCGAGCCAGGGCGCGTAGGCGTGCCCGGGGGTGCCCTGGGTGCTGCCCATGGTGAAGGTGCCCCGGGTGAGGGCGAGTTGGGCTCGCTGGAACTCCTGGGACCACTGGCCGGCGAGGTAGGTGAGCCGCGCCCCCGCGGTGACCGGCACGTTGACGGCGCCGGAGTCGAACCGTTCGAGGCGCAGTTCCTGGCTGCCGGTGCAGGCCAGTTCGGTCCAGCGGTGCAGGACGTCGGTGCCGGGGACGACGGCGTAGCACAGGGTGGTGCGCAGGCCGAGGAGGTCGTCGGTGAAGGTCAGCCGGAGACCGCCGGTGTCCTCCTGCGCCCCGGTGAACTCCCACCAGACGCCGCGTTCCTGTCCGGGGCGGGCGGCGATCAGGTCGGCGCCGGCGAAGGGCCGTTGCCCCTGGGGCAGGTACTCGGCGGGGGCGGCGTCGGCGGGAGTGATGAAGTGGGTGCGGTGCGACCAGTCGAGGGCCGACGGGCCCTCCTCGACCCCGAGCGGGCCCCAGGCGTCCAGTTCGGCCCAGGGCCCGTCCGGGGACAGCCGCACGGTGTAGCTGGTGTTCTCGGTACGCAGGGTCCAGCGGTCGTACGACGTCACTTCACGGCTCCGAGGTTCAGTCCGGCCACGAAGTGACGCTGGAAGCGGAGGAAGACGGCGACTGTGGGGGCGGCGGCGATGACGGATCCGGCGGCGATCACGTTCCACATGGACACGTACTGTCCCTGGAGTCCGATGAGGGCGGCGGTGACGGGCATCCTGCTGTCGCTGCGCAGGACGGTGATCGCCCACAGCAGGTCGTTGAAGATCCAGGTGAAGGACAGGGCGCTGAGCGCGGCGAGGGCGGGACGGGTGAGGGGGAGGATGATCCGCCAGAAGATCTGCCAGGGGCCGGCTCCGTCGACCACCGCGGCCTGCTGGATCTCGGCGGGGATGGCCCGCATGAAGCCGTGCAGGACGAAGACGTAGAAGCCGACACCGAAGCCGACCTGCACACCGATCAGCGCGGGCAGTGTGTCGTACACACCCATGAGTTCGCTCAGCCTGGACACCGGGATGAGCAGGATCTGCGGCGGGAGCAGGTTGCCGCCGAGCATGAGCAGGAGCAGGGAGCGGCGGAAGGGCATCTCGTAGCGGCTGAGCGCGAACGCGGCCATCGCGGCCAGTGCGAGGGTCACCGCGACGCAGGGGATCGTCACGAGCAGGCTGTTGATGAGGGCGCGCTGCTGGCCGCCGTCGACCCAGGCCTGCTTGAAGTTGCCGAGGGTGAAGGACCGGGGCCAACTGCCCAGTCCGTGCGCGGCGATGTCGTCGAAGGACCGCAGGCTGGTGACCAGGACCAGGGCGATCGGCAGCAGCCACAGCAGGGACAGGGCCCCGGCCCCGGCGTGGAAGCCGGCGGTCGACAGCCGGCGCCGGCGCAGGGCGGCAGCGGAGGAGGAGCTGTGCGGAGTCGTCATCAGTCCGCCTCCCGGAAGGCGCGCACGAGGTAGGAGGCGATCACCCCGAAGGCCAGTAGGAAGATGACGACAGCCAGGGCGGAGCCGTAACCGAGCCGCAGGGACTGGAACGCGGTGGAGTACATGTAGGTGCTCAGCAGTTCCGAGGAGTGGTAGGGACCGCCGCGGGTGAGGGACCACACCACGTCGAAGGAGCGCAGCGAGTCGATGACGATGACGGACAGGACGACCGCGTTGACGCCGCGCAGCTGGGGCAGCGTTATGTGGCGCAAGCACTGCCAGCGTCCGGCCCCGTCGACCTTGGCCGCTTCGTACAGGACCGGGTCGATGCCCTTGAGGCCTGCCAGGTACAGCACCATGACATAGCCGATCTGCCGCCACAGGGCGGGCACGATGACGGCGTACAGGGCGGTGTCCTGGTCGGCGAGCCAGGCGTGCCGCAGGCTGCCGAGGCCGACCGCCTGGAGGAGCTGGTCGAGGACGCCGTCGGGCTGGTAGATCGCCTGCCAGACGAGGGCGGTGGCGACCAGGGAGAACACCACCGGCAGGAACAGGGCGGCGCGGTAGAAGCCGACCCCGCGGCGTTCCTGCTGGAGCAGCAGGGCGGTGGCGAGGCCGAGCAGCGCGGACAGTCCGCCGAACAGCAGCAGCCACAGCACGGTGTCGGCGGCCGCGGTGCGGAAGGTGTCGTCGTGGATCATCTCGCGGAAGTTGCCGAGGCCGACGAAGCGCGGTGCGGAGATCCCGTCCCAGCTGGTGAGGGCCAGGTAGAAGCCCTGCAGGGCCGGCCAGAAGACCCAGAGCGCCTCGGCCAGCAGCGGGACGAGCACGAACGCCAGGACCAGCGGAGGGGTACGGCGCGGCCCCCCGGCCCTTCGGCCGCGGGGCGGCGTCGGGGCCGGGGTCGGGTCCTTGCGCGCGACCGTGGTCAGGACGGCCACGTCACGCTCCCCAGATCTTCTGGGCGTCGCGCTGCCAGTCCGTCAGGATGCTGTTGATCTCCTTGGGCTTGGCGATGAACTTGGTCAGGGCGGTGTCCGCGGTGGGCTGAAGGGCGTCACTGGAGTCGCGGTTGAAGAACTGGGTGATCTCGACGGCCTCCTCGATGTGTTTGCGGCCCTTCTTCACCAGCGGGGTCCCGGTGTCCTTGGCGTCGGGGTGGCACGGCAGCGCGGTGCCGGAGGAGCCCTTGAGGTAGATCTCCTGCGCCTGGGCGCCGGCCAGATAGCGCAGCAGGTCGAAGACCTGCTCGCGGTGGCCGGAGCGGGCGCTGGCGAAGTACCCGTCGGTGGGGGCCTCTTCGGCGAGCGGGATCTTGGGGTCGATGACGGGGAAGCGGAAGAAGTCGATGTCGTCCAGGGCGTCCTTCGGTGCCGCGTCGGCGAAGAACGTGCCGATCAGCATCATTCCCGAACGGCCGTTGAGCAGGGCGGTGGTGGCGTCCTGGAAGGCGACGGCGGTGCCGTTGGGGTCGAAGTACGGGAGCACCTCCTTCCAGCGGTCGAAGACCTTGTGGACCTCCGGGTCGTCGAACCGGTGCTTGCCGGCGAGGAGTTCACGGTGGTACTGGGCGCCGTTGATGCGGATGTCGAGATAGTCGAACCAGGCGGACGCGACCCAGGCGGTGTTGCCTCCCGCGCCGAGGCCGATCGGGGCGATGCCCTTGGACTTGAGCTTGTCGCACAGGTCGAGGAAGCCGTTCCAGTCGGTGGGCGGGCTCACGCCCCACTTCGCGAAGTTCGACTTGCGGTAGAACATGCCCCACCAGTAGTACGTGGTCGGCACGAAGACCTTCTTGCCGCTGCTGGAGGTGCACAGTGTGTGCAGGGCCTTGGAGTAGCGCTGCAGGTCGGGCGAGGTCCACACCTCGTCCAGTCCGAGCAGGAGGTTCTTGCGGGCGTACGCGTCCGCGACCGAGCCGGGGTACCAGGTGTAGACGTCCGGCGGGTTGGCGGAGGTGAGGTACGTCGGCAGCTGGGTGCGGAACGTCTCGGCGGCGACGGTGTTGAGGTCGACGTTCCCCTTCTTCTTGTAGGCGGCGACCAGGTCCTGCATCGCGGCCTTGGCCTGCGGCGCGGAGAGGTTGGACTGCAGGGAGACCGCGCCCTTGGAGGAGGTCTTGGACGAGGACGAGGTGGAGGTCACGCAACCGCTGAGCAACGCCGCGGTTCCGGCGGCGCCGGCTCCCGCGAGGAGGCGCCGCCGGCTGGTCTGTGGAGAGGTCATGGAAGGCTCCTGCCAGGTCAGGACGATTGGCTGATCTACTTGAAGGTGATGCGGTGCACGGTGCCGTCGAGTCCGCGGTAGACCGCGTCGACCGCCTCGTTCGCACCCGCGACGGCTCCGAGTGCCCCGTCGAACGCGGCGCTGGGGAACTCCTGCCGCTTCGACCAGCCCTGCCAGGCACCCGCCTCGTACCGCTGCTGCCAGAGGGTGTAGTCGCCGGCCCGCGCGTACAGGAGCACCCGGTCGCCGACGGTGACGAGGGTGGGGCTGCCGCTGACCGTGCCGCCGAGCGCGCTCCACACCGACCACTGGCCCGAGATGTCCCGGGAGAGGGTCCAGATGTCGTCCGACGCGGTCCGCACGGCGACGTGCACCCGGCCGGTGGAGTCGACTGCCGCGGACGGTCTGCCGGACGTCACACGGCCGTCGGGGGTGCCGAGCGAGGACCAGCTGGAGGACGGGCCGCGCTGCACGATCCGGCCTTCGCCGTCACGGGCGACGAGTGTCCAGTGGCCGGGGTCGGTGAACGCCACCGACGGCGCGTCGCCGATCCGTCCGCCCAGGCTCTGCCATTCGCCCCAGTGGCCACCCGCGTAGACCCGCCGGTAGACACGGGAGTCGGCGCCGCGCACGAAGACGTCGATACGGCCACCGGCGGAAGCGTGGGCGGCGGGCTGGCCGAGGATGCCGCCCTTCACCGGACCGCCGAGGTCCCGGGTGCGCGGTGCACCGCGGCCGGTGTCCGTGTGCTGGACCAGCGTGCCGTGGGGCCCGCGCAGGAAGGTGTGCACGGTGTCACCGGAGCGCGCGAGAGCGGGGTCGGCGGTGGTCCGCTCCCCCAGGCCGGTACCGGGCAGCGCGTCCGCGCCGGTGAGCTTGAGGAACGCGGTTCCATGGGCGGGCACTTCGACCGTGTAGGAGTCGGTGTGGACGCCGCGGTCGGCACGGGCGCGCAGGTCGCGCACGACGACGGGTCCGCCGAGGGCAGTGTCGGCGAAGCGTACGGTGCGCTGGGCCGGCTTGTCGGACCGGTTGAGCAGGACGACCGCGCGCTTGCCCCGGCCCGAGAGGACCTTGCTGTACACGTCGGCGGCGGCCTGGACGCCCTGGATGCCGAGGGGGTCCTGGTCGACGGCGATGATCTCCGGGTTGCGCAGGGTGGCGAGCATCGACGCGTCCAGGGTGCGCGGGTCGGAGCCGAGGACGAGCGGGGAGGCCATCTCGGCCCACATCACGAACTGGGTGGTGGACTCCTCCTCGGTCAGCTCCGGTGTGCCGTCGGACGTCGGGCGCATGGGGATGAGGTAGTCGGGGTCGTTCCAGTGGCCGGGGCCCTGTGCCTCGGGGTGCCAGGCGTTGGCGTCCATGTTGCGCAGGATGTTGGGCCACTCCCCCGGGGTCGGCGTGCCCCAGGCGATGTCGGTGCCGGTGCGCCAGGAGTCGGCGATGGCCGGTGCGTAGACGAAGGTGTTGTGGGCGTCCTGCCCGGGGGTGTGGGGCAGGCTCCAGTCGTCGGTGAGCGGGTTGCACAGGTTCAGCAGCATGCGGCGGCCGGACTTCGCGACCGCGTCGCTGAGTTCCTTGAACGCGGGGCCGGGGTCGAGCTTCGCGCCGATGCCGCAGAGGAAGTCGGCCTTGATGGCGTCGATCCTCCAGCCGGCGAACTGCCGTGCGTCGGCGTCGTAGTGGCCGCGGCTGCCCAGTCCGCAGCTCTTCCCGCCGTCGTACGTGCCGGCGTCGGTGTAGATGCCCGCACGCAGGCCGCGCTGGTGCAGATACGAGACGAGGGCGGGGATGCCCGAGGGGAAGCGCTCGGGGCTGGCGACCAACTGGCCCTGCGCGTCACGGGGGTTGTCGGCCTGCCAGCCGCCGTCGAGCCAGACGATGTCGTAGCCGCTGTCCCGCAGGCCGCTGCTGACCAGCTTGTCGGCGACGGAGCGGACCTCCTTCTCGGTGGGCGCGCCCAGCCCGTAGTAGGTGTTCCAGCCCATGTAGGGAGTGGGGGCGAGTCCGCTGTCGTAGAAGGCGGGCGCGCCCTGGTCCTGGGAGGCGGAAGCGGTGGCGGAGGCGGAGGGTGCCGTGGTCGCGGCGACGACCACCATGACGGCGGCGGCGACGCCACGGCGGGTGAGGCGGCGGAGTCCGGGCCTCGGTGCGGGTGCTTGCGAAGTCACGTGCCACTCCCGGGGGTTGGGAAGCAGTAGGGGCGTGACACGGGCCGCACTGGGCCGGGGGCCTCGGCGTCACGGCGACGACTTTGGACCGCGGCCGAAACCTTGTCAATATTAATTACTAATTTAGGAGAAGAGGCCGTCCGGCATCTACGGGAAACCTTGACAGGGCGCGTACGCGGGGGCAGTGTTCGGCAACGTTGTCATGGCGCTGGCAACGTTGTCATCCCTCATCGAGTCGAGCGCCCGTCTTTCGACATCCCTGATCGGAGCCAAGGTTCATGTCGAATCAGCCCTCCCTTCCTTCCCGGCGTGACGTTCTCTCCGCCGGGTCCACCCTGCTCGCCGGATTCGGCGTCGGCATGGCCCTGCCCGCTGCCGCCGCCGCGGTCGGCACCGGTCGGCCGGGCACTGTTTCCAGCCGGGGTGAACTCGCGGCCAACCGACCGGTGTCGGTGTCCTCCACCGACTACGCCCCCACTCCGGCCGAGTTCGCCGTCGACGGCCTGACCGGTGCCGGTGTGAAGAACTCGGGCTGGCGCGCCGCGGTCGGCGACCCCCAGTGGATCTCCGTCGACCTCCAGGCACTGTGCGAGGTGGAATCGCTGCGGCTCACCTTCGAGGCCACGCTCGACGATCCCCCGTACGTCGACTCGCCCAGCGGCAACCCGCGCCTGGACACCAACGGCCAGGAGATCCTGTCCAGTTGCGCGACCGGCTTCGTCGTCGAGACGTCCCGTGACAACCGCACGTGGACGGCCGCATTCCGCACCGACTCGGGCAAGGGCGGGGTGATGGAGATCCCGTTCCAGAAGCCCGTCACCGCCCGCTGGGTACGCATGACCGTCAACAGGCGGTCCAACGCGAACCCCGTGGGGCTCAACGGCCTGCAGGTGTACGGGACCTGCCGCACCGCGCGGCCGTCCGTCACCGGCTGGACCGACTGGGGCACCCACCACCGCACGCCTCCGGCGCTGCGGGCCGGTGCGGACGGCACCGTGTCGCTGGAGGCCGGCTGGGACCTGACGATGGACGACTGGGCGGGCAAGGACGGCGCCGAGCTGTCCCGTCCGACGGTGGACACCAGCAGATGGCTGCCCGCGACAGTTCCCGGCACGGTCCTCACCTCCCTCGTGGACCGCGGTCACCTGCCCGATCCCGTGGCCGGGTTCAACAACCTGCACATCCCCGAGGCCCTCTCCCGCCACTCCTGGTGGTACCGCCGCGCGTTCAAGCTGCCGGGGGGCCTGCGCACGGGACCCGGCCGGCACGTCTGGCTGGAGTTCGACGGCATCAACCACCAGGCCGAGGTCTGGCTCAACGGCTCCGAGGTGGGCACCGTCACGAGCCCGTTCGCCCGGGGTGCCTTCGACGTGACGAAGCTGCTCACGGAAAGCGACCAAGCCCTCGCCGTGAAGATCAGCCCGATGCCGGTGCCCGGCAGCCCCGGCGACAAGGGCCCGTCGGGTCTTGCCTTCGTCGACGCGGGCGCGAACACCATGAACCGCAACTCGCCCACGTATCTGGCCTCTTCGGGCTGGGACTGGATGCCCGCAGTGCGGGACCGGGCGGCCGGCATCTGGAACCACGTACGGCTGCGCTCCACCGGCGCGGCCGTGATCGGCGACCCGCGTGTGGAGTCCCGGCTCCCGGACCTGCCGGACACCCGGGCGGCCGAACTGACAATCACCGTTCCGGTGCGCAACGCCGACGCGGACAGCAGGCGCGTCACCGTCTCCGCCGCCTTCGGCGAGGTGCGCGTGACCAGAACGGTCACGGTCCCCGGCGGGCAGAGCGCCGACGTCGTCTTCAGCCCGGCGGACCACCCCCGACTCCGGCTGCGCAACCCGAGGCTGTGGTGGCCCAACGGCTACGGCGAGCCGGCGCTGCACAGGCTGACACTGGCCGCGACGGTCGACGGCGAGGAGAGCGACCAGCGCACCACGCGGTTCGGTATCCGCCAGTTCGGCTACGAGTACCAGCTCCCGCTGGTCTTCCGGACGGGCAGCGACGCATACGCGCAGACGGTGGACTTCACCCGGCTGAAGGCCCGTTACGTGCGCGTCGCGTGCCACACCCGGGCCACGGAGTGGGGTTCCTCCCTGTGGAGCCTGAGCGTCGCCGAGAGCGCGGCGCCCGACACCGACCTCGCGCTGCACAAGCCGGCCACCGCCTCCACGGTCGACACCGACTCCAACGGAGCCGGCAACGTCACGGACGGCGACCCCGGCACCCGCTGGTCCTCCGCGTTCCAGGACGAGCAGTGGGTCCAGGTCGACCTGGGCTCCTCCCTCTCGTTCGACCGGGTGGTCCTCACCTGGGAGCAGGCGTACGCGCGGACATACACGGTCCAGGTGTCCGACGACGGCGAGAAGTGGACCGACGCGAAGGCCGTGGACAACACGGCGGTTCCGCTGCCGTTCCACACCTCGGGCGCGGCGAGCCTGCAGAACGTGGACTTCGCGGCGCAGACGGCGCGCTACGTGCGGGTGTTCTGCCGCACGCGGGCCACCAGTTGGGGTTCGTCGATGTGGGGCCTGGCGGTCGTGGACAGCACCGCCGCCGACGCCGACCTCGCCCTTCGCAAGAAGGCCACCGCGTCATCCGTCGAGCAGGACTCCAACGGGCCGGCGAACGCCGTCGACGGCAACCCCGACACCCGCTGGGCCTCGGCCTACGAGGACGAGCAGTGGATCCAGGTCGACCTCGGTTCGTCGGTCCGGTTCGACCGGGTGGCGATCACCTGGGAACAGGCGTACGCGCGGACGTACACCATCCAGGTGTCGGACGACGGCGAGAAGTGGACGGACGTCACCTCCGTCGACAACTCCGTCGAACCGCTCAAGATCAGCGTCAACGGCGTCCGCGTCTTCTGCCGCGGCGGCAACTGGGGCTGGGACGAACTGCTGCGCCGGATGCCCGCCGAGCGGATGGACGCGGCCGTGCGGATGCACCGCGACATGAACTTCACCATGATCCGTAACTGGGTCGGGTGCAGCAACCGCGAGGAGTTCTTCGCCAGTTGTGACGAACACGGCCTGCTCGTGTGGAACGACTTCCCCAACGCATGGGGCATGGACCCGCCGAACCACCGGCTGTTCCTCGACGCCGCGCAGGACACCGTGCGGCGCTACCGCATCCACCCCTGCGTCGTGGTGTGGTGCGGCGCCAACGAGGGCAACCCACCCGGACCGGTCGACGAGGGCATGCGCAAGGCAGTGCGGGCCGAAGCACCGGACGTGCTGTACCAGAACAACTCGGCAGGCGGCATCGTCACCGGTGGCGGTCCCTACGGCTGGGTGGAGCCGGAGAAGTACTACTCGCCGGGGACCTACGGCAGCGGCAGTTTCGGCTTCCACACGGAAATAGGCATGCCCGTCCTTCCGACGGCGGAGACCATGCGCCGGCTCGTCGGCGGCGAGCCCGAGTGGCCCGTGAGCGACGCCTGGTACCACCACGACTGGAGCACGCGGGGTAACCAGGCTCCGCAGAACTACATGGCGGCCGTCGAGGCGCGGCTCGGCACGGCCAAGGACCTCGACGACTTCTGCCGCAAGGCGCAGTTCGTCAACTACGAGAACTTCCGGGCCATGTTCGAGGCCTGGAACGCGAAGCTGTGGGACGACGCGACCGGTCTGATGCTGTGGATGTCGCACCCCGCCTGGTACAGCACCGTCTGGCAGACGTACGACTACGACTTCGACGTCAACGGCGCCTACTACGGCGCCCGCAAGGCCAACGAGGCCCTGCATGTCCAGGCCGATCCGCGGGACGGCCGGGTGATCGCGGTCAACCACACCCCGAACCGGGTCAGCCGAGCCACGGTGACCGCGACGTTCCTCGACCTGTCCGGGCGCGAAGTGGCCGCGCGGCAGCAAAAGTCCGTCGACATCGCTCCGTCGGCCACGACGGACGCGTTCACCGCGGGCTGGACGAACGACCTGCCGGACTTCCATCTGCTGCGGCTGCGCCTGAAGGACTCGAACGGCAGCCTGCTGGCCGAGAACACCTACTGGCGCCACCGCGACGCCCAGGCCATGCAGGCGCTGAACCGCGCCGACCGGACCGGACTGTCCGCCGAGGTCACCGGCACGGACCGCTCCGGCAACCGCGGCGAACTCACCGCGCGACTGCGCAACAAGGGCGGGGCGGTCGCGGCGATGGTGCGCGTCTCGCTCATCGACTCCGCGACCGGTGAGCGGGTGCTGCCGACCCTGTACAGCGACAATTACCTGTGGCTGCTTCCCGGGGAGTCCCGCACGCTCACACTGTCCTGGCCGACAAAGGCGCTCCACTCGGGCAGGCCGGAACTGCGGGTGGAGGCCTACAACGCGCCTGTGGTGTCCGCGGTCGCACAGCACTGACCCACCTGGCTCGTGAGACCTGGCCGTGTGGCGCATGGGCGATGTCGCGGCCCGGGCACAGCCGGTCGACGGTCCCGACCACCTCTCCGGCTTCTCCCACCCGGGTCCCCTTCTCCACGCCGAACGTGATCTTCCCGCGCCGGCAGGTGCCGGGTCGTACGGCGTGCCCGGCGCGTAGTTGGGGACGGGCACCCGTGACCGATCCACGCCATGGATCCCCGTACCGACCCCTCGCCGCCGTACACCTTGCCGTCGGTCCCAGCCGGCCACGTCCTGCAGCGCCCGGGTGTGGTCGGCCGCCGGGCATGCAGCGCGTGGTGTCGGATCGGCTGCCGGGTTCCCGGGGGTGCGGGTTGGCGCAGGTCGTCGGCCGCCGGCAGTGACCTTGCCCCGGTCGGTACCGCACACGCGGTGAGGGCGAGCACGACGGCCAGGGTGTGCCGCACGCCGCGCGGATCTCGCGGGTCGGGCACCTCGGTCGGCCGCTCCAGCGGGCCCGGCACTTCTGCGGGCGCGAGCCGTGGGCGCTCACGAATGCTCGAGAGGAGTTGTCTCCGCAGACGCAGGGACGGGTTCAGGCGGCAGCGTCCTGGGAGGTGAAGGCACGCTCCAGCAGGACGTACAGAGTGTCCCGCTCCTGCTCGTCGAGCCTGTTCAGGCCCGCTTGCGTGGTGTGCATCTTCCCGCGGATCACGTCGATGACCCGCTCTCCCTCCGCGGTCAGGACGACGTCCTTGACACGGCGGTCGGACGGTCTCGGCTCGCGGCGTACCAGGTCGCGCTTCTCCAGCCGGTCGATGATCCCGGTCATGTTGGAGGCGTCGCAGGTCAGCGTGGTGGCCAGCGCGCTCATGGAGGCGGGCCCGCGGCGCAGCACGTTGAGTGTCTTGCCCTGGCTGGCGGTGAGGTTCTCGCTCGCGGCGGCGACCGTGAAATCGCCGTAGTAGACAGCCAGGGAAACCGAAAGCAGTTCCATGAGCTGGGCCGTGTCGCTGCGGGGAGTACCGGTCACACTCGTCACCCTACGCCAGGAAACTTGACGATCTCAAATATTGATGGCTACGGTCCCCTCATTGCTTGAAGTCATCAAGCATCGACGTTCTCAAGTAGTTCCGTCGGCCCTCAAGACATGAAAGACTCTCCGTGTCCCACCAACAGCACACGGTCACCCGACGACCCGCAGGCGACACCGCGGTCGTCCTGGCGCTCGGGCTTGCCGCCATGGTCGTCTCGATGATGCAGACCCTGGTCGTCCCGATCCTGGGGATCATCGAGAACGACCTCAACACCACGACGGCCAACGTCAGCTGGGTGACCACGGCAACACTCCTGTCGGCCGCCGTCTTCACCCCGCTGCTCGGGCGATTCGGCGACCAGCACGGCAAGAAGCCGACCCTCGTGGGCGTACTGCTCGTGATGATCGCGGGCTCGGTGCTCGCCGCCACCACGACCTCGCTGACCTGGCTGATCGTCGGCAGGGTGATGCAGGGAGCGGCAACCGCGATCTTTCCACTTGCCCTCTCCGTCCTGCGCGAGGAGATCAGGCCGGAGAAGCTGCACGGCGCGATGGCCCTGGTCAGTGGCACACTCGCGTTCGGCAGCGGGCTCGCGCTGGTCGGTGCAGGGCTGCTGACCCGGGGCCTTGACCCCGACTACCACCGGGTCTTCTGGCTCGCCGTGGTGCTCGCGGTGGTGGCGTTGGCAGGTGTGCTGTTCGCGGTCCCCGCCTCCCGCACGAAGACCGGAGGGCGGACGGACTGGCTGGGCGCGGTCAATCTGGCAGTGCTGCTGGTGCTGCTTCTGGTGCCCATCTCGCAGGGGCACGCATGGGGATGGACGTCCGGTCGTACGCTCGGCGCCTTCGCCGGAGCGGTCGTGATGGCCGTCGCGTGGGTCATGATCGAGCGCCGGGTCAAGGAACCGATGGTGGACATGAAGATGTTCGCCCACCCTCCCGTTCTCTTCACCAACCTGGCCGGCCTGCTCCTGGGCTTCGCGATGTTCGCCCAGTTCATCGGCGTCTCCTACCTCGTCCAGATGCCCGAGGACATTGCCGGTTACGGCTTCGGCGCCTCCGTGCTCCGAGCTTCGGTCGTGTACCTGCTGCCGACCACCCTCGTCTCCCTCGTGGGCGCCCAGCTCGGCGGTGTTCTGGTGCGCCGGCTCGGCGCGCGTGGCACGCTGGCCGCCGGTGCCTGCTTCGGTGTGCTCGGCTTCACCTGGCTGAGTGCCGCGCACGACACGCCTGCCTCGGTGATCGGCGCGGGCATGGCCATCGGTCTGGCGATCAGTTTCGGTTACGCCTCCATGCCCGCGCTCATCGTTGCCGGCGTTCCGGCCCACCAGACCGGCATCGCCAACGGCATCAACTCCATCTCCCGCTCGGTCGGCAGCGCCATCGCGAGCGCGGTGATCACCTCTCTGCTGGCGTCCAAAACCATTCCGCTGCCGCAGGGGATGCCGGCACTGCCGCAAGAGGGTCAGTTCACGTTGAGCTTCGTGATCGCAGGAGTGGCGTTTCTACTGGTGGTGGTCGTTGCCCTGTTCGGACTCCAGGCGGCACACGCGCCTCGCACGACAGCGCCGAGGAAGGTCACGAGCTCCGGGACGACGCCGCTCGGCGAAGCGGAAGCAGAGGCCGAGCTCGTCTGATCACCGACATCAGCATCCCGTACCGTCTTCGAAAGGCAGCTCATCCATGACGACCTCGGACCACCCCGGCCTTGGCCGCTTCCACGCCCCCGTCAACCACCCCACGGCGGTCGCGGCGGAGACCGCACGGTTCGTCGCTGCGGTCAAGCACGCCGACCTGGCCACACCAGTGCCCACCTGCCCCGGCTGGACGCTGGCCGACCTGGTCAAGCACACCGGCAGCGTCCAGCGCTGGTTCTCCGCACTCCTGCGTGCGCGCATCCAGGAACCTCCGCGCACACGTGAAGTGGACCTGCGGCTCCCGGACCAAGAAGACGGTTACGCCGATTGGCTGGACGAGAGTGCGACCATCGCGGCGGACACCTTCGCAGCCACCGACCCGGACCTGCCGATGTGGGCATGGGGCGCCGACCAGCACGCGCGCTTCTGGGCACGCCGGATGCTCTTCGAGACCCTGCTGCACCGTGCCGACGCCGAACTCGCACTCGGCCTCGAACCTGCGATCGACCGAGCGGTCGCGGTCGACGGGATCGACGAGTTCCTCGTCAACCTACCCCTCGCCACCTCTTTCGCCCCCAAGGTGGCCAACCTGTGCGGCGCCGACAAGACCATCGGCTTCCACACGATCGACGGCGCCGAAGCTTGGCTCGTCCGTCTGCGGCCCGACGGCTTCGGACTCGACACGACCCGCCCCACCGCGGACACCGCCGACGCGACTGTCCGGGGAACTGCGGCCGACCTGCTCCTGCTCGTCTACGGCCGCCTGCCCCACGCCTCTGAGGCCTTCACTCACGAAGGCGACGAGCAACTGCTGGCCCACTGGTTCGCCAACTCCGCATTCTGAAAGGCCGCTCTTCGTCCTGACTGAAGAGGGTCGCGCAGATAGGCCGTAGTTGAGGAGGGCCTGAGTGCACTTCGACCGCCCTCAGGCTCTCCTCAGTGATCATCTCGCCGATCGCCGGACCGATGAGGAGCACGGCGCGTACCCCGTCGTCCGAGCAATCCTGGCCCCAGTTCCGTGGGAACCTGCGCCAGCCGTTCACCGGGAACGGACTCGACAAGGGCATCCAACAGGCCCGGAAACTCCGGCGTTTCCGGCGCCGGGGTCTGCCCGTCCCATACGGCCCGCAACGCCCCGCTGTCGATCCGGGCACCCGCCAGGACCGCGCCGGTGTACCCGCCGGAAGAGAACCCCACCGTCCCGACCATGCAGTCGCCCGTCAAAGAGCCATCCAGATCAAGGTTGCTGCCCTGCCCAGATCAGATTGCGGGGCAACGCAGCACGTCAGTGGGCTCCCAATCGCTCTTCCAGAAGGCTTCAAGGCCGCGCTCGTTGATGAACTGCCGCTCCACCTCGTGGATCGGGTACATCCCTTGAATATTGATCACGTCGTGACCCTCGTGTCCTGGAACGCCAACGTCGATGCCCAGGTAGTCCTCTCTGTCGAGGACCATCGGCGCGAACACGCAGAATGCCGTCATCTCCGACTCGGGCACGATTCGCTCGCCGAAGTTGATGGTGCTGCCGTAACTGAAGGGGAAGGTGCCACGAAGCTGCTCGGCGAGGAAGCCCACCGCGTGGGCCCAGATCACGTTGGTCGAGTTCACGCTGAGACAGAGTTCCGGCGAGCCGTGCTGCCAGTCCGGATGCTCGGCCAGCGACAAGCCGTAGGTGAGCGTCGTGAGAAGCCCGTCCGGCACGTCGTCGTACACGATCGGGTCTGATGCAGGTTCGGGTGACAGGTCAGGCTCGGGTTGGTCGCCCTTGGCCATACCGTTAAGCCCTCGTCCTGATCTCCCCCACGGCCGTGCCACAACCGTGCCAGAACGAGCCGGGGAGCCACGGGGAACCGCAGACGTTGGCGGTCATGCACCCCAAGTCCGTCGGATGGCTCCTACCGCAGGTCAGCCACTGGGTCACCCAACCTCGCTCCTAAAGTGGTGGTCGGCCAGCAGGGTAGGTGGCTGTACAGCATCGAAGTACAGCCACCATCGCGACCAGACCCGACCACCACCGGCCCTGAGCGACCGCCTGACGTGCCCGGCAGACCTCAGTGACCGTCGCGCCCATAGTTCGCATCGAGGTGGCAGCAACGGGAAATCGATGGCCCCGAGGTTGCCCCTGGGGCCGTCTCTGGGCCCTCCGGGGGTGGCCGACGTCGACAGACGTCGACAGGCAGCAACAGCGGCGCCCCTGCTCAGAGGCGGCGTGTAGGACACTTGCGCGGGTGCCCGTCGGTGTAGGTGAGTTGAGGAACTCCAGAGCATCGGAAAGAGCGAACGCGCGCACCACGCGTTCACGTAGGTCCGCGGACGCGGTTCTCGGTGCGTACGGGAAAGGGGCCGTACCGGGCCGCCTCCGCTCGCGGGCCCGTCCGGGCGCCCGTCAGTCCGCGCGCCGACGGGCGCGGAGGAGGGCGGCGGCGAGGAGTCCGGTCACCGCAAGTGCTCCAGCGCCTGCGGCGACGGCCCAGGCCGTCCGGTCCGGTCCGCCGACGGCCTCTACGGTGATGCGTGCGGTGCTGTTCGCGTGGTCTGCGTCCTCCTGCAGCACTTCCGCCGGGGCGTCGAGACGGATCGAGCCACCGGTGAGCTCGGACGTGTCGTCGATCCGCAGCCTGAAGGGGAAGGCCTCTTGGTATCCGTCCCGGAGCATCGGAACGTCGTAGCTGTTCGTGTACAGGTTGTACTCACACTGGTAGTACGGCCTCTTCGTCACCCTGTTCCCACACTGCTTCGGACTCTTCAGCACGGTCACGCCCCGGGGGAACTGCACACGGATCCGGGCGAACGGAATGCTGTTCTCGGGGTCGCGCTGGGCCTGGACGTCGGCACCGTGGAAGTCCATGGCCAGGTGCGCCGTGACCGTCTCGCCCTTCTTGCCCTTGAGCGCGGCTCCCGTCACCTCGATGTCCCACGAGCTGTCGACGCGCACGTTCAACCCTATCGATACTGGCGTTCACACGGGCGGCGGGAGGAACGTCCCCGGTCCGCTTCGCGAGGGTCAGCTTCCCGCCCCGGCCCCAGTGCCGGTCCCGCCACACGACACCCGACGCCGCCCAGTGCCTTCCCAGTCCCGCATCCGCCACGGACACCTTTTCGGCGTTCGCCCAGCGGTCCACCTTCAGGGGGATGGGCGCGAGGTCGACGGCCTCGCCCGGCTCGATCCGCATGTCGATCCAGCACACCGCCGTACGGTACGACCGGTTCACCGGGGAAGTCGGCACATCCTCGCCGTACTCGCAGTTGCTGTACTCCGTGGCGAACGAGAGCCGCTCGGACACCGTGATGGAGAACGCCCTCTTCCGCAGCACCCGTTCGCCCTTGTGCTCGAACCCGGCACGCACCTCGAACGTCGACCCCTCGCGCAAGAGGTCTCCGCCTTCCCGTTCAAAACGGTCGATCGTCAGCAACTCCTCGTGTCCCGTGTCCTCCCCCCGGAGCAGGTGACCGCTCCCCGCGGACAGCGGCCGCACGTCCGTCGAAGGCGGGCCGGACGCCACCGGTACGCCCGGGAACAGCACCCCGCCCAACACGACAGCCGTCACCGCGAACACCCGGCCGAACCCGACCCACCTGATCATGTTTCCCCCTCCGGCCCGTCCGAACGAACCAAGGCACCCCAGCGGCTCGGGCACCGCAACACGTCGGCGAACCCCGTGCGTCACCTGCAGGTGAGAGGACCCGTCAGGCGGACTCATGGTTGTACCGGGTGCCGAGGCCGCGACGAGCCGGACGACAGGCCCCGGGCGGTCCGGTTGTCACATCGACCGTGGCCCGGGCAGAGCGGGGCAGGCGCCGCGAACGTGCCGACGAGCCCGGGTGCATGGCCTTTACCTGTGAGGACAAGTCCGGCGGGCCCAGGGTTGTACCAGGCTTCAGGGCGGATTCCGAGGTGCGGCCACGGCGTGGCCCGCGGGCGCAGCGCGTCGAGCACCATCGCGGGCGTCCGTCCGTGGAAGGCTGGTCGAGGCCGATCAGAGCACGTACGGGGGTGCCGGCGGTCAAGGGCCGCGCGGCCGTAGATCACTCCTTCTTGCTCTTCGTCTTGCGTTCCCCACTCGTGGAGGGGCGCGAAGCGAGCCCCGAGCCGGGACCTCTCTGGGACCTCCGACGACGACCGACGAGGACCGTCGACAACCGCTCAGCCGCAGGTCGGTCGGGGTGTACATCCTGCTGACCAGGGGCGGAAGACCGGCCCGCCAGACCTAGGGAAGGAAGAAGCAAGTCCTCACGCAGTCTCGATGGCCGCGGCTGCTCACCCTCTCCACTTCCGGTCGGGGTTACGTGGTGACGCCACCCCTGTTCAGTTCGGGACCGAACCCCTGGGCGGGCCGTCTCCATGCACGGCAGGCGGAGCCGCGCGCCGGTGCGCGGTCGGCGGACGCGTCGAGCGGTGAGGGGAACAGCGGATATTCGACCATCGACCTGTCTGCCCGGTCCCGGGGCTGTTCCGCTCACATCCAACGTTGACATCAACGAGCACGAACGGCGGCGACAACCGGCGGCCATGTACAGCGCCAGTGCGCGAGGCGAGTCCCCACCACGCCGGGCGCGGATCGAACTCCTAATGCGACGGCAGTACAGGCTCAGCCTCGCGGCTGATCCAGTTGCTCGGATGTGGCTGGTCGCTGGTGATCACAAGCGTCGTCCCCGGGGTGTCCGCATGCTCGACCGCGAACGTGCACGGCGACCAGGCCAGCCCCTGGAAGTTACGTCGGCCTGCCCCGCAGCCGCCAGCGGTAAGCCGTGCCGTCGACAACGATTCGTCGTGATCCCCTGCGGACCAGAGCCATGACTCCCCCTTCAACAGCGACGATGCTAGCGACCCCGGCTCCGCCGCCCGTCTCAGTTTCCGTCTCATTCAGCACCGTTCACGGTCGTTCAGACGAGACCGAAGCCGGTGGCCGCTCGCACGGCCGAACGCCCATGAACGCAGGTGAACGGCCCGGCTCGAAGCCCCAGGCCCCACCACCACAGTTGGAAGGCGTGCGCCGACCGACGCTCACGCCAGAAGTGGTGCGCGGCCGGCGCTGGCAGGTCACCTCGTGGCCATCGACGAAGCCCGACCGTCGGTTAGGTCCCGGACAAGTCTCCGGGCCGCCCCCAGACAGGCCGGGGATGAAACCATCCCTTCAGAGCTGGAACCCCCGGAAGCCGACCGCGCGCTTGGGACCCTAGACGCAGGCACTGACAACGGACCTGCCGGGATCGGCCGTTGAGCGGTGAGTGTCTAACTGCGTGACAACGCCGACGTACGGCAGCGGACGAGCGCACACCTGCGGACACGCAGCTGTGCCGGAGCTCCCGGCGCCTCCACTCGTCTGCGTTGATCCCGTCGAACGGCTTGCCGACGGGATAGGAGAAGACGAGCCCGTGACTTCCCATTCATCGTCGGCGGCGAGCCGATCCCAGCCCCAGCCGGAACACGGCGGACACGCCGCATACGGCGCATACGGCGAGAAGGCAGAACCGGCCGGATTCGAACCGGCGTCCTCGCGATTTTGGAGACCGCGCGCGACGACCTCTGCGCTACAGCTCCGCCCCGTCCGCCATCCTAAGGTCGCCCGCTGCTGCCGAGGTGGTACCCGTGCCCTTTCCGTGCCCGTTCGGCCGGGAACTGACGGGGAACGACGGCACATGACGGACAGCGCACACGCGAACGACCCCAGACCGATTCACCTGGTCAGAGGCCGTTCACCTGCGGTGGGTGTGGAAGATTGTGTGCGGGGCGCGGCCTGCCCACGCAGCCCCGACGCAGGCAACCAACTGCTCGCGAAGATGCCGACGTCGCTGGGCAGTGCGATCAGTACGATCGAAGCCCCGCCGCGGCAGCACCTGGGCCACCTGGGAGTTCCCCCTTGGCCAAGGACGCGGAGGACCGGTGAGCGTCGACAGTTGGGCGGGGCGCCGTGCTGGACTACAGGTGCACCTGCCAACTGCGGTCCGACTCAGCGCAAGCCACTTCGGCGTCGTACTGACTCGCCATGTGCCGCTCCTTTGTGGGTCCGACCCAGGCACAGGTGCGTACGACGAACAAGCCAGGGGTCCCGGCCCGCCACGCCGTATAGCCCAGGTTCGGCACGCCGACCAGGAGGGTAGCGCCCGCACATGCCAACAGGGCCGCCACGAACACCGCCAGGGCTGCCACTGCCTTGCCGCGTGAAGGACCGGCGACTCCCCCGCCTCGGCTCCCCATTCGCAGCTACCTCCGCCGGTCCCGCCCGCCATTTGGAGGGCCGGTCGGGCACTGTCCTCCCGAGGACCTGCTGTTCCAGTTCGGTGATTTGGTGGTTGGGGGTGGCATCGTCCGCGGTGATCCCGCGCTGAAATTCGGTCGTCAAGGCGAAGTTGGGCCGTCGGCCGCTGCTCGCAGGACCTGGACCAGCGATGTTGCCCGGTGCCCGGTGAGGTCCTCGATGGCGCTTGACACGGCGGCCAGGGATCCGTCGGCGATCGCCAGATAGGTGGACACCCACGCGTCGAGCTGCCAGTCGGGCGCCCCGTAGGCCGCGCGGGAAGCGTACGCCTCCGCGGTCGTCTCGGAAGCGTAGGAGACCGGTCGGCCGCTGACTGCGGTGAGGGCCCGGGCCACGTCGGTGAGGGTGAGTGCTTCCGGTCCCGTCAGCTCGTAGGCGCGGCCGGTGTGCGGATGCGGGTCCCGCAGTACCGCCACCGCGGCGTCGGCGATGTCGTCCTGGGCGACGAGGGCCGCTCTGCCGTCACCGGCCGGCCCTCGGATGGCGCCGTCGGCACCTACGAGGGCGGGCATGAAGTCGGCATAGAGGTTGTCGCGCAGGAAGGTGAAGGGGATTCCGGCGGCGCGGATGTGCTGTTCCGTGTGCCAGTGGTCCCGGGCCAGGGTGAAGGTCGCATCGGGCGCTGCCCCGTAGAAGGAGATGTAGACCAGATGCGCGACACCGGCCTGAGATGCGGCGTCGACGAAGGTGCGGTGGTCCCGGAGCCGGTTGGGGGACTCCGCGGCCGAGACCATCAGGACGCGGTCGGTGGCGCGCAGGCCGCGTACGAGGGCTTCGTGATCGTCGTAGGCGCCAGGTACCGCGATCGCACCGGGCAGCCGTGGAGCGCGTGACGGGGTACGGGCCAGGAGGGTCTGCGTGATGCCGGTGGCGGCCAGCCTGCGGGCGATACGGCCGCCCAGCCGGCCGGAGGTCCCGGTGATCGCGTAGGTGGCATCGGTGGCATCAGTAGAAGCCAACGTTCTCCTCCTCGAGCGGGCGCGGGCGCCGAATCCGCCTCGATGGCCGTGGTGGCCGTGGTGGGTGGGCGTCGCCCGGTCCGTGACGGGTGGGGCGATCTGGTACCAGACGCTACAGCCCGGCTGCCGCGTGCGATGCGACCTGCGACTCGACGGTGCGCCATCGGGGGCGTGGTTGCGTACAAATACGTGCCGTCAGGTCGACGTCGTACCCGACGACTCCGAACGAGACGGTCTTGCTGGTCACGCATGTCCATGAGGTGGCAGGCGCGCTGCGCAGACCCGGGGAGGCGATCACGGCGGCCGCGAGCCGGACGCGGGCGCGATGGCAGATTGTCCGGGCGTCACGCATCCGGCGATGTCAGCCACCGTCCGGGGTGTCCTGGGGGTAGTCGGAGGTCCTCGCGCACGGCCGCGTAGTAGCCTTCGCGGCCGGTGCGTTGGCGTTCCAGGAGCGCTTGCCATGCCTGTGGATCGCGAGTGCCCGCGCGCTGGAAGCGTTCCATCTCCATCACCACGGTCACCCATGCCCGGGCTCGGTCCACCACTTCGCGGCTGCCCAGCATGATCAGGGCCTCTCCGGCAGGATCGCGGTCGTCGGTGGCCCGGGCCAGGAATGGTTCTGCCTCGGCCAGGGGCAAGGGATGCGGGTGCGGGTCGTTGCCTATGTGCGCGGCGACACGGTAGGTGAGGGTCACCGACTTCTTCAGCGACCGCGCGTACTCGGAGTACACGGCGAGGCGCCGTTCTTCCCAGCGGTCCGCCCGATCCCGTTTGTAGCGTTCGC
Source organism: Streptomyces sp. NPDC005784 (assembly GCF_042871525.1). Taxonomy (NCBI): domain Bacteria; kingdom Bacillati; phylum Actinomycetota; class Actinomycetes; order Kitasatosporales; family Streptomycetaceae; genus Streptomyces; species Streptomyces sp. NPDC005784. Next base: position 31,110 of record NZ_JBIAIQ010000041.1, read on the forward strand.
GGTCGCTGCGGACGAGGGCCAGATACGAACCCAGGGCGCCGATCACGACGCCCACGAGCGCGGGGAGTTGCTGAAGGACGGCGGACATGTGGGCACCGTACACACCGGATCCGGCGAGCAGGGAGTGGCCGATGATCTCCTTCCACGATCTCGGTCGTCTCGCTGCAGACGGTCCGCCGGCTCATCCGGGTCGACATCCGCTTGCGGCAGGCCGGGAGCGGATCGACCCGGTCATCCGCTTGCGGCAGGCCGGGAGCGCGGGCGCCGGTGTCATTGCCGGTGCCGGGTCGGCCGGCGGACGTTCATGGCCGATTGCGGAACGAATTGCCCGACCGGGCGGAGCGGGCCCCATCGTGGCGGCCCGGCCCGCCTGTCGCGGGATCCGTCAGGTGTGTGCAGGAGAAGCTGGAGGCACTGTCCGGATCACCGTCGCGATACCCGGGCCAGTCCGGATACTCGCACAATGGGCGGGTGCGGTTGTGGAGCGCGTCGGCCACGATCGGGCGCGCGGGTGCCTGTCCCTCTTCGGCCCAGCGTTCGAGCGCGGAGAGCGAGTCCCAACTGGCCGCGAACGAAGGCGTGCCGAAGTTCGCGTGGTTCGCCCCGGGAACGACGTAGTACCGCATGAACGCGCGGGTCGACTGAGGTCCCAGCGTGTCGCGTACCCGCCCGTAGTAGTCGCTCGTCGACCTGGAGGAGACCAGCTCGTCCGCAGCGCCATGGAGCATGAGCAGCTTGCCGCCGGAGCGGGCGAACGGACGGAGATCCGCGTTGTTGCGGTCCTCGACGGTGGACAAGTAGCTGATCCGGTCGAGCCACTTACCGGGATGCCGGGGATCCACGTCGAGGGAGTTGTGGTGAGGGTCCCGGGTCAGGAAGTACTTGACCCACTGCTCCCAGTACTGCAGCCCGTAGCCACTGGTCACCGGCATCGGATCGGCCGGCGCGGTGGTGCCGAATCCGAGGAACGGGGTCCTCATGTCCGCCCCCGAGAGAAACGGGAAGCCTGGGTATCCGGTCTCACCGCTGGCGATCCGGTACGGCCACCTGAACGGGGTGGCCATGGCGAGGACGGCACTGATCTGAGGATCCGACAGACAGTCCGGACCGGTGTCGGCACCTCCGGTGCAGCGCAGCCTGTGAGGATCGAAGTGACAGCCGGACGGGTTGGAGACGACGCCGTCCTCGATTCCGTCCAGACCGTCACACGCGTTGATGACGCTGTCGTGGAGGAGCGTCTGCTTCGCCGGTCCGGGAAAGGCACCCGGGCGGGACAGGACCTGCGCCAGGTACCCGAGTTCCAGGCCCTCGCTGAGATTGTTCCAGGCGGGAAAGGCGGAGACCACGCCGTCGAACGCCTCCGGCCAGCGTTGCGCGACGACCAGCCCTTCGCGACCGCCTGTCGAGCCTCCCGAGAAGTAGACCTCGGCAGGCTTCGTCCCGTAGGCGTGCCGGATGAGGAACAGGCTCGCGTCGCGCGTCTTCTTGAGTGCGTCACCGGCGGCGAAGTTGTTCAGGGCCTCGTCGTTGACGCCGAACGACCCGTCCAGTGACGGCGGGGCTGCCGGGTTCTGCTGGTGGCCCGAGTCACTGGCGAAGGTCGCGTAGCGCCGGGCCAGAGGTACCGGCTGGTCCGTGGGGCCGAACGGCACGTTCTCCGCCAGATCGGGAATCGTGCCGTCGTAGCCGCCGCCACCGAACATCATGGCCTTGCGATTCCAGTCGTACGGCAGGTCGACGCGCATCTTGACATGGGGCGCTGACGGATCGACGGGAAAGATGTCGGCGTCGACCTGGCAGTACGTGATCGTCACGCCGCTGACGAGGCTGGTCAGGACCGAGACCGACTCGACGCGGCCGCCGGTTGTCGGCAGGCTCATGGCCGATGCCGGGATCCGCATCCGGCCCAGTTCGGCGCACTGCGGCACGGTCGTCGCGTGTCCGGCCTCGGACGAGGTGGCCGCGGCCGCGGGTCCGGCTCCCAGAACACGGAGCGCGCCCGCCAGCAGGACCATGACCGTCGGCATGGTGAGCCGGCGAATCCTTGCGGCGCTTGCCGACGTTCTGTTCATGCTGGCCTCTCTTCCCGGTTCTCGTGGGCAGGGAGCTCCGCTGCTCCCACCGCTCCTCGCCTTCGTCCTGGCCTCGGTCCTCGTGGAACTCGGAACTCCTTCACAGCGTCATCGGTAGAGATGCGTGCCCGGGACGGCGTGCGGATCGTCACGGACCTCGGCGGGGTTCGTCTCGGGCAGGAACCACGCACCGGCGGTGGTGATCAGCCCCATGACCATGATGTAGGCGGCAACCGGCATGGTGCTTCCGGTCTTTGCGATGAGTGCTGTCATGAGGAACGGCGTGCCCCCGCTGACGGCGATCGCGGAGAGCTGGTAGGCCAGTGACGCGCCCGAGTAGCGGACGCCGGGCGGGAAGAGTTCGCCGAGGAAGCTCGCGATGGGGCCGTAGGTCAGGCATTGGAACACGAAGCCCACGGTCACCGCGACGAAGATCAGTGGCAGCGAAGCGGTGCCGACGAGCCGGAAGTACGGGAAGGCCCAGATCGCGACGCCCAGGCCACCGACCAGGATCAGCGGCCGACGGCCCACCTTGTCCGACATGTGGCCGGACCAGGGAAGGATCACGAGCATCGCCACGGAGCTGGTCAGCACGACGGCGAGCAGGGGGTTTCGCTGGAGGCCGAGCGAGTGGGTGCCATAGCTGAGGAGTCCGGAGATGCTGACGTAGAAAAGGCTGTTGGTGGCCGAGAGGAGACCGCAGCCGAGAAGGATGGTTCTCCACTTGTCGCGCACAACCTGTGCCAGCGGAGCCCGGACCACAGTGTTCTCCGACCTCGACACCTTCCGCTGCAGTTCCTGGAACTCCGGTGTGTCCTCCACCTTGGCCTGGATGTAAAGAACCACCACGAACATCACGACGCTGACCAGGAAGGGGATGCGCCAGCCCCAGCTGAGGAAGGCGTCGTCCGGCATCAGGCCGCTGGCCGCCACGAAGATCAGGTTCGAGATGATCACGGCGACCGGGACGCTGGTCTGGCCGAAGGTTCCGGCGAAGCCGCGCCGTTTGGGGCCTGCGGACTCGGTGAGCAGGAGCATGATGCCGCCCCACTGGCCGCCGGCCGCGAGCCCCTGCACGAAGCGCAGTATGACCAGCAGCGTCGGGGCCAGCCCACCGACCGTCGATGCGCTGGGAAGGCAGCCGATCAGGAAGGTCGCGGCGCCCATGAGCGCCAGGCAGGTGACGACGACCGGTTTGCGTCCGTAGGTGTCACCGAGATGTCCGGCGATCACCCCGCCGATGGGACGCGCCACGAAGCCCGCCCAGAACGTGCTGAAGGCCAGGAGGGTCCCTGTCAGAGCGGAGGCGTGCGGAAAGAACACATGAGGGAACACCAGGGCGGCTGCGGTGCCGTAGAGGAAGAAGTCGTACCACTCGAGCGAACTTGCGACGAGCCCCGCGGCCATGAGCTTGCGGGAGGATCGACGCCGGGTCGCGGACGGGTCGGTGCCGAGGCGGCTGCCGGACTGTCCTTCGGGCTGAGCGAGCGGAGTTGCCATAGATGCCGCCTTCGTCCATAGCGCAGGCAGGTGATGGCGGTTACATTAAGGCGCCGTTGCTGTGGGGTTGAGGTGTGCATCACCCACACCTCGCGTCAATTCGGTGGGGCTTCTTCCCACCTGGAGCGCCGGCAGAATGCCGAGGAGGGATGGCGCTGTGGTCAGCAACCTCGGCGGAGGGGCGAGGTTACGCTCGCTCGCGCGCCGCCAGCGCGAACTGGCGTCGTTGTACACGACGGCCAAGTCGCTCACCGCGCTGGGCGAGCTCGATGACGTACTGCGGTCGATCGTCCAGCACGCCCACGATCTGATCCGCACGGACTTCACGTATCTCTCGCTGGTCGGCTCGGACGGCAGACTGTCCGTCAGGGCGTCGGAGGGGACGATATCCGCCTCCTTCCTCGCGGCGTGCATACCGGCCGATGTGGGGCTCGGCGGCAAGGTGCTGGCCTCCCGGAGCCCGCACTGGGTGCGCGACTACGCCGCCACGACCCTCATAGACCACGATCCGGACTTCGACCGCCTGGTCTCCGCCGAAGGACTCGTCGCGCTGCTCGGCGTGCCACTGGTCATCCGAGGTGAAGCCGTGGGCGCCCTGTTCGCCGCGGACCGCTCCGAATGGTCCTTCCAGGCCGACGAGATCGCGCTCCTGCGTGCATTCGCCGATCATGCCGCGGTCGCCCTCGACAATGCCCGTCTCTACGAGGCCAGCCGGACCGCTCTGCACGAGCTGCGGATCGCGTACCGGAAGATCGAGGAACACATGGCCGTCGTGGAGCGGGCGCAAGCGATCCACGAAGCCCTGACCGGGGTTGTCCTGGGGGGTGGGACACCGGGCGATGTCACGCAGCTTCTCGCCGATCAACTGGGCGGAAGCGTCACACTCGTCGACCGAGCCGGGGACGCTCTCTTTCACAGCGACTCGGCGTCCAGCCCGTGCCTTGCTCCATCGGAAGCCGACCTGGCCGATGCGATCGAGAAGGCCCGTCGCTCGGGCCGCTGCACGACCTCGGTCGACGCTGTCGGAGTCGCGCGCAGTCTGGCTTCGATCCAGGCGGGCGACAGCTACCTCGGCGCGCTGGCGTGGAGCCGGGAGGCAACCGCCGGACAGGGCGTCCCGAACGACGCGAACCTGCGAACCCTCGAGCGGGCGACGCACATCCTGGGGCTGCTCATCCTCAAGGAACGGGCTGTCGCGGAGGCCGGCGAGCGATCGAGCGGTGAGCTCCTGACCGAGCTCATGGTCGGCAGCCCAGGGATCAGCTCTGCCCAGCGCGCCCGCACCCGGGCCCGCAACATCGACGCCGACCGCCTGGATCTGGTCCTCGTGGCGGACTCCCCCGCGCTGTCGTCGACCGATCTCTCGCGCCACCTTCACGACATCGCACAGGACTGCCGCGGACTTGCCGGCGAACATCTGGGCAGAGCCACAGTGATCCTGCCGAGCACCGACGACGACCACACCGTCGGGGAGGTCCACCGCCGGCTGCGTCGCTCGCTGGGCGGCCCCGTCGCCGTCATCGGGGAACGGGTCGTCCACCATGACTGGTCACGCGCCTTCTCCCTGGCCAGCCGCTGCGGCGCTGTGATGCGAGCCATCGGGCACACCGACCTGGGTGCCACGACGGGCCGATACGCGCTCTACGCCCTACTCTTCGACACCGAACGGGTCTGTGAGCTGGACCGTTTCATCTCCGACTCCATAGGCCCGCTGCTTGCATACGACCAGCGGCGTGGAACCGATCTCGTGGACACCCTCAGCGCCTACTACGTCAACCGCTCCAACGTCGCGGCGACCGCGCGGGCGCTGTTCGTACACGTCAACACACTGCTCAAACGACTGGACCGCGCCGACACCGTCCTCGGCCTCGACCGGCGCCGCGAGAACGACCTGGAACTGCAGCTCGGACTCAGGCTGCACCAGCTCAGGGCGATCACGAACGCCTCGCCGTGAGGCACCGCGCCCACCGTGTCCGGCTGCCCCGTCCGCTGCCGCCGAAGCGCTGTCGGCCGGCAGCGGGTGCCGGGTTCCCCGGCAAGCGCCGGAATCCGTTTCGGCGCTGGAACGATCTTTCTCCGCGCCGACGGACCCTCTTTTAGTACCAGCCGTTGGCCTGCCAGAAGTTCCAAGCGCCGGCCGGGCTGCCGTAGCGGGAGTTCATGTAGTCCAGACCCCACTTGATCTGCGTCTTGGGGTTGGTCTTCCAGTCGGAGCCGGCGGACGCCATCTTGGAACCGGGCAGGGCCTGGACCAGGCCGTACGCGCCGGAAGAAGAGTTCGTGGCGCTGATGTTCCAGCCGCTCTCGTGCTCGACGATCTTGCTGAAGGCGTTGTACTGCGTGGCGTCCGGGATCATCTGGTGCGCGATCGCCTGGGGCGAGGAGGAGGCACCGTCGGCGGCCTGGGCCGGGGCTGCGGCCAGAGCCAGGCCCGCGGTGGCGGCGGCCACGGCGGCGGCGGTGAGGGCCTTCTTCGGGCTGGCGATGCGGCGAATGACGGAGACGGACACGGAGAGCCTCATTCTTCGGGGACAGGGAGCCGCTTGCCTGCCGGGAACCGTGCGGTGCCGGGTCCGGCATACGTGGGCACCGACACCCCGGGGGGTGCGGTGCCTGGCGACGTCCCCAAGACAAACAGGCCGAAACAGCGTCCGCAATGACCCCTTTTACTAGTTGTGGTCGCATCGAGCGGCCCGGCACTCTCTGTGATCCGGATCTCAAACCCCAGGTCAGAGGCGATACGCGCGCGGCAACATGTCCCTTATGTTCCTACTGTCGCTCCTAGTAGGTGACGTGGGTCATGTGGGGTGCTTCACCGTTTGGGTCACCTTCCGCGTGGCGCCGCTCACGGGGTACGGGTGTCGCAGGTGACCGCGGTCTCGAAGGCGGCCCGGCGTAGCGCGCCCCGGATCGTGGCTCAGGCGGTACGCGTCGAGTCCCGCAGGGCGCTCTTCGAGAGCTTGCCGGTGCCCGTCCTGGGCAGTGCGGTCATCAAGACGAACTCGTCGGGAACCCACCACTTGGCGACCATCGGCGTGATGTGCCGCAGGAGCTCTTCCGCCGTGGTGGCACTGCCGTCACACAGGACGACGTAGGCGACAGGACGCTCCGCCCATCGCGGGTCGGGGCGGGCGATCACGGCGACTTCGACGACATCGGGGTGTGAGGCGATGACGGCCTCGAGCTCGATCGAGGAGATCCACTCGCCCCCCGACTTGATCAGGTCCTTCATACGGTCCACCAGCCGCAGGTAGCCGTCGGCGTCGATGGTGGCCAGGTCGCCGGTGCGCAGCCAGCCGTCGCCGGTGAAGCTGTCCCTCCCCTCGTCCCGGAAGTAGCCACCCGCCACCCATGGGCCCGCCACCTGCAGCTCGCCGACGGCGTGTCCGTCGCGCGGCAGCTCCCGGCCTGTCTCGACATCGGCGATCCGCACGTTCACCAGCGGCATGGGCTGGCCCTGGGCGGCCCGCACCGCGACCTGCTGCTCCGCGGTTGCCGCCCGGTGCCGGGTCCGCGTGCCGCCGATGGCTCCGACGGGGCTGACCTCCGTCATCCCCCATGAATGGGTGATGGGTACACCGATCGCCGCGCGGTAGGCCTCGGACAGCGTCGGGGGAACGGCGGAGCCGCCTCCGAGCAGGATCCGCGTGGCGCTCAGGTCGTAGGACCCCAACTCGGGAACCAGGCTCGTCCACACCGTGGGAACCGCTCCGGCAACCGTCACCCGCTCGGTTTCCATCAACCGCAGCAGGTGAGCCGGTTCCGCGGAGCTGCCGGGGAGGACCAAGGAGGCGCCCGCCATCATCGCACCGTAGGGAAGGCCCCAGGCGGTGGCGTGGAACAGGGGCACGATCGGCATCACGACATCGCTCTCACCGAGGCCGATGAGGCCGGCCGCCAGTGTTCCCAGGCAGTGCAGGACCGTCGACCGGTGACTGTAAAGCACCCCCTTGGGCGGCCCGGTCGTCCCGGACGTGTAGCACAGTCCGGAAGCCAGGTTCTCGTCCGCCTGCGTGAACGCGTCCTCGAACGAGCCCGCGAACGGTTCACCACTGGAGATCAGCTCGTCGTGGTCCAGGATGCGGTCGTCCGCGGGGATCGCCGCGTCACTCCCGTCCGGCAGCACGACCCAGTTCCGCACCCGCGGCAGCCGGTCGACGCTGGGCCAGATCCGCGGGAGCAGCCCGCGATCGACGAACACCACATCGTCCTCAGCGTGGTTGACGATGTATTCGAGGTGCTCCGAGGAGAGCCTGATGTTGATCGTGTGCAGCACCCTCTTGGTGGCCGGGACCGCGAGACAGAGCGCGAGATGGCGCCGGTTGTTGCCGGCGAACGTTCCGACACGGGCGCCTGCCGGGACGCCGAGGCGGTCCAGCGCGGTGGCGAGGCGCCGAACCTGGTCGGCCACGTCAGCGTAAGTGAGGCGCTCGGCACCGGCCGTTGTGACGTGCTTGTGCGCGTGGAGACGCTCGGCACGCTCCAGAATGTGGGCGATGGTGAGCGGCCGGGGCTGCATCAGCCCGTCCATGACGTCGACGGCCCCGGCCATGCCCCGCCCCGGAAGTCCCTCTCCGCGTACAGGGTCCGACCGCTTGCCACCAGCGGCTCCGCCCACGGTCGGGACGCCGGACTGATCAGACATGTGCCTTCTCCTTCGGTCGTCGGGTCCGGGCCCCAGAAGACGGGCCCAGGTCGAGAGGCGTGCGAAGGGTCCGGGCCGGCGGGCGGCGCGGGCCGGGAATTTCGATTCGGATCGCCTTGGCCGTCGCTACGCATGACCGTCTCCGGCGCCTCGTTCGTGCCTCGCACCGACGCGGAGGACCTGGCTGGTGTGCGTATCGGAGAACCAAAGCCGGCCATGGTCGCGCCGGCCCCTTTCGGGGAAAGGGAAACCTTCGAGTGACAGCTGATGGATGCGTGTTCATGAGTGTCGCGTCGACCCGGCATCCGCTACGGGCCGAACGCCACCTTAGGTGCGATTCCGGAACGGAGAGAGGTGAGAATCTCCCACTCGTCGGACCATTTCGGCGGCGGTTCCCACACTCCGCACTCTCTGTCCGGACCGGCATTCCGGCGGATCTGGAACACCGAGGAACCCTGGAGCAACTCGGCGGGCCCGACGGCGCAAAGGGCTGCCGAACTACCGTCTGGTGCGATACGCCGACGGCTTCGTCGTGCTGGTGCAGGGCACCAAGTCCGAGGCTGGGACGGTCAAGGCGGAGATCGGTCTCGATCAGGGGGCAGGAGGACCGGTTTCCCGTCGCGGCATCCGCCTGAAGCTCCCCGCGCCCACACCCGCGGCCGTTCCCACTCGAAGGCGAAACCCTGCGGGAGACAGCCGTCCACGAAGTTGTTGCCGTGGTGGTCCACCGGCACGGCGGGGAACCCGGCTGCCCTCCGCGGCTCGGCCGGCCACTCCATCTGCCCTGACGACCCACCCGTGTCGAGTGTGATCGGCACCCCGGCGGAGCCGGGTCCTCAGGCGTAGGCGACTGCCATCCGCGTGATGGGGCTTCGGGAAAACGCGCAACCGATCCCCGCGGAACAAACCCCCGGGTGAGGTCCTGTCTTCGGGCCTTCCAGCCAGGCTCCGTGAGTTGATGAGCGTCACGGATATCGATCAGGCTCACCCCCCCCCCGCTCTTCGAACACCGAGTGTTCCTGTCCGCGCCCCCTCCATCAGCACCTGGGCCGACTTCGCGGCATGCGCCCGGTTCTTGAGGCGGTTGCGCCCGCCCTTGGACATGCCGCCGAGCACCGACACGATCAAGCCGTACGCAGTGTTGTCCGGGTCGATGGCCCCGCCCGCCTCGGGCACCCACAGCGGCACGCCAGGGTGCACGAACAGCGGGGAGCCGTTGCCGAACCGGGTGCCGCGGAAGGCCCGCTGCGGCTCGCCGATCCCTGCGGCGTCGAAGCCGTACCCGGGGGACCGGGCGCGCCGCTGGAGCGCGCCGTGGCGTGAAGTATCCGGAGGCGGTCACCGATCGGTGCATCCAGCCTCAAAGCTCGATCACAAATTACACACATCCCTCTCTTCATACTGGCCCCGATGGTCTAGATTGACCGTGCTTCAGCTGTTCGGACATGAGGCGACCGTTAATGATCTATAAGTCCAGCGCCGTGGGAAGCCGCCGTTTCACGTTCCCGGCGCCAGACGTGGGGGTGATCAGTTCCTGGACTCCGAGAGTGGCCCTGGGCGCGGGGAGCACCCGAGGTTTCGACGGGTTCCCGCGCACTTCGAGAGTCTGGCAGGGCATTCGAGTCCGCTGTCGCCAGGTTGGGTTGTTCGAGTTGCTCTGAAATAGCCGATATGCCATGCGCGGGAGGCGGGGCCTTCCGGGGGAGGAACAGCGCGGCGCGGGAGGCGGGGACCTCCCGGAACAGTGTTAGGCGAACACGTCGAACCACTGGGAACCTGGGGGGTTCTGTGCGGCAAGGGGGACTAGTCAGCCCGATTCCGTCTGCGCGCGAGCGTCTGGCGAGCGGGGCGATCAACCAGCCCGCGATCGAGTGGGAGCAGCGGTACCGCCGTGCCGTGATCACCAGCGATACGGTGGCGACCGCCTTCGTGGTGGCGGCGATCGGCAACTTCTTCGGGGCCCGTGACGCGGCCAACTGGCACGAGAAATGGGGAATTCTCGCGTTCGGCACCGAACTGCTGGTGCTGGGCGCACTCGCGGTGAGCCGGTCGTGGGCTCCGGCCGTGCTCGGCCAGGGCGCCGAGGAATTCCGCCGACTCGGGCGCTCACTGTTCGCGGCGACCGTCGTACTGGCGCTCGGCGGGATCGCCCTCACCTCGCGCAACATCAAGCTCTGGATCTTCGTCGCGATCCCCGCGATCGCGCTCACCACCATGACCGCGCGGTATCTGCTGCGCCTCCGGCTGCACAAGCAGCGGAACGAGGGCCGGTGCCTGAGACCTGTGCTCGCTGCCGGAAGCCTGGCCACCGTGCGCGACCTGATCACCCGAACCCGTAAGTTCCCGCACCTCGGCTGGCGGGTGGACGCGGTGTGCACGACGGACGGTCTCGGGCTCGACGGTGACCACCTGGACGGAGTGCCGGTCGTCGGCCGACTGACGGACGTCGCGGGTCACGTGCACCGCGAGGGGTACCGCGTCGTCGCTGTCACACCGGACCCGCACTGGTCACCGGACCGGCTGCAGCGGCTGGCCTGGAACCTCGAAGGCAGCGATGCCGAGATGATCGTGGCCCCCGTGCTGATGGAGGTGGCCGGCCCGCGGCTGCACATCGACGCGGTGCTCGGGATCCCGCTGCTGCGGGTCAGCATGCCGACCTTCACCGGGGGCCGCCGGGCGATCAAAGAGGTCGTCGACCGCATAGGCGCAACGATTCTGCTGATGCTGTTCGCGCCGCTGATGGTGTTCGTCGGACTGCTCGTGCTGCTGGACAGCCGGGGTGGGGTGTTCTATCGCCAGCGCAGGGTCGGCAAGGACGGCCGTGAGTTCACCATTCTCAAGTTCCGCACCATGGTCGCCGGGGCCGACGGGGCACGTGCCGAGCTGGCCGACCGCAACGAGGGCGCCGGCCTGCTGTTCAAGCTCCGCCGGGATCCGCGGGTGACCCGGGTGGGAGCAGTGCTGCGCCGGTACTCGATCGATGAGCTCCCGCAGCTTTTCAACGTGCTGACCGGCTCGATGTCGCTCGTCGGTCCGCGGCCTCCTTTACCGGAGGAGTCCGCCGCGTACGGCCCGGAGATCCGTCGGCGACTGCTGGTCAAGCCCGGACTCACCGGCCTGTGGCAGATCAGCGGACGCAGCGACCTGTCGTGGGAGGAGGCGGTCCGGCTGGACCTGCGGTACGTGGAGGACTGGTCGCTCGCCCTGGACACGGTGATCTTGTGGAAGACGCTGCGTGCGGTGCTCTACGGGCAGGGGGCCTACTGATGCGCGGGAGTCGCCGTCCGGCCGGCGCGCGGACCGCAGGCCGAAAGGGCCTGCCTGGGGGGAGGAACGGGTCATGAGAGTCAGCGTTTTCGGGCTCGGCTACGTGGGCTGCGTGTCGGCCGCGTGCCTGGCCAGCATGGGTCACGAGGTCATCGGGGTGGACGTGAACCAGGTGAAGGTCGACCTGGTCAACGACGGCAAGGCCCCGGTGGTCGAGGAGCGTATCGGCGAGCTCATCGCCGAGGTCGTGCGGACCGGAGCGTTACGCGCCACCGACGACGTCCGCGAGGCGGTCATGGGCAGCGAGGTGTCGCTGGTCTGCGTCGGCACCCCGTCGGAACCCAACGGCAGCCTGTGCACCACGTACTTGGAGCGGGTCACCGAGCAGATCGGCGCCGCGCTGGCCGAGCGGGGTGGGCGGCACACCATCGTGTTCCGCAGCACCATGCTCCCGGGCACCTGTCTGAACCTGCTGGTGCCGATCCTGGAGAAGCACGTCGGCGGCATGGCCGGGGTGGACATCGGGGTCGCGGTCAACCCCGAGTTCCTGCGCGAGGGCACGAGCGTGCGGGACTTCTTCGACCCGCCCAAGACCGTCATCGGCGAGCTCGATCCGGCGAGCGGCGACGCGGTGATGGCGTTGTACGACGGCTTGCCCGGCGAGGTGTTCCGGGTGCCGGTCCCGACGGCCGAGGCCATCAAATACGCGGACAACGCGTTCCACGGCCTCAAGATCGGCTTCGCGAACGAGTTGGGCGCGGTGTGCCAGGCGCTCGGGGTGGACTCGCACCAGGTGATGGACGTGTTCCTGGCCGACCGCAAGCTGAACATCAGTCCCGCCTATCTGCGGCCCGGCTTCGCCTTCGGTGGTTCCTGCCTGCCCAAGGACCTGCGCAGCCTCGTCTACGCGGCGCAGCGGGCCGATGTCTCGGTACCCATCCTCGCCCATGTGCTCCCCTCCAACTCCGACCATCTGCAGCGCGCGGTGGAGCTGGTCGAGCGCACCGGCAAGCGCCGGGTGGGTCTGTTCGGGCTGTCCTTCAAGCCCGGCACCGACGACCTCCGCGAGAGCCCGCTCGTCGAGCTGGCGGAGAGGCTCTTCGGCAAGGGTTACGACCTGCGGATCCACGACGCCAACGTGAGCCTCTCCCGGCTGCTCGGCGCGAACCGCGAGTACGTCGAGACCCGGCTGCCGCACCTCGCGCAGCTCCTCGCGGATTCCGTCGACGAGGTGCTCGAACACGCCGAGGTGTGCCTGGTCGGGACCAGGGATCCGGCCGTGCTGTCGGCCCTGCCCCATGGCGACGACGGCCCGATGATTGTCGACCTCATCCACCTTCCCGACGCCGACGCGCGCCGGGCCGAACCGGGATACATGGGCCTTGCTTGGTAACACGACCAGCGGCGACCGGCACGACCGGCGCGCGCTGATCCTGGTGGAGAACCTGTCGGTGCCGTTCGACCGGCGGGTGTGGCAGGAGTGCACGACACTGCGCGACGCGGGCTGGGAGGTGCACGTCATCTGCCCCCAGGGCAGTAAGCGGGACATGGAGCCGGAGGCGGAGATCGACGGGGTGCGGATCCACCGCTACCGGTTACGTGCGGCCACGGGAGGGCCGGCCGGCTACCTGCGGGAGTACGGATCGGCGCTGTGGCATACGGTCCGCCTGGCCCGGAAGGTCGGGCCGGTGGACGTGGTCCACGCCTGCAACCCGCCCGACCTGCTGTTCCTGCCGGCGCTGTGGCTGAAGCGGCGGGGAGCGCGGTTCGTCTTCGACCAGCACGACCTGGTACCCGAGCTGTACCTTTCCCGCTTCGGCCGCGGCAAGGATCTGCTCTACCGCGCCGTGTGCGCGCTCGAACGGCGGACCTACCGGGCCGCGGACGTCGTGCTCGCCACGAACGAAAGCTACCGGGATGTCGCGGTGCGCCGTGGCGGGCGGCGGCCGGAGGACGTGTTCGTGGTGCGCAGCGCGCCCGACATCGACCGGTTCCACCCCGTACCGCCCGAGCCGGAACTGAAGCGCGGCAAGCCTCATCTGCTGTGTTACCTCGGAGTCATGGGCCCACAGGACGGCGTCGACTACGCCTTGCGGGCGCTCGCCAAGCTTCGCGACGAGCTCGGGCGGACCGACTGGCACGCGGTGTTCGTCGGCGCCGGCGACACCTTCGACGCGATGGTGGAGCTGTCCCGGGAGCTCGGGCTCTCGGAGCAGGTGCAGTTCACGGGGCGGATTCCGGACGCCGATCTGGTGCGCTACCTGTCCACCGCGGACGTGTGCCTCTCCCCCGACCCGCACAATCCCCTCAACGACGTGTCGACCATGAACAAGGTCCTGGAGTACATGGTGATGGGCCGGCCGATCGTCTCGTTCGACCTCCGGGAGGCGCGAGTCTCGGCCGGTGACGCCGCCCTCTACGCACCCGCCAACGACGAGGCCGAGTTCGCGGGGCTCATCGCGCTGCTGCTGGACGATCCGGAGAAGCGGGCTCTGATGGGCAAGATCGGCCAGGAGCGGATCAGCGGGGCGCTCTCCTGGCGGAACTCCCAGCGATCGCTGCTCGCCGCCTACGCCGCTGCCTGCCGTGACGACGCTCCGGCGTCGGCGGGCGACCCGGACCGTGCAAGACGGAGGCCGCACCGTTGAGCGATGACACGATACGCCTGGCCACGATCGGGCGGATTATCCGTCGGCGCTGGCGGCTTCTCACCATCCTCGCCTTGGTGGGTGCGCTCGTCGGGTACGGCACCTCTCTGCTGTTTCCGCCGCGCTACACGACGTCGGCATCGGTACTGCTGCCGGGTGCGTGGGAGGAGCGCGAGCTGCTGACCCAGGCGGAGATCGCGACCAGTTCCGTGGTGGTCGACCGCGCGGCCGCCACGCTTCACTGGCATGGGGTCAGCGGCAGCGAGCTGCGGGATCGGGTGAGCGCCAAGGCCGCCGACGCGAACATCATCAAGATCTCGGGCACGGCCGACACCCCGGAGCGCGCACAGCAGCTCTCCGACGAGGTGGCCCGGCAGTTCGTCGCATTCGCAGCGCGGATCGTGGACGACAACACCGACCCCGAAGCGGCGGGGCAGCTCGAGGCACTGCAGCAGATGGTGGTGCAGACGAACCGCCGCATCACCGACCTGGCCGACGCGGCCGATCCGGGGCGGACCGTGGAGGGCGTGCAGACCCGCACCGAGCTCGAGAAGCTGCGCACCTCGCTGCAGGAGGCCATCACCAAGCTGGACCAGGCCGGCCCGGCCGCCAACAAGGCCAACATGGTCGTCATGGGGTCGGCCGCCCGGCCGACCGGCGAGGCACCGCCGACGAGGACGCAGCTCATCGCCGGCGGGGCGCTGCTCTTCTTCCTGCTCGCCGTCATCGGCCATCTCACCGCCGTACGGATGAGCCGCCGGCTGCGGACCGAACCGGAGATCTCCGCGGCGCTGGGCTCGACGCTGCTGGGCACCGTCGACGTACCTGGTGGACGCTCCGCGCACCGGCCGGAAGGCCGTGGCACCCGGACCCTGATCCGGCGACTGCTGGGTGTCGACATCCGGTGGGACGTGCCGACCCCGCAGACGTCCGGCGACGAGGCGAGCCGGCAGATCCGCTACCGACGGGTGTGCTCCCGTCTCCGAGACCAACTGCCGTCCCCCCGAAGGCTGTTGGTCGTCGTCCCGGACGGCGACGAGATCGCCCGCCGGGCCGCCGGGCAGCTCGTCGCCGAGGCCGGGAACGATCCGATGCTGCGGGTGGTGGGGGTATCGGCGTCCCAGCCACTGGTGCCGGACCGCGACAACGAGTCCGGTGCCCTGGTCGTGCTCGGCGCGGGCGCCTGGACCGCGGCCGAGCTCGCCGGTATCGCCGAGGCCTGTGCGGACGCCAAGCACGAGGTCGTCGGCATCGTCCTCGCCGGCGCGGTCCGGGCCCGTGCCACGCAATCCGCCGGCCGTACTCGGGATGCCGCCACGCCGGTGCTCGCGGTGGGCAACGACGTGAAGGGAAGTTCAGGGTGACGACGAGTACGACGTCGGAGTCGCCGGCCGCCGCTCCGCTGCTCGACCTGCAGGCGCTGGTGGTGGCGGTGCGCAGGCGGCGCCGCCTCTGGTGCTCCATGGCGCTGCTGGGGCTGCTCGCCGGCACGGCGGTGGCGGTCCTGCTGCCGCCACCGCCGACCGCCGTGGCCAAGGTGCTGGTCGCGCATCAGGAGGACCAGCCGAACGATCCCGGAACGCTGATCCGCACCGACGTGGGGCTGCTGCAGACCACGCGGATCGCCGCCAAGGCCCTGCGGTCCCTCGGGTCCCCGGAAAGACCGGAGGACTTCATGCGGGACTACGGGGCTGTCGGCCTGACCAACAACCTGCTGCAGATCACCGTGACGGCTGACACCGACGCGCAGGCGGTGGCCCGCGCCAAGGCGCTGGCCGACGCGTTCGTCGCGGACCATGTGACACGGATCAAGGACGCCGCCGACGCCGAGGCCAAGGCCCTGCTCGACCAGCGTGACCGGATGCAGGGCGAACTCGCCCAGGTCAACAAGGCGATCGGAGACGGGTCGTCGCAGGGCGGGCCGAAGGCGTCGGCGAACCTGGAGTCGCTCTTCGCCAGCCGGGCCGAACTCACCTCACGGATCACCGATTTCAGCCAGCGCGCCGCGGAGGCGCGCATCGGCACGCCCCAACTCGTCGCCGGCACACAGGTCGTGGACGCACCACGCGCGGTGCGAACCTCCCTGCCCAAAGCCGCCGCCACCAACGCCGCGATCGGGTTCGTCCTCGGACTCGCACTCGGGCTCGCGGTGGCCGCGGTCGGCACGGTGGTGGCGGACCGCCCCGTGCTCCGCCGGGACATCGCGGCGAACCTCGCCACCTCGGTCATCGCTGAACTGCCCAGCCGGTCGCCCAGGTTGTGGAAGCGCCGACGGTTCCGGACGGCACGCGAACGGCTCACCACGTCACTGGCCCGGCTGCACGGCTCCACGGAACCGGTGTCGCTGCTGGAACTGGGCTGTGCGCGCAGCACGAGCGTGATCGCCCTGGACCTCGCCAGGGCACTTGCGGCGGACGAGCCGGTGGTCGTCGTCGATGATCTGCCCGGCCTGCAGCTCACCAGGCGCCGCCCGAGACCGGGAGACCCGACCGTGGTCAGCGGCGAACGTGCCGCGGCCGTGTCCCACCAGGAGCGCCGGCTCGGCGTCGGCTCGGTGGCGCCCGGTACGGCGTGGACCGACCTCCGGTACCTCGGCACCCGGACCGTGCTCGTCGTACGGGCCGGGCACGGCAGCGCCGCATGGCTGCACACCGTGGCGCGGCAGCTCGCGGACCAGCGCATCGCGGTGATCGGTGTGGTGCTGATCGACCCCGATCCGCGTGACCGGACCGACGGCACGCTGTGGGACGGGCCGTACACCGCGCTGCGCGGCCGCGGCGAGCCGCCGGCCCAGCAGAACGGGACGGGCCGCCGCCCGAACGAGCGGCTGCCGATGTGGGCGGCACGCGTCCCGGACAGTGACCAGGAGGCGCGGTAGACATGTGTGGCATCGCAGGCACCTACCGATGGCCGGACGGGAAGGCCGTGACCGACCGGCTCACCGACACCCTCGCCCACCGCGGTCCGGACGGGTCCGGCCGGTACAGCCACCCCCTCGGTGACGGCGAGATTCACCTCGGGCACCGTCGGCTGGCCATCGTCGACCTGTCCGAGACCGGCGCCCAGCCGATGGTCTCGGGCGGCCTCGTCCTGACGTACAACGGCGAGCTGT
Source organism: Streptomyces sp. NPDC005784 (assembly GCF_042871525.1). NCBI lineage: Bacteria > Bacillati > Actinomycetota > Actinomycetes > Kitasatosporales > Streptomycetaceae > Streptomyces > Streptomyces sp. NPDC005784. The sequence goes on from NZ_JBIAIQ010000041.1 coordinate 48,354, forward strand.
ACAACGCGCCCGAACTGCGAGCCGAGCTGGCCGCCACCGGGGTGCGCTTCCGCGGTACCTCCGACACGGAGGTGCTGCTGGAGGCCTGGCGGCGCTGGGGCACGGACTGCCTGCCCCGGCTGCGCGGCATGTTCGCGTTCGGGATATTCGACGAGCGGACCGGTGAACTGGTGCTCGCCCGGGACCAGTTGGGCATCAAGCCGCTGTTCCTGCTCCGGCGCGGCGAGGGTCTGGTGTTCGCCTCCGAGCTCAAGGCGCTGGCCGCCGTGACCGGCGGGACGCTGGAGGTGGACCACGCCGCGCTGGTGGCCTCGCTGCTGTACTACTGGGTGCCGGACTCACGGTGCGCGTTCCGCGAGGCGGAGAAGCTGCCGCCGGGGAGCTGGCTCCGGTGCCGGCCCGACGGCCGGGTGGAGCGAGGCCGGTACTGGAACCTGAGGGACGTCGCCGCCGAGGGCCGGGAGCGCGCCCGGGACGGCGAGCAGCCGGACCTGGCCGCGATCGTCGAGGAGTCGACCCGGCGCCACCTGCTCTCGGACGTACCCGTGGCGACCTTCCTCTCCGGCGGACTCGACTCCAGCTACCTGACCGCACTGGCGGCCCGCGACCGACCCGGGATCTCGGCTTACACGATCGGGTTCCGCGCCGAGGACGCCAGGTTCGAGGCGATGCCGGACGACCTGCGCTATGCCCGGCAGGTGGCCGAGCGGTTCGGCGTCGACCTGCACGAGATCGAGATCGCTCCGAACGTGCTCGACCTGCTGCCGCAGATGACGTACCACCTGGACGAGCCGATCGGCGACCCCGCCGCGATCAACACGTTCCTGATCTGCTCGGCCGCCCGGGATGCCGGGGTCAAGGTGATGCTCTCCGGGATGGGCGCCGACGAGCTGTTCGCCGGCTACCGCAAGCACCTGGCCAACCTGATCGCGCTGCGCTACCAGCGCATCCCTCGACCCCTGCGGCGCGGCCTGTCCAGGGCCGTGGACCGGCTGCCGGTCGCCACGGCCCGCCGGGGGTACCGGTCGGTGCGCTTCGCGAAGCGGTTCCTCTCCTTCGCCGATCTGCCGGAGGAGACCGCGTTCCGGCGCAGCTACACCATGTACGACCAGGACCAGCTGCTCGCCCTGGTCAATCCGGATCTGGCCGGGACGGTCGAGGACGTGCTGACCGAGCACGCGGACATCTACCTGGACAACGACCTCGACGACTTCGTCAACCGCATGTGCCTGGGCGACGCCCGGATGTTCCTGCCTGGCCTGAACCTCGCCTACACGGACCGGTCGAGCATGGCCGCCTCGACCGAGGTGCGGGTGCCGTACGTGGACGTCGAGGTGGTCAAGGCGGCGTTCGCCGTGCCCGGCGATCGCAAGATCGTCGGACGGCAGGGCAAGGCCGTCCTCAAGGAGGCGGCCGCCTCGGTCCTGCCCCGGGAGATCGTCTACCGGCCCAAGGGCCTGTTCAGCGCCCCGCTGCGGGCCTGGATGAGCCGGGATCTGGCACCGCTGGTGCGCGAGGTGGTCAACGACGGCGTGCTCGTCAGTTCAGGATTCCTGCGCCGCGACGCCCTGGCGCGCATGGTCGCCGAGGACGCCGCCGGACAACGGGACTTCTCCAAGCATCTGTGGCATGTGCTGACCCTCGAGTACTGGTACCGCGACGCGACCTCCGGGTCCGGCCGGAACACTCGCTCGGCGGCGTAGAAGACGGCATAGAAACAAGGAGACTTCGGGTGAAGCAGGTTGTACAGAACTACAAGAGCGGCGAGCTGGCGGTACTCGACGTCCCGGTGCCGGGGTGCAAGCCGGGCGGCGTGCTGGTCCGCAGCGCCTACTCGCTGATCTCCACCGGGACCGAGCTCATGAAGGTTTCCGAGGCCGGGATGTCGATGCTGGGCAAGGCCCGCTCCCGGCCGGACCAGGTGGCCAAGGTCATGCAGAGCGTGGCCACAAACGGGGTGCCCGCCACCTACCGCAAGGTGATGGGCAAGCTGGACTCCTACACGCCGCTGGGCTACTCCCTGTGCGGGGTGGTCGAGCAGGTCGGCACCGGGATCGACGACGTGAAGGTCGGCGATCTCGTGGCCTGCGCCGGCAACGAGCACGCGCTGCACGCCGAGCTGAACTGGGTGCCGAAGAACCTCTACGCCCCGGTGCCGGAGAGCCTCGCGCCGCGGCACGCGGCCTTCGGCACCGTCGGGTCGATCGCGATGCAGGGCGTTCGCCAGGGCGAGCCGCAGCTCGGCGAGGTGGCGCTGGTCATCGGCCTCGGGCTGATCGGGCAGCTCGTGGTCCAGCTCCTCACCGCCTCGGGGGTCCGTGTCGTCGGGGTCGACCCCGACCCGGCGCGCTGCGAACTCTCCGAGCGCCTGGGCGCCACGGCCTGCGGCGATCCCGCCTCCGCGGCCGTGGAAGCCGCCGTCGCCGAACTCACCGGCGGTCACGGCGTGGACCAGGTGTACCTGGCCGCCGGCGGCGGCAGCAACCAGCCCGTCGAACTGGCCGCCAGGCTCTGCCGGGACCGCGGCCGGGTCGTCGACATCGGCAAGTGCCGCCTGGACCTGCCGTGGAACGCGTACTACGAGAAGGAGCTCGACGTCCGGTTCTCCCGCTCGTACGGACCTGGGCGCTACGACCCGCAGTACGAGCTCGAAGGCCGGGACTACCCGATCGGCTACGTGCGCTGGACCGAGCGCCGCAACCTGGCGTGCTTCCTCGATCTCCTCGCCCGCGGCAACGTCGATGTGGAGCCGTTGGTCTCCCACATCGCCGACTTCGATGACGCCGTCGAGACGTACCGGCGCCTGAAGGACGGGGATCTGAAGGCCGTGACCGTGCTGTTCCGGTACCCCGAACAGAAAGAGGGCTCGGAGGACGCGGGGGAAACGGAGGCCCCGGCGATGGCCGTGCCCGCGGTGCGGCGCGGCGGCGGAACGTCCACCCCGGCCCGGTCCGCCCACGCGCCGGTACGGCTGGCGTTCGTCGGCGCGGGAAACTACGCGACGTCGATGCTGCTTCCGCATCTGACACAGCGCGACGGTGTCGAGTTGTCCACGGTCGTCACCACGACGGCGCTGTCCGCGGCCAACGCGCAGCGGAAGTTCGGCTTCGCCGAGGCGACCACCGATCTCGACGCCGTGCTCGGCGACAAGTCCATCGACGCGGTGTTCGTCGTCACCCGGCACAGCTCGCACGCCGAACTGACCCGCAGGGCACTGCTGGCCGGCAAGACGGTGTTCGTGGAGAAACCGCTGGCGCTCACCGAGGACGAGCTGGCCGGTGTGCTCGCGGCGGTGGAGGAGTCCGGCAACGACCGGCTGCAGGTGGGCTTCAACCGCCGCTTCGCGCCGCTGCTGCAGGAGGCCAGGAAGCGGTTCGGCAACCGGACCGGGCCGGCGAGCCTGCGCTACCTGGTCAACGCGGGCCGCCTCGGACACGGCAGCTGGTACCTCCAACAGGGCACCGAGGGCTCGCGGTTCGCCGGCGAGGGCGGACACTTCGTCGACACGGCGAGCTGGCTGCTCGATGCCGACCCGGTATCGGTGTACGCGGTCGCCCCGTCCGGCAACGAGGACCTGCAGGTCGTGCTGCGCTACCCGGACGGATCCACCGCCGCCATCAGCTACGTCACCAACGGCGCGGCCGGATTCCCCAAGGAGACGCTGGACCTGGTCGCGGACGGCAAGGTGCTGCGGCTCGACGACTTCGTCCGCGCCTCCGTGTATTCCGACGGCGGGGCCGGCCGCAAGCGGTGGGTCAGTTCGCGGCTGCCCAAGGCCCGGGACAAGGGCCAGTCCGCCGAACTCGCCGCGTTCATCAAGGCCGTACGGACCGGAGGACCGATGCCGGTGCCGCTGGAGTCGCTGGTCGCCACGACGTCGGCCACGCTCGCCGTGCAGGCCGGCCTGGTCGGCGGCGCGCCGGTGACGTTGGCGAGCGCTCGATGACCATGAGCGCGGGCTGGTACCTGCGGCGGCTGTCCCGGATGGGGCCGCGGGAGATCGGCGGCCGGGTGGGCGACACGGTGCGCAGACGGCGGTGGCGGTCGGCGCGGCCGCACTGCCCGGGCGTGACCGGCGCCCGGTTCACCTCGGTACTGCCCGCCGGGACGATCGCCGCGATACCTCCGGACGCCGCGAAACGTCTCATCGCCGAGGCGGACCGGCTGATGTACGGGCACGCCGAGTATTTCGGGGTGGTCCGCGACGACCTGGACGACCCCGACTGGTGGTGCGACCCGAAGACCGGGCGCCGGGCTCCGTGGGGCTACGCCTTCGACGTGCCCTACCGGAACGAGGACGCGGTCGGGGACATCAAGCAGATCTGGGAGCTGTCCCGGCACCAGTACCTCACCGTGCTCGCAGCCGCCTACGCGATCACCGGGGAGGAGCGGTACGCCGAGCGAGTGGCCGGCCACCTGCGGTCATGGTGGACGGCCAACCCACCGCTGCGCGGCGTGCACTGGATCAGCGGCATCGAGCTGGGCATCCGGCTGCTGTCCTGGGTGTGGATCCGCCGGCTGCTCGACGGCTGGCCCGGAGCGGCCGGGCTGTTCGAGGGCAACCCGGTGGCGCTGAACCAGATCTGGCACCACCAGCGCTGGCTGGCCGCCTTCCCCAGCCGGGGCTCCTCGGCGAACAACCACGTCATCGCCGAGGCCGCCGGGCAGTTCGCCGCGGCCTGCGCGTTCGGGTGGTTCCCCTCCTCGGCGCGCTGGCGAGCCGGCGCGCTGCGGTCGCTGGAGCGGCATCTGCGCGGCAACACCTTCGACTCCGGCCTCAACCGCGAGCTGGCCACCGAGTACCACGGACTGGTGCTGGAGCTCGGCCTGGCCGCGGTGGCCGAGGCGGATGCGGCCGGAGTGCCGGTCCCCGCGTCGATCCGCCTGGTACTGCTGCGGATGACCGACGCGCTCGCGGCGGTCGTGGACAACCGGTTACGGCCGCCGCGCCAGGGGGACGCGGACGACGGGCACGGCCTGGTCGTCGACGGCGCGGGCACCGACCGCTGGGGCTCGCTGCTGGCCACCGGGGACGCCGTGTTCGGCCGGCTGGCCTGGTGGCCCACGGTGAACGGCACCGATGTGCGCACCCCGCTGCTGGCCGCGCTCATCCGGCCGTACCCGAACGATGAAACCGCACCGGCCGTGTCCCGCCCGGCAAGCCGACCGGCCCATTTCGCCGACGCCGGCATGACCATCCTGCGCGGTCCGGCGGAGATCTGGTGCCGCTGCGACGGCGGTCCGCACGGCTTCCTCTCCATCGCCGCGCACGGCCACGCGGACGCGCTGTCCGTGGAGGTACGGCACGACGGTGTCGACGTGCTCGCCGACCCGGGGACGTACTGCTACCACGGGCAACCCGAGTGGCGGCAGTACTTCCGGTCGACCCTCGGCCACAACACCCTACGGCTGGACGGCAGTGACCAGTCCGTCTCCGGCGGCCCGTTCCTGTGGACCCGGCATGCCCGCAGCCGCGTCCTGGCCGCGGACACAACCGACGCCTCCGGCGGGGGGACGGCCCGCTGGTGTGCCGAGCACGACGGTTACCAGCGCTCCGTGCACCGCCGCCGGGTGGAGCTGACGGCCGCGAGCCAGGAGCTGCGGGTGGTCGACGAGGTGCGCGGGCCGCGCCGGGCCGTGCAGTTGGCGTTCCACCTCGGACCCGCGATCGGCGCGGACCTGACGGGCGACCGGGCTCTGCTCACCTGGACCCGGGACGGCGAGGACCGTTCCGCGGTGCTCGACCTGCCGGGGCAGCTGAGCTGGCGGGCGCATCGCGGCGAGAGTGACCCGCCGCTCGGCTGGTACTCCGCCGGCTTCGGGCGCAAGGAACCCGCCACGACGCTGGTCGGCACCGGCTTCGCCGACGGCGCGGAGGGGTTCACCACCGTACTCAGGTTCCGCGGCTAGGGGGGCGGGTGGGGATCAAGAGGCGGCACTGGGCGTTGGCGGCGGCACCGCTGGCGCTGGCCCTGCTGACGGCGACCGGCTGTGAGAGCACGTCGGGCGCCGGGGCGGAGCCGAAGGCCGCGCCATCCACGACCGCGGCCCGGTCCGTGGCCCGGGTGTGCGCCGAACCCGCGGCAGGACCGGCGAAGGCACCGGCGGGCGCGGTGACGGTCGACCCCAAGGTGGTCGGTGACCTGGCGGCGAAGACGAAGAACAGCCCCCCGAACACCACGTTCTGGCTTCGACCGGGCAAGCACCGGCTCGAACCGGACCGCTACGCCCAGGTCATCCCCAAGAAGGGGGACCGCTACCTCGGTGCGCCGGGAGCGGTGCTCGACGGCCGGAAGAAGAACCAGTACGCGTTCGGAGGCAGCGCCCGCGACGTCACCATCCGCTACCTGACCGTGCAACGTTTCGTGGCACCGCCCGACGAGGGCGTGGTCAACCATGACTCGGCCGACGGGTGGCTGATCGAGCACGCGACCATCCAGGACAACTCCGGCGCCGGGCTGATGGCCGGTGCCCGCCAGCAGGTCCGCGCCAGTTGCCTGCGCGACAACGGCCAGTACGGCATGAACGCGTACAAGGGCACCGGCCGCATCACCGGCCTGGTGGTCGAGGGCAACGAGATCGTGGGCAACAACACCGGCGACTGGGAGCGGCGGCGGGAGGGCTGCGGCTGCACCGGAGGCATCAAGTTCTGGGCCGTCGACGGCGCCGACGTGAGCGGCAACTGGGTGCACGACAACCGCGGAACCGGGCTGTGGGCGGACACCGACAACAACGACTTCCGCATCGAGAACAACGTGCTGGAGGCCAACGACGGTGCCGCGCTGATCTACGAGACCAGCTACAACGCGGTCATCCGCAACAACCTGATCCGGCGGAACAACTGGGTCGAGGGCCGCAGGGAAGCCGACCGCGGCGACACCTTCCCGTACGCGACCATCTACTTGTCCGAGTCCGGCGGCGAACCACGGATCCGGGCCCGCACCGACAAGATCGAGATCTCTCGGAACGTGCTGGAGAACAACTGGTCCGGGATCACCCTGTGGGAGAACGCCGACCGGTTCTGCAACAGTCCGGCCAACACCTCGTCCGGTGACTGCACGTTGCTGGTGCGGGACACCCACCGCTGCGCGAAGCCGGCGATCGCCACATCACCCCTCTACTCCGACTGCCGGTGGAAGACGCAGCGGGTGGACATCCACGACAACCGCTTCGTGCTGGACAAGTCCGTCGTCGATTGCACGGTGAAGTGCGACCGAATGGCGCTGCTGGCCAACTACGGCACCTATCCGGACTGGTCGCCGTACCAGGGCAAGCGGGTGGCCGACGCGATCACCTACAAGCAGCACAACCGCTGGCACGACAACGTCTACGTCGGACCATGGAGGTTCGTCGGCCACGACCCGAGCCGGGTGCTCGACTTCGGGCAGTGGCAGTCAACGCCCGAGAAGCAGGACGCCGGCAGCACCCTCGACCCCCGGGACGGTGGTTGAGATGGACGGAAACACGCTGCGCGGCGGGCCGACGGGCGGGACGGACCCGGCGGACACGCGGCCAGGCGCCGAACCGCGCCCTGGCGGCACACCGAAGATCGTCGGGATCGTCTGGGGGCTGCTGATCCTCAACACGCTCGGCTCCGCCGGGGCGAAGACCATCGTCCCGCTGCCCCGCTCCCTCATCCAGATGGTCACCATGGGCGCGCTGGTCGCCGCGTTCGCGCTGGCGCTCGCGGTCAACGTCCGGCTGCGCATCCGGGCCAGCTCCTTCGTCTTCCTGCTCACCCTGCTCCTGGTGCTGAGCGTGATCTCCAGCGCGAACCTGGAATCCGGGTTCGGCGCGCTGTTCCGCTGCGCCCGGCTGTCTCTCTTCGTCGGCACGCTGTGGCTGCTCAGCCGCTGGTGGGACGGCGGCCTGACGTTCGTCCGGCATCACATCCGGATGTACTTCGCGGTGCTCGGGTCGGTGGCCGCCGGGCTGGTCATCTCACCGGGCGCGGCCCTGCCCGACCTCTACGGCGGGCGGCTGGTCGGCGCGTTGTGGCCGCTCACCCCGCCGCAGATCGGACAGTACGCGGCGGTGATCATCGGGCTCACCGTGCTGCTCGTACTGGGGCGCCGGACCGACCGGGCCAGTGCGGCGGTGATCATCGTGCCGTCACTCGTCCTGCTCGCGCTGACCCATACCCGGACGGCCACCCTCGGCCTGCTCATCGGGCTGGCGCTGGCGATCGGCTCGCTCATCCTGACCAGCGCCGCCGCCCGCCGGTTCTTCGTCTGGGCGGTGCTGATCGCCGCCGTGGCCGCGGTGGGATTCGCCTCCGCGCTGCAGGCGTGGTTCCTGCGCGGGCAGAGCCAGGAGAACTTCTCCAGCCTCACCGGTCGGGCCAAGGTCTGGGCCGCCCTGCTGGCGGCACCCCGGACCACCTCGGAGTACCTGTTCGGCGCGGGCCTGGGCGACAAGTCGTTCGGCGGGCTGCCGATCGACAACAGCTGGCTGGCCGTCTACAACGAGCAGGGTGTGACCGGCGTCGCCCTGGTGGCGGCGATCATCATCGTGCTGGGCGGCGTCGCGTTGCTGCGGCCACCGTCGCTGTCGAGGGCCTGCGCGATCTTCCTGATCAGCTACTGCGCGATCGCGTCGTACACCGAGGCCGGGCTGGGCGACGCCTCGCCGTATCTGCTGCATCTGGCCCTGGCCGCCTCGCTGTTGGCGGCGCCTGTCGCGGCCACTCCCCTCCCGGCGCCCGAAGTCCCCCGAAGACGCGTCCCGCGATGGGCCCAGAGATCGGAGGTGACCTGAGCATGCACGTTCTCGTGGTGCACAACCGCTACGCCTCGGCGCAGCCGAGCGGGGAGAACAAGGTCGTCGACCAGGAGGTGGAGCTGCTGCGCGGAGCCGGCCACCGGGTCGAGGTGTTCGAACGGCGCAGCGACGACATCGCCGCCCGGTCCCTGCTGGGCAAGGCCGCGATACCCCTTCTCGTACCGTGGAACCCGGCGGTCCGCGCGGAGCTCGCCGCCAGGCTGCACACGGAGCGGCCGGACGTGGTGCATGTCCACAACGTCTTCCCGCTCCTGTCGCCCGCGGTGCTGGCCGCCTGCACCGACGCCGGCGTGCCCGCCGTCGCCACCCTGCACAACTACACCCAGGTCTGCCCGCCCGGCACGCTGCAGCGGGACGGCCTGCCGTGCACCGAGTGCGTCGGGTCCGCGCCGCTGCCCGCCGTCCGGCACGGCTGCTACCGGAACTCCCGGCTGGCGACGGTGCCGCTCGCGGTCAGCCTGTCGGTCAACCGGCAGCGCTGGTGGCGCGGCGTGGAGCGCTTCTTCTGCATCTCCGCGGCGCAGCGCGACGTGCTGGTGCGGTCGGGGATGCCGCCTGAGCGGCTGGCGGTGAAGCACAACTTCGTGCCCGAACCGGGCATCCGCCGGACGGACACCGGTGAGCACGTGCTCTATCTGGGCCGCCTCGCGGAGGCCAAGGGCGTGCGACTGCTCATGGCCGCGTGGGACGAACTGGCCGCCGACGGCGGGGTGGGCGTCCCGCTCGTGATCGCCGGTACGGGGCCGCTGGAGCCGGAGGTGGCCGCCTGGGCGGCGGGCCGGGACGACGTCCGGTACGTCGGCCTCTATGACACGGCGGAGTGCCGACAGGCCATCGCGCGGTCGGTCGCCGTGGTGGCTCCCTCCACATGGCTGGAGGCGTTCGGCCTGGTGGTCGTAGAGGCGATGGCGGCCGGGGTTCCGGTCGTCGCCGCCGGTCACGGCGCCTTCGTAGAACTCGTCGAGGACGGGGTGACCGGCCTGCTGCACCGGCCGGGCGAGTCCGCGTCGCTCGCGTCCTGCATACGCCGGATCGCGGCCGGACAGGACCGCAACCGGGAAATGGGCCAGGCGGCCCGGCGCCGTTACGAGCAGGGGTTCAGCCCTGCCGTCGGCCTTAAGCACCTGGTGGAGGGGTACCGCACCGCGATCGCGGGTCGGTCCGGCGGCGGGGACAGCCCGTCGCCGTTGGGGGACAACAGCACTGGCTCGCTGCGGGGACTGCCGCGCGAGCGGGATGGGGGGAAGTAGATGACACGATGCCGACTCTGCGGCTCGGCGGCTCTGATGAGCGTCGTCGACCTGGGGGCGACCCCGCCGTGCGAGAGCTTTCTCGCCGCGGACCAACTGGACAGGCCGGAACCGGCGTACCCGCTGCATCTGCGGATCTGCACCGACTGCTGGCTCGCGCAGATCCCTCCGATGATCACGCCGGAGGAGACGTTCAGCGAGTACGCGTACTTCTCCTCCTTCTCCACCTCCTGGGTGGAGCACGCGCGTACGTTCGTCGCCGACGCCGTACAGCGGCTGGAACTGGGCCCCGACGCTTTCGTGGTCGAGGTCGCGAGCAACGACGGGTACCTGCTGAGGCATGTGGTGGACCGCGGGATCCGCTGCCTCGGCATCGAGCCCTCCGTGAACGTCGGCGCCTCGGCGCGGGACGCGGGTGTGCCCACGCTCACGGAGTTCCTGTCCCCTGACACCGGCTCGGCAGTCCGCGCCGAGAACGGCCCGGCGGACCTGGTCGTGGCCAACAACGTGTACGCGCACATCCCCGACGTGGTCGGGTTCACGCAGGGGCTGCGCGCCCTGGTGGCCGACGACGGCTGGGTCTCCATCGAGGTGCAGCACCTGCTGACCCTGATCGAGGAGAACCAGTACGACACGATCTACCACGAGCACTTCCAGTACTACACGGTCGCGTCCGCGATCCGGGCGCTGGCGAGCGGCGGACTCGCCCTCGTGGACGTCGAGTTGCTGCCCACGCACGGCGGCTCCATCCGGCTGTGGGCCCGGCCCGCCGAGGTGGCCGGCGAACCCTCCGCCCGCGTGGCCGAGGTGCTCGACCGGGAGAAGGCCGCCGGGCTCCAGGAGCTTTCCGGGTACACCGAGTTCTCCGCTCGGGTGGCCAAGGTGCGCCGGGACCTGCTGCGGTTCCTCATCGACGCGGCCGAGCGTGGCGAGACGGTCGTCGGCTACGGCGCCCCTGGCAAGGGCAACACCCTGCTCAACCACTGCGGCATCCGCCCCGACCTGCTCGCGTACACGGTCGACCGCAACCCCTACAAGCACGGCAGGTTCACCCCGGGCACGCGCATCCCGATCCTGCCCCCCGAGCGGATAGCCGCCGACCGACCGGACTACGTCCTCGTCCTCCCGTGGAACCTGCGGGCCGAACTGGTCGAGCAGTTGTCCTTCGTTCACGACTGGGGCGGCCGACTGGTCTTTCCCATCCCGGAACTGAGCATTGTCGAGGTCAAGTCGTGAAGGTCGTTCTGTTCTGCGGCGGTTACGGGATGCGTATGCGCAACGGAACCTCCGACGACGTGCCCAAACCGATGGCGATGGTCGGCCCGCGACCGCTGATCTGGCATGTCATGCGCTACTACGCGCACTTCGGGCACACGGAGTTCATCCTGTGCCTCGGGTACGGGGCACACCACATCAAGGACTTCTTCCTCAACTACGAGGAGACGACGTCCAACGACTTCGTGCTGCGCGGCGGGCGGACCGAGCTGCTGTCCACCGACATCGCCGACTGGACGATCACCTTCGCGCAGACCGGTGTCGAGTCGCCGATCGGGGAGCGGCTGCGCCGGGTGCGGCACCATCTGGACGGCGACGAGATGTTCCTCGCGAACTACGCCGACGTGCTCACCGACGCCCCGCTGCCGGAGATGATCGACCGGTTCGCCCGGCGCGACGCCGGTGCGTCGATGATGGTGGTGCCGCCGCAGTCGTCGTTCCACTGCGTGGACCTGGGCGAGGACGGCCTGGTGGGGGGCATCACCGCGGTGAGCGACATGCCGCTGTGGGAGAACGGCGGCTACTTCGTGCTCCGCCAGGAGGTCTTCGACCACATACCGGAGAACGGGGACCTGGTCGCCGACGGATGTGCCCAACTGGCCAAGCGCGGACGGTTGGTGGCGCATCAGCACCGCGGCTTCTGGAAGCCGACCGACACCGTGAAGGAGCGGGCGGCGCTCGACGACGCGTACACCCGGGGCGACCGCCCGTGGGCCGTGTGGGAACGGGACGGCGCGGGGGCGAGCGCGACCGGCGGCAGGAACGGCGCCGGAGCGAGGGCGTGATCCGGCTCGGCGCAGGGCGCCTGGACCGGATCGTCGCGGTGGGCGCGCACTGCGACGACATCGCCATCGGCGCCGGCGGCACGCTGCTGACGCTGTGCCTCGCGCGACCGGGTGTCCGCGTCGACGCGCTCGTGCTCTCCGGCGGTGGCAGCGAGCGGGAGCAGGAGGAGCAGGCCGCGCTCGGCGCCTTCTGCCCGGGCGCCGATCTGCGGCTGACCGTGCTCAAGCTGCCGGACGGCCGGATGCCCGCGCACTGGGAGGAGGCCAAGGGCGCGGTCGAGGAACTGCGCGCCCGGACGGAGCCGGATCTCGTCCTCGGCCCGCGCACGGAGGACGCCCACCAGGATCACCGGAGCCTGGCGAAGCTGCTGCCCACCGCGTTCCGCGACCACCTCGTCCTCGGCTACGAGATCGTCAAGTGGGACGGCGATCTCGGCCGTCCGGCGGCGTACCAGCCGCTGTCGCCGGAGACCGCCGAACAGAAGGTGCGGCTGCTGCAGGAGCACTACCCCTCGCAGCGGCACCGGCCCTGGTACGACCGGGAGGCCTTCCTCGGCCTCGCACGGATCCGCGGCATCGAATGCCACACGCGCTACGCCGAGGCGTTCGACATCTCCAAACTCACTCTCGACCTGGGGGAATGAACCTTGCGCGTACTGCTGACCGGACACCAGGGCTATCTGGGCACCGTGATGGCCCCGGTCCTCGCGGCCGCCGGGCACGAGGTCGTCGGTCTCGACTCCGGCCTGTTCGCCGACTGCGTGCTGGGCCCGACGCCCGCCGACCCGCCGGGACCGCGGGTGGACATGCGCGACGTCACGGCCGAGCACGTGGCCGGGGTGGACGCCGTGATCCACCTGGCCGCGCTGTCCAACGACCCGCTGGGATCGCTGGCGCCGGACCTCACCTATGACATCAACCACCACGCCTCCGTGCGGCTGGCCCGGCTGGCCCGCGACGCCGGGGTGCGGCGCTTCCTGTACGCGTCGACCTGCTCCGTCTACGGCGCCGCCGGCGGTGACGACCTGGTGACCGAGGACGCCCCGCTGTGCCCGGTGACGCCGTACGCGGAGTCCAAGGTGCGGGTGGAGGAAGACCTGCAATCGCTCGCAGACGGCGACTTCAGCCCGGTATATATGCGCAACGCCACCGCCTTCGGCTACTCGCCCCGGCTGCGCGCCGACATCGTGCTGAACAATCTGGTGGGGCACGCCCTGCTGTCCGGCGAGGTCCTCGTGCTCTCCGACGGCACCCCCTGGCGCCCGCTGGTGCACGCCGCCGACATAGCACGGGCCTTCACGGCCGCGCTGACCGCGCCGCGCGAGGCGGTGCACGACCGGGAGTTCAACATCGGCAGCGAGATCAACAACGTCACGGTCGCCGAGATCGCCGAGCAGGTCGCCGAGGCGGTGTCCGGCTCGAAGGTGGTGATCACCGGGGAGAACGGTGCCGATCCTCGTTCGTACAGGGTTGACTTCTCCCGGTTCCGCGCCGCGGTTCCCGGCTTCGACTGCGAGTGGACGGTGAAGCAGGGCGCGCTCGAACTCGCCGACGCCTACCGGAAGCACGGGCTGACCCGGGAGAGCTTCGAGCAGCGCTTCACCCGGCTTGCCGTGCTGCGCGCGGCGTCCGACGCCGGCACCGTCGACGACACCCTGCGGTGGCGCCGATGAGCACGGCGGGCCAGGAGATGCACGCGCTGGTGGAGCGGTTGTACCCGCTGTGCCGGAGCATCACCGGAGACGGTGTGCGCGCCACCCTGGACATCGTCGGCGAGTACGTCCCGCTGCAGACGCACGAGGTGCCGACCGGGACCCAGGTGCTCGACTGGACAGTGCCCCAGGAGTGGAACATCCGGGACGCGTACATCGCCGACCCCGCGGGCAACCGGGTCGTCGACTTCGCCGCGTCCAGCCTGCACGTGCTCGGCTACAGCGTGCCGGTGTCGGCGACCATGCCGCTGTCCGAGCTGCGCGAGCACCTGTACACCCTGCCCGACCACCCGAACTGGGTGCCGTACCGCACCAGTTACTACAAGCCGGAATGGGGGTTCTGCCTGGCCCAGGAGACCCTGGACGCCCTGCCGGACGGCGAGTACGAGGTGCGCGTCGACTCAACCCTCGCCGACGGCCATCTCACCTACGCCGAGCACGTGGTCCCCGGGCAGGTCGCCGACGAGGTGATCGTCTCCTGCCATGTCTGCCACCCGTCGCTGGCCAACGACAACCTGGCCGGCATCGCGGTGGCGACGTTCCTGGCCCGCGCCCTGGCGCGGGAAACGCCTTACTACACCTACCGGTTCATCTACGCGCCCGGCACCATCGGGGCGATCACCTGGCTGGCCCGCAACGCGGAACGGGTGGACCGGGTCAAGCACGGGCTGGTGCTGGCCTGCGCGGGCGACTCGGGCCAACTGACGTACAAGCAGAGCAGGCGCGGCGACGCAGAGATCGACCGGGTGATGCGGCACGTGCTGGCCTCCTCCGAACGCCCGCACCAGGTCAACGAGTTCACCCCGTACGGGTACGACGAGCGGCAGTACTGCTCACCCGGGTTCGACCTCGGCGTGGGCTCGCTCAGCCGGACCCCGTACGCCGGGTACCCCGAGTACCACACCTCGGCGGACAACCCGGACTTCGTGACCCCGGAGGCGATGGCGGACACGCTCGCCGTGTGCCGCGAGGCGTTCGCCGTCCTGGACCGCAACCGGAGCTACGTCAACCTCAGCCCCTACGGCGAGCCCCAGCTCGGCCGCCGCGGGCTGTACGACTCGCTCGGCGGCCGCAGCGACGCCAAGCAGGCCCAGCTGGCGATGCTCTGGGTGCTCAGCCTCTCCGACGGCGAGCACAGTCTGCTGGACGTCGCCGAGCGGTCCGGGCTGCCGTTCGACACCGTCGCCGCCGCGGCCGACGCCCTGTGCGGCGCCGAACTGATCAAGGCATGACGCCGATGACCACCGAGGGGGAGAAGACGACGGCGTCGGCGGTCCCGGGCGGATCCACCCTGCGGACCGCCAAGCGGGCCATGGTCGGCCGGCTGTCCTGGGGACTGGCCGACCAGGCGGCCTCCAGCGTGAGCAACTTCGCGGTGGGCATCTACGTGGCCCGCTCGCTGGGGGTGACCGCGTTCGGCGTGTTCAGCCTCGCCTGGGTGACGTACGGCGTGGTGCTCAACGTCTCCCGCGGGCTGGCCACCGACCCGCTCGTGGT
The DNA here is from genome assembly GCF_042871525.1 of Streptomyces sp. NPDC005784. Lineage (NCBI taxonomy): Bacteria > Bacillati > Actinomycetota > Actinomycetes > Kitasatosporales > Streptomycetaceae > Streptomyces > Streptomyces sp. NPDC005784. The sequence goes on from NZ_JBIAIQ010000041.1 coordinate 63,654, forward strand.
GCGCTTCAGCGGCGTGCCGGACACGTCCTGGCGCGGGGCGGTGGGCCGGTCGACGGGTACCGCGCTCGGTGTCGGGGCCGCCCTCGGCGCGGTGTGCCTCGTGGCCGGGCTCGGCCTCGGCGGCCGCGTGGGACCGGCGTTCGCCGCCCTGGGGATCATGCTGCCCGGGCTGCTGCTCCAGGACGCCTGGCGGTTCTCGTTCTTCGCCGCCGGCGCCGGGCGGAAGGCGTTCGTCAACGACGTCGTCTGGGGGGTCGCGCTCGTCCCGGCCCTGGTGGTGGCGGCCAGGGAGGGCAGCGTGGCCGCTTTCGTGCTCGCCTGGGGCGCGTCCGCGACGGTGGCGGCGGGGTACGGCTACATCCAGTCCGGCATCCGGCCCCGGACGACCGAGGCGCGCGGCTGGCTGCGCGAACAGCGCGATCTCGGCTACCGGTACCTGGTCGAGAACGTCAGCCTCAGCGGCGCGAGCCAGCTACGGGCGTACGGCCTCGGGGCGATCGTCGGGGTGAGCGCGGTGGGCGCGGTGCGGGGCGCCGAGCTCCTGCTCGGCCCGTTCCTGGCGGTGCTCATGGGGCTCTCGCTGGTCACCGTCCCGGAGGCGGCGCGGGTGCTGCGGCAGGCCCCGCATCAACTGGGCAGGTTCTGCCTCCTCCTCGGCGGGGGCCAGGCCGCCGGCGCGCTGCTCTGGGGCGCGGCTCTGCTGCTGATGCCCGGCCGGTTCGGCGAGGCGGTGCTCGGCGACGTCTGGCACTCCTCCTCGGAGCTCATCGTGCAGATCACCTTCAGCGTCGCGGGAGCGGGCCTCGGCACCGGCGCGGCGGCCGGGCTGCGCGCGCTCGGCGCGGCCCGGCGCAGCCTGCGCTGCCAGTTGTTCGCCTCCGCCTGCTACATCGGCGGCGGCCTCGGCGGAGCGGCCGTCGCCGGCACGGCCGGCTCGGCCTGGGGCGTCGCCGCCGCGACCATCAGCGGCTCGGCCGTGTGGTGGCTGCAACTGCGGTCCGCCCTGAACGAGCGCCACCGCACTCCCATCCCCGAAGTGAGGACCTCATGAACGCCCGCCCCAGGCTGAGCATCGGCCTGCCCGTGTACAACGGCGAGGAGTACCTGGCCGAGTCGTTCGACGCCCTGCTCGGCCAGACCTACGAGGACTTCGAGCTGGTCGTCTCCGACAACGCCTCGACCGACGGGACCGAGGAGATCTGCCGCAAGTACGCCGCGCGGGACTCACGCATCCGGTACCTCCGGCTGCCCCGGAACATCGGCGCCACGCCGAACCACAACCATGTGTTCGCCGAGTCCCGCGGCGAGCTGTTCAAGTGGGCCTCGCACGACGACCTGTACGGCCGGGACCTGCTGCTGCGCTGCGTCCAGGCGCTGGACGAGCGGCCGGACATGATCCTCGCGCACACCGGCCAGGCGGTCATCGACGGCGACGGCAAGGTGAAGGTCCCCTACGAGTACACGCTCGCCACCGACTCCCCGAACGCGCCGGAGCGCTTCCGCAGTCTGCTGTTCGAGCCGGGTGGCGACGACTTCTACGGGGTGATGCGGGCCGACATGCTGCGCCGGGTGAAGCCGCTCGACAGCTACCACCACGCGGACCGTACGTTCGTCGCCGAGATCACCCTGCACGGGGCCTTCCACCAGGTGCCGGAGCTGCTGTACTTCCGCCGCGACCACCCCACGCGCGCCGAGCGGGCGAACCCTTCCAAGCGCTCCCGCTGCGTCAACCTGGACCCACGCCGGGCAGGCCCGCTGCACCCGACGCCCCGGCTGCTCGCCGAGTACATGCGGGGCTTCGTCGCGGCGATCCGGCGGGCGCCGCTGTCCCCCGCCGACCGGCGCGCGTGCTACCGCCACCTGACCGCGTGGATGACCAGCCGGGTCCGGCCGGGCGCCGGAGAGCGGGTCGAGGACCGCGCCCCGGTCGACCCGGACCGGGTCACCGTCTCCGTCGACGCCCTCGTCGCCGGCCGTGAGGGGAGGCGGGCGTGACGGCCGCGGGCAGGTCCCCGGTGCGCGTCGGGGTGTTCGGCCTGCTCGGCTCCGGCAACCTCGGCAACGACGGATCGCTCGAAGCCGTGCTCGGCTACCTCCGCGCCGAACACCCGGAAGCGGTCGTGGACGCGCTGTGCGGTGGACCCGAGGCCGTGACGACCCGGTTCGGGATCCCTGCGACGCGGCTGCACTGGTACCGCGGGGAGTACCGGACCGCCTCCCGTGCGGGCGCTGTCGTGGCGAAGGGGCTGGGCAAACTCGTCGACGTCTTCCGCACCGCCGCCTGGGTGCGCCGGCACGACGTGGTGATCGTGCCGGGCATGGGCGTCCTGGAGGCGACACTGCCGCTGCGGCCGTGGGGCTTCCCGTACGCGCTGTTCCTGCTCTGCGCGAGTGGCCGGCTGCTGCGCTCCCGGGTGGCGCTGGTCAGCGTCGGCGCCGCGCCGATCGGGAACCGGCCGACCCGTGCCCTGGTGGGCTGGTCGGCTCGGCTGGCCACCTACCGGTCGTACCGGGACGCGCAGTCCCGCGACGCGATGCGGGCGATGGGCGTGGACACCACGCGCGACGAGGTCTACCCGGACCTCGCGTTCTCCCTGCCGACGCCGCCGGCGAGCGCCCCCTCGGACCCGTCGGCCCCACCGGGCCCGGTCTGCGTCGGCGTCATGGACTTCCACGGCGGCAACGACGATCGCGCCCGGGCCGACGAGATATACCGGCGCTACCTCGACGGGACGATCCGGTTCGTCCGCGCGCTGGTCGAGGAGGGCAGGACTGTCCGCTTGCTCACCGGTGACGAGTGCGACTCGTCGGTGGTCGCCGCGATCCTCGACGCGGTGGACTCGCCGCTGGTCACCGCTGCCGAGCCGACCTCACTTGCCGACCTGATGAAGGAGATGGCGGCTGCCGACACCGTGGTGGCGATCCGGTACCACAACCTGATCTGCGCACTGAAGACCGGTACGCCGGTACTCGCTCTCTGCTACGCGGCGAAGAGCGACGCGCTCATGACGCAGATGGGCCTGGGCGCGTACCGCCACCCGGCGCGCGAGGTCGACGCCGACCGGCTGCTCGAGCAGTTCCGTGCGCTGGAGAAGCGATCGGCCGAGCTGCGGCGGACCCTCACCGAGCGGAACCTGGCCGCCACCCGGCGACTCGACCACCAGTTCGCTTCCTTGACCGCGGCCCTGTTCCCGGCGACCGGCCACGCCCACACCTCACGGAAGGCTCCATGAAAGCGACCGAAGTCCCCGAGATCACCGGCGCGTACCTCTTCGAGCCGACGCCGTACGCCGACGAACGCGGCTTCTTCTGCCGCACCTTCGACGCCGACGTGGTCCGCTCGGTCGGTCTCGACCCGGACGCCTTCGTCCAGGACAGCCTGTCCCGCTCGGTCCGGGGCGTGCTGCGCGGCCTGCACCTGCGCTCCGGCGCGGGCGAGGCCAAGCTGGTGCGGTGCTCGTACGGGAGGATCTTCGACGTCGTCGTCGACCTGCGGCCGGACTCACCGACGTACCGGAACCGGGCCTTCTTCGAGCTGTCCGGCGAGACGCAGACGACCTTGTACATCCCGGCGGGGTGCGCGCACGGCTTCCAGGCGCTGACCGAGACCGCCGACACCTCGTACCGGATCGACCGCCCGCACGATCCGGCCGAGGACGTGACGATCGCCTTCTACGACCCCGAGCTCGCCATCCCCTGGCCGCTGCCGGTCGCATCCATGTCCCAACGGGACCGGGAGGCGCCGAGCCTCGCCAAGGTCCTGCAGCTCAGAGAAAGTTGAGGTCGGCGTGCCCACCGAAGACACCCAAGAACTCCTCCTCCCCCGCTCGCGGATGGCGAACGAGCGGCTGCACGCCATGATCCCCGGGGGCGCGCACACCTACGCCAAGGGCGACGACCAGTACCCCGACAACCTTGCGCCGGTCATCAGCCACGGCCGTGGTGCCCACGTGTGGGACATCGACGGCAACCGCTACATCGAGTACGGCTCCGGCCTACGGTCGGTCAGCCTCGGCCACGCCCACCCACGCGTGATCGAGGCGGTGCGGCGGGAACTCGACCGCGGCAGCAACTTCGTCCGGCCGTCCATCATGGAGGTCGAAGCCGCGGAGCGCTTCCTGGCCACAGTGCCGACGGCCGAGATGGTGAAGTTCGCCAAGAACGGCTCCGACGCCACCACCGCCGCGGTGCGCCTCGCCCGCGCCGCCACCGGGCGCCCGCGGGTGGCCATCTGCGCCGACCATCCGTTCTTCTCCGTCGACGACTGGTTCATCGGCACCACGCCGATGTCCGCCGGCGTTCCAGCGGCCACCAACGAGCTCACCGTGGCGTTCCCCTACGGGGACCTGGCCGCCACGGAGGACCTGCTTACCCGGTACCAGGACGAGGTCGCCTGCCTGATCCTCGAACCCGCCACCCACACCGAACCGCCGCCCGGCTACCTCGCCGGCCTGCGCGAGCTGGCCGACCGGCACGGCTGCGTACTGATCTTCGATGAGATGATCACCGGCTTCCGCTGGTCGGAAGCGGGCGCCCAGGGCCTGTACGGCGTCGTCCCCGACCTCTCCACGTTCGGCAAGGCGCTGGGCAACGGATTCGCCGTCTCCGCCCTGGCCGGGTGCCGCGATCTGATGGAGCTGGGCGGGTTGCGTCACTCCGGCGACCGGGTGTTCCTGCTGTCCACCACGCACGGTGCGGAAACGCACTCCCTGGCAGCCGCGATGGCCGTGCAGACCACCTATGTCGCGGAGGGCGTCACCGCGCGGCTGCACGCCCTCGGCGAGCGGCTGGCCGCCGGTGTCCGCGACGCGGCGGCCGCCATGGGCGTCGGCGACCACATCGTCGTCCGGGGCCGGGCCAGCAACCTGGTCTTCGCCACCCTCGACGAGAACCGGCAGCCGTCGCAGCAGTACCGCACCCTGTTCCTGAGCCGGCTCCTCGCGGGCGGGGTGCTGGCCCCGTCGTTCGTTGTGAGCAGCGCGCTCGACGACGCCGACATCGATCACACCGTCGACGTGGTGGCCCAGGCTTGCGCGGTGTACCGGAAGGCACTGGACGCCGCTGACCCCACCCCTTGGTTGGTCGGACGACCGGTGAAGCCCGTATTCCGCCGCTTGGCCTGACGTGACGTCAGCGACCCTCCCGCCGACCGGCGTCGGCCAGGCGACCGACCAGCCGTTCAGCCATTCGGTCGACCAACCACGCGGTCGCCGGTATCACCGCCAGCGCGGTGCACCAGCCGCCGAGGACGTCGGTCGGGTAGTGCGCGCCCAGGGCGACCTGCGCCCAGCCCATGGCGGTGCCGGCAATCAGCGCCGCGGTGAGCACGAACAGCGTGCCGGCCGTCCTGCCGAGGCCGAGCCGACCGGTCGCGAGCAGCGCCACCACGAGGGCGAGCGCGGTGGCAAAGGCGGTGTGCCCGCTCGGGTAGGACAGGTTCCCGTCGTGGATGGTACGTCCCACCAGGGACTTGAGCAGCGTCGCCGTCCCCACGGTCATGCCGATCCCGGCAACGATGAGCACCGCTGCGCGAGCACTCCGAAGCAGCAGGCAGCCCGTCATGGCGGCCACGACCAGCGTCGCCGCTCCCACGGGCTCCCCCAAGAAATCCAAGGCCAGAGCGACGTGTTGCCACGGAGGCCCGACACCGTACACCGCCGCCCAGATCCGCGCGTCCACCATGCCGGGCTTGCTGTCGTCGGCATACAGGACCCCGAGCACGACGACCACCAGCGCGGCGAGGACCGCAGTCGGCCCGAGCCACACGCGCAGCGACGGGGGCAGCGCCTCCGACGCCGACCGCCCGGTCACACGCCCACCGCGTCCGGTCGGCCTGCGGTGCTTTGCCGGCGTTTCGCGCCAAAGGCCAACTGGCCGCCCACCTGGTGGTCCGGGCCCGCGCCGCGCGCTTCGCGTTTCGAGCTCCGATCGCCATCCGCGCCTACAACCCCAGCGGAAGCGCGCACTTCATCGCCGAAGTCGACCGCACCGCGACCCCCTACTCGGTGGTGGTCAAACCGGATACCCCGCTCATGACCAAGAAGGGAAAATGCGCACACGCCTTCGCAGACCATCCGGCAGATGCGATGCACCTTCCCTCCTGTCGGGCGGACGCCGTGTCAACCGCCGCCGGCTCGATGCCGCGCCCCAGAGAACTGCCCGCTGCCGCCCGCCGACATGGCCGGCGTCGTGAGACGTACGGGCCGCGCACTGCTGGACCGAGCAAGATCGCAAACACGTCAAACGCGAACTGAGCTGGGCCGAGTTCCAGGCCCGCTCCGGTCAGCGATCCAACGCCACTGACGCTGGTCGACGTGGCCTTCTGCCGGCGTCGACCCTCCACCAACGAATCCCCGTCGTGTCCGACTTGGCTCGCTCGGGACTTGGCAGCCTGTGCAACCCCGAACTCGCCAGCCTGTCCATCACGTTGGCCAAGGGCATCGGAATCACTCTCCACCGGTCACCCTAACCAACAATGCGGCCGCGGCGGCCCGCCGCCGGAAAGTTCGCGGGCGACACTCCGCGAATGTCGGTTCCGGATCGCTTTCCCGTGCCGGAGCCACGGAGCGTCACCGAAAGCGCGATTGTGATGCGTCGTGGATGACGCCCTCCCGCGGGCCTCGACCTGGACCCCCGTCACCGCCCGGATTCCGCTGCCGGAGGCGAAGAAGGCAGTCACCTTCCGGGTATTTGCCGCCGGCGGCGGGAGGCGTGGACGGCGGCCCCGGCACCACTGCGAGAAGTCCCCCGCTTCCACGACGAGATCAACGGCACCGGGTCCGATGTCGTGCACTACCGAGGGGAGCCGGGTCCGGGTGTTCTGCGGTACGAGGGACCGAGCGTGATCCAGTTGGAGGCTCTGGACGACCGGCTCGCCCACCGCGTGACGGTGGCCGAGGGCAGCGCCGGGGAGCACACATTCCAGTGGCCGGGTCGCGGCTCCTACCAGGTTCGCTCGGCCGGGGCCTGGAATCTGTCCACCGCGTAATGAAACGCGGATGGATCGCTGCCCCTGGGTTCCGAGGCGGTGTAGATCCGTGCGAATCGTCGACTACCGCCCGCGGAGCAGAGGAGTGCCGCCACCTGCGCGGTCTCGGCCTGCGGGCTCAGGCGAGGGCGGCGACGAGCAGGGTGAAGGCGGCGATGATGACGGCGAGGCGGACGTAGTGGAAGCGTTCCCAGCGGTGCAGCTGCTGCTTCCAGTCGGCGGGCCGGTTTTCAGGGGTCCACGTCTTGTTCAGGTTGTTGATCGGGACGAGCAGCAGGATCGACATGACCACGCTGAGCATGAGCAGCGCGCCGGCGGTGACGACGAGGCCGGTGCCGTGGTGGTGCCATCCGGCGATGGCCCAGACCACGACGAGGACGAGCGAGCCGATGTACCACACCGGCATCACGGCGCCGAGCATCCGACCCCCGTGGGCATGGCCGAGTTGGCCGCTGTCCTCGGGGAGTGCGTTGAGTATCGGGTTCATGACGAAGGCGACGGAGAACTCCACCCCCACCATCAGGCCGACGATCACGGTGGTGACGACCTCGAGTGCGTTGAGCATGATGACCTCTCCTAGATATAGCATCGCTAGGTGATGGAGTAACGCTAGTACTGCTGCCGCTCCATTGTCTAGCGATGCTAGGATCGAATCATGTCGGTACAGGAACGCAAGCAGCGCGAACGGGCGGAGCGCGAACGCCTCATCGTGGCGACGGCCCGTGAACTCGCCGAGCAGCAGGGCTGGGACGCGGTCACCACCCGCCGGCTCGCCGAGAGCATCGAGTACAGCCAGCCCGTCCTCTACAGCCACTTCCGTGGCAAACGGGAGATCATCGGCGCCGTCGCCCTCCAGGGCGCCACGGAGATGGCCGCGGCGGTGCGGGCCGCGACCTCCGCCGCGGACGGCCCGCGCGAGCGGGTCGCCGCCCTCGCCCGCGCCTACCTCGACTTCGCTGAACGCAACCCGGCGGTCTACGACGCCATCTTCCAGCTCGACGGCGGCCTCCCGTACGCACAGGAGGACACCCCGGAACCTCTCAAGGACGCCTTCGCCGCGCTGCTGGAGAGCCTGGGCGAGGTCGCCGGGGACGGCGTCCACCCGGGGCTGTTCACCGAGGTGTTCTGGGCGTCCCTGCACGGCCTGGCGACCCTGACCCGGGCGGGACGGCTGCTGCCGGAGGACGCCGCGCCGAGGGTGGAGCTGCTGGTGGACCGGCTCGCCGTGGTCTGACACACCGTCCCGGCAGGCGGGCAGCCAGAGCCCTGCTGCGCGTCGAGCAACTCAGCCGGCAGATGGATGGCAGCCGTCGCGAGCATCCCAGCCATGCCCTACGCCCGCCCGCGAAACTGCAACCTCAAGATGCAATCGGCTCGTTGGCGGCCGCGTTTCGCCACTGGCGGTTGGGTAGCCCTACCGCTATCGGAGCGGTGTCCTCGCGGACGCCTATCTGGCCCTGAAGTCCGCCGGCCGCCTGTAGACGAACAGCGAAAGAGCCCCGGCCCTACAAATACGGGGTAGGGGTACGG
>NZ_JBIAIQ010000042.1:0-867 GCF_042871525.1 Streptomyces sp. NPDC005784
ACGCCCGGTTACATTCCGAACCCGGAAGCTAAGCCTCACAGCGCCGATGGTACTGCAGGGGGGACCCTGTGGGAGAGTAGGACGCCGCCGAACAATCTTTGGAGGACCCCTGGTCCCAGCGACTCGCTGGAACCAGGGGTCCTTTTTTGTTTTTTCCGAAGCGCGCCGAGTACCCGGCTGCGCGAGAATGACTTGCGGTACCGATGACAGGAGTCACCATGTCCACCAACTCTCCCGACGAGCGACCGGAGCGCGACCAGCGCCGTCGTGACAGTGGTGACCGCGGTGACAACCGCGGGGGCCCGCGCCGAGACAACGACCGCGGCGGCTCCGGTCGGCGTGACGACAACCGAGGCGGTGACCGCGGTGGTTTCCGCCGCGACGACAGCCGCGGCGGCGCCGGCGGCCGTGACGACCGTCGCGAGGGTGATCGGGGCAGCCGGCCGCCGTTCCGCCGCGACGACCGTCCGAGTGGCCCGCGCCGCGACGACCGCGCGTCCGGTCCGCGCCGTGACGGGGACCGTCCTGCCTTCAACCGTGACGATCGACCCAGCAGCCCGCGTCGTGATGACGACCGGGGTGGTTTCCGTCGCGATGACAACCGCGGTGGTGGCAGTGGTGGCGGGTTCCGTCGCGACGACCGTGGTGGCAGCAGCACCGGAGGTGGCGGCTTCCGCCGCGACGACAACCGCGGTGGCAGCGGCAGCGGTGGTGGCGGCTTCCGTCGCGATGACAACCGTGGTGGCGGTAGTGGTGGCGGGTTCCGTCGTGACGACCGTGGTGGCAGCAGCACCGGAGGTGGCGGCTTCCGCCGCGACGACAACCGCGGTGGCAGCGGCAGCGGTGGTGGCGGCTTCCGTCGCGACG
>NZ_JBIAIQ010000042.1:963-30064 GCF_042871525.1 Streptomyces sp. NPDC005784
GATGACAACCGTGGCGGCGGCAGTGGTGGCGGGTTCCGTCGCGACGACCGTGGTGGCAGCAGCACCGGAGGTGGCGGCTTCCGCCGCGACGACAACCGCGGTGGCGGCAGCACCGGTGGTGGCGGCTTCCGCCGTGACGACAACCGTGGTGGCAGCAGCAGCGGTGGCGGTGGCTTCCGTCGCGACGACCGTGGCAGTGGCAGTGGCAGTGGTGGCGGGTTCCGTCGCGACGACCGTGGCAGCAGCAGCAGCAGCAGCGGTGGTGGTGGCTTCCGTCGTGACGACAACCGCGCCGGCGGCGATTTCCGTCGCGACGACCGCGGTCCCCGTCGTGACGCGGACCGCCCGCCCTTCCGCCGCGACGACCGGCCCAGCACCCCGCGTCGCGATGACGACCGCGGTGGCTTCCGTCGCGACGACCGTCGGGATGACCGCCGTGACGGCGATCGCGGCAGCTTCCCTCGCGATGACAACCGCGGTGGCGGCGACTTCCGTCGTGACGAGCGTCGTGGCGATGACCGTGGCGGGTTCCGTCGTGACGATCGTCGTGACGAGCGGCCCAGCACCCCGCGCCGTGATGACGACCGTGGCGGATTCCGCCGCGACGACAACCGCGCCGGCAGCGATTTCCGTCGTGACGAGCGCAGGGACAGCGACCGTCCGCCCTTCCGCCGCGACGACCGGCCCAGCACCCCGCGTCGCGATGACGACCGCGGTGGCTTCCGCCGTGACGACCGGCGTGATGACCGCCGTGACGACAGCCGGGGCGGCGGGTTCCGTGGCCGCGACGACCGGGGCCACGGTGGACCGCGCGGCGACGACCGGGGCGGACGCCCCGGTGGCTTCCGTGGTCGCGACGACCGTGGGGGCGACGACCGGCGCGGTGGCGGCCGTTTCCGCGACGAGCGGGAGCGGGACCGCGAGCCGATCAAGCGGCTGCCGATCCCGGACGACGTCACGGGCGAGGAGATCGACAAGGACGTGCGGCAGGAGCTCATGAGCCTGCCCAAGGGCCTTGCCGAGGATGTCTCCCGCAACCTGGTGATGGTGGCCCGGCTCATCGACGAGGACCCCGAGGGCGCCTACGCGTACTCGCGGATCGCCCTGCGGCTGGCGTCGCGTGTCGCCGCCGTGCGCGAGGCGGCCGGCTTCGCCGCGTACGCGAACCAGAAGTACAGCGAGGCGCTCGCCGAGTTCCGCGCCGCGCGCCGGATGACCGGCAGCGTGGAGCTGTGGCCCGTGATGGCGGACTGTGAGCGTGGTCTCGGCCGGCCCGAGAAGGCGCTGGAGATGGCCGGGGCGCCCGAGGTTCAGAAGCTGGACAAGGCGAGCCAGGTCGAGATGCGGCTCGTGGCGGCCGGTGCCCGGCGTGACATGGATCAGCTGGAAGCCGCCATCGTCACCCTGCAGAGCCCGGAGCTCGCCTCGAACTCCGTTCAGCCCTGGACCGCGCGGCTGCGGTACGCCTACGCCGACGCGCTCCTCGCCGCCGGGCGTGAGGGCGAGGCACGCGAGTGGTTCGCCAAGACCGTCGAGTCCGACAAGGACAGCAGCACGGACGCCTCCGACAGGCTCGCCGAGATGGACGGTGTCGAGTTCGTCGACGCGCTCGTCGAGGACGACGACGAGAGCGGTCAGGTGACCGCGTCCAAGGCCGGGACAGAGGACGAGCACCAGGACGACGACGAGGATGAGGACGACGAGGGCGACGAGGACGACGACTTCGAGTCCGTGACCGCGGACGGGATCGCGGACGACGTCGACGACCTCGAGAACGAGGACGAGGACGACGACCTCGGCAACGACGAGGACGACCGCGAGGACGACGCTCCTCACCGTCCTCAGAGCTGACGCAGGACAGTTCGGCGCAAACACGTGGGCGGCGGGACACCGGAAGGTGTCCCGCCGCCCACGCGGCGTTTCAGGGGCCCACGACCCTTCAGGGGGCGAGCGCCCGCAGGACCAGTCCCGATGCGGGCTTCGGGCCGAAGGACGTCGACTTGCGCGGCATCGTGACCCCCTGGCGGGCGAGATCGCGTACGACCTCCTCGTGGACCGGGTGCATCAGGACGGCCGTGCCTCCGTCGCGTTCCGCCTTCTCGACCGTGGCGCTCGTGTCGTGGATGTACGCGATGTGCGCGGGGGAGTCCTCCGGGATGCCCCACACATGGTCGAGCAGTACGGCGTGCAGGACCGTGGCGTCCAGCGTGCGCCAGGCCTCCGGACGGTCGGCCGGGATCGTACGGGCGAGGAGCTCCGGGGACGGGCGGTCGACGAGGTGGAAGCTGCCGTCGCCGGCGAGGAGGAAGGCGTTTCCCTCGGCGGCCGCCGAGGAGAGGGCCTCCAGCGCCTCGGTGAGGGGCACGTCGAGGTGGCGTACGCGGAAGGAGTCCCCGAGGGCGGCCAGCGCCTCGGCGACCGGCAGGCGGTGCAGCAGGCGGTGGATGGCCCGGACGCGCAGCGGGTAGCGTGCGGTGTCCACCAGGAGCACCAGACCGTAGTCCCAGGGGCTCGGCGAGGGATGCTCCGCGCGTAGACGCAGATACGTCGCCCAGCGATGATGGCCGTCGGCGATCAGTGCCTGATGCCGGCCGAGGTCCGTCCGGATCTCCGAGAGCCCCGCCGGATCCGTGACCGCCCACAGACGGTGGCTGATGCCGTCCTCCGTGGTGGTGGACAGCAGCGGCGGCCGGGTGGCGGTCCGTTCGATGACGGCGGCCGTGCCGTACCCGGAACCGTTGCCGCGATAGGTCAGCAGCAGGGGTTCGAGGTTGGCGGACGTGGCACGCATCAGGGCCGCGCGGTCCGCGATGACGTGCGGCATCACGTCCTCGTGCGGGAGGACGACGCCGTCGGCCGGCTCGGACAGACGCAGGCTGCCGATCACGCCCCGTTGCAGCAGGTCGCCGTCGCGCTGCTCGTACACGTAAAGGCCCGGCACGGGATCGGCCGCCAGAACGCCCTCTGACAGCCAGTCGCGCAGCGTGTCTGCCGCCTGCCTGTTGCGGGCGGCGGGGGTGCCGTCCTGCGGGAGGATCAGCCGGACGATGTTGTACGGGTCGGCCGATTCGAGTTCGAGCAGTCCGTCGGGCCGGACGATCACGTCGTACGGCGGGGATGTCACGGCGGCCAGGCTGCCGACCCGGTCGGGGTCGTAGCGCAGGCCTCGGAACGGGGTGAGTTCGAGGCCGCTCCCTGCCGGTGTTTCCTCCTCGGGACCTGCATAGTTCATTGGGGCATCGTAAGTGCGTCAGTGGCATGCGCGATGATCGGGGCAAAGGGATCGAACGAGGAGCGATGTTCAATGAGCCAGACCGTCAGGACGCGGCCCGAAGGCAGTGGCCAGGCCCTGAGCGAGGCGTATGACACGGCGCTGCTGGATCTGGACGGGGTGGTGTACGCGGGCGGTCACGCCATCGCGTACGCCGTGGAGTCCCTCGGGACGGCGCGCGCGGGCGGAATGCACCTCGCCTACGTCACCAACAACGCCCTGCGCACTCCGGACGCGGTCGCCGAGCACCTCACGGAGCTGGGCATACCGACGGTGGCCTCGGACGTCATCACCTCGGCGCAGGCCGTGGCCCGGCTCATCAGCGAGCAGGTGCCCGCGGGCGCGCGCGTGCTGGTCATCGGCGGTGACGGACTGAGGGTCGCGCTCCGTGAGCGCGGGCTGGAGCCGGTCGACTCGGCGGAGCACGAGCCCGTCGCGGTCGTACAGGGGTACGGCGGTCCCGATCTGGCCTGGTCGCGCTTCGCGGAGGCGTGTTACGCCATCGCGCGGGGGGTGCCCTGGTTCGCCTCCAACACGGATCTGACGATTCCGGGCGCGCGCGGGATCGCGCCCGGGAACGGCGCGGCGGTGGAGGTCGTCCGCATCGCCACGGGTGCCGAGCCGCAGGTGGCGGGCAAGCCGTTGCCCCCGATGCACCGCGAGACGATTCTGCGGACCGGGGCGAAGCGGCCGCTGGTGGTCGGTGACCGGCTGGACACGGACATCGAGGGCGCGTTCAACGGAGAGGTGGACTCGCTGCTCGTCCTCACCGGCGTGACGGACGGCGCGCAGCTCCTCGCCGCGCCGCCGCGGCACCGGCCGACGTATGTCGATGCCGATCTGCGCGGAATGCTCACCGGGCAGCCCGAGGTCGTCGAAGCGGGCGCCGGGTTCCGTTGCGGCGGCTGGACGGCGACGGCGGGCAGCGAGGAGTTCGAGCTGGCGGGCGAGGGCGAGGCCCTCGACGGTCTGCGGGCCCTGTGCGCGGCGGCGTGGACGGCCGCGGGAGAGGGTAGCTGCGAGCTGGACGGGGGGAAGGCGCTGGCGCGGCTGGGCCTCTAGGCACCTTCCAGTCAGCAGTGCGGGTGCAGATGCCTGGACCGGTACCCACCGATGGGTACCGGTAGAGGCATCCGATCGCGGTGCGTGGGGCCCGGCGCGGTGGCTCACCTGGGCTTCGGTGCAGGGCCCGATGTTCAGGCGGATCGATGAGCAATGCGAGGGTAGGCTAACCTAACCTCGTGTTGGTCGACAGTCCTCCTGAACAGTGCGCGGAAACCGCCCCCGCGCCCCCGACCCGCCGGGCGATACGGACCGTTGGGCTCCTCGTCTCCGTGGGTCTCCTGTTGCTGGTCGCGCTGGCGAGCATTGCGATCGGCGCGAAGGCGCTGCCGCTGGACCAGGTGTGGCACGGCCTGTTCCACGACTCGGGGACGTACTCCGACGTCGTGGTCGGCGACCGCATCTCCCGTACCGTGCTCGGGCTGCTCGTCGGCGCCGCGCTCGGGTTGTCCGGTGCCGTCCTCCAGGCGCTCACCCGCAATCCGCTGGCCGACCCCGGTCTGCTCGGCATCAACGCGGGCGCGTCCGCCGCGGTCGTCACCGCGATCACCTACTTCGGTGTCACATCGCTGAGCGGCTATGTCTGGTTCGCCTTCGTGGGGGCGGCCGCGGTAGGAGCGCTGGTCTGGTTCCTGGGCGGCAGCCGGGGCGCGACCCCGGTGCGGCTCGCGCTGGCCGGAACCGCCATCAGCGCCGCCCTCTACGGCTATCTGCAGGCCGTGATGATCATGGATGACGCGGCGCTCGGCAAGATGCGCTTCTGGACGGTCGGTTCGCTGGCCTCGGCGACCGACTCGACGATCCGGCAAGTGGCCCCCTTCCTCGCCGTGGGCACACTTCTCGCGCTGGCCCTCGCCCGGCCGCTGAACGCGGTGGCCATGGGCGACGACACCGCCCGCTCGCTCGGCGCCGACCTGAACCGCACCCGCGCGCTGTCCATGGCCGCCGCGACCGTGCTGTGCGGCGCCGCGACCGCCGCCTGCGGACCGATCGTGTTCGTCGGGCTGATGGTCCCGCACGTCGTCCGCTCCTTCACCGGGCCCGACCTGCGCTGGATCCTGCCGTACGCCACCGTCCTGTCGCCCGTGCTGCTGCTCGGCGCCGACGTCCTGGGCCGGATGGTCGCCCGGCCGGCGGAGCTTCAGGTCGGCATCGTCACCGCGGTACTCGGCGGTCCGGTCTTCATCTTTCTCGTACGGCGACGGAGGACGGCGCAGCTGTGACGACCCCACGTATCCGAACTGCCCACGCATCTCGCGTCCCGGCACTTCCCGCGCGCCGCATCCGGTCCGTCCGCACGGGCGGCGGGCTCGGATGGTCCGTCCGCCTCGACATCCGCGCGTTCGGCGTGGTCGTGCTGCTGCTGGTGGCCGCGGCCGTCGCGAGCGTGGTGCTCATCGGCACCGGCGACTTCCCGATCCCGGCCGGCGATGTGCTCAAGACCCTGGCCGGCGACGGCAGCGCGAGCCAGGAGTTCATCGTCAACGACCTGCGGCTGCCGCGCGTTCTCGTCGGGCTGCTCGTGGGTGCCTCGCTCGGGCTGGGCGGCGCGCTCTTCCAGTCGATCTCCCGCAATCCGCTGGGCAGCCCGGACGTGCTCGGCCTCGGACAGGGTTCCACGGTCGGCGCGCTCATCATGATCGTGCTGTACTCGGGCAGCGCGACCGAGGTCGCCATCGGGGCGCTCGTCGGCGGACTCGTGACCGGGCTCGCCATCTATCTGCTCGCGTGGAAGCGGGGAGTGCACGGTTATCGACTGGTCCTGGTCGGCATCGGTGTCTCCGCGATCGTCACGGCGGTCAACGGCTATCTCCTCACCAAAGCGGACATCGTCGACGCGGCGCGCGCCGTCGTGTGGATGACCGGCTCCCTCAACGGCCGTGACTGGGCGCAGGTCTGGCCGCTGCTCATCATGTGCGCCGTCCTCGTCCCCGTCGTCCTCGGCAACGCGCGCGGGCTGCGGATGATGGAGATGGGCGACGACGTGTCGTACGCCCTCGGAGTGAGCGTCGAGCGGACGCGGCTGCTGCTGATGGCGGCCGCCGTACTGCTCACCGCGGGCGCCACGGCCGCGGCGGGACCGGTCGGTTTCGTGGCGCTCACCGCGCCGCAGCTGGCCCGGCGGCTCACCCGGTCGCCCGGACCGAACCTGGTGCCGTCGATGTGCATGGGCGCGACCCTGCTCATCGTCGCGGACTGGGCCTCGCAGCGGGCCTTCGGCGCCGACCAGCTGCCCGTGGGCGTCGTGACCGGCGTCCTCGGCGGCGTCTATCTGCTGTGGCTGCTGGTCACCGAACGCAAGGCGGGCCGGATATGAGCGGCCCGGCACATTCCGCTGCGAGCGGCCCGGCGGGCCCAACGGCGAGCGGACTGGCGAACCCGGCTGCGAGCGGCCCGGCGGGCCCCGCCGTGAGGGATCGAAGAACGCGGCGCGTGCGGACGACCGGGCGCACGAGAACACCCAGAGGAGCACTGTGAACCGCCTGTCCGCCGACGACGTCACCCTCGGCTACGACCAGCGGGTCATCGCGGAGAAGCTGTCCGTGGAGATCCCCGACCACTCCTTCACGGTGATCGTCGGCCCGAACGCCTGCGGCAAGTCCACCCTGCTGCGCGCCCTTTCGCGCATGCTCAAGCCCTCGGCGGGGCGGGTGCTGCTCGACGGACAGGTCATCCAGTCGATGCCCGCGAAGAAGGTGGCCCGCACCCTCGGGCTGCTGCCGCAGTCGTCGATCGCACCGGACGGGATCACGGTCGGTGACCTCGTCGGCCGGGGCCGCTATCCGCACCAGGGCCTGCTGCGCCAGTGGTCGGCGGAGGACGAGCGGGTGGTCCAGGAGTCGATGGCCTCGACCGGTGTCGCCGAGCTCGCCGATCGCTATGTCGACGAATTGTCCGGCGGTCAGCGCCAGCGCGTGTGGATCGCGATGGCCCTCGCCCAGCAGACCCCGCTGCTCCTCCTCGACGAGCCGACGACCTACCTCGACATCCAGCACCAGATCGACGTCCTCGACCTGTGCGCCGAGCTCCACGAGACGCGTGGCCGCACCCTGGTCGCCGTACTGCACGACCTCAACCACGCGGCCCGGTACGCCACCCACCTGATCGCCCTGCGCGGCGGCGAGGTCATCGCCGAGGGCGCGCCGGGCGACATCGTCACGGCCGGCCTGGTCGAGGAGGTCTTCGGGCTGCGCTGCCAGGTCATCGACGACCCGGAGACCGGGACACCCCTCGTGGTGCCCGCGGCACGCCGGGCGAGGGTCCGCGCCGCCGCGACCCCTACAGAAGGGTCCTGAGCCGGAACAGGTCGCGCAGACCCGCCTCCAGCTTCACCCGGCCCGAGCCCCAGGCCTTCGCGAAGTTCAGCTCGCCGTTCACCAGGGACACCAGGTCGTCGCCGTTCATGGTCAGACGGATCTGGGCCCGCTCGGGGGGCGGGCCCTGGAGGGTGTCGAGCACCTCGATCCGGCCGCCTCTGAGGCGGCCGACGAAGGTGATGTCCAAATCGGGGATACGGCAGCTCAGCGAGCGGTCCAGGGCCGCAGCGGTGCGTACGTCCCCCTCGGCGCTCGCCATGTTGTCCGAAAGCTTGTCGAGTGCGGTGCGGCACTCCTCAATCGTCGCCATCGTGATCGACGGTACCGCAGCTCTTCGCGGTAGCGTCGGGGCATGAACGACTCAGTCCCCGAGGGCGAGCTCCCCGAGGCCGTGACCGCGGCGGAGCCCGGCCCCCCTGCCGAAGCGGAGCCGGAACCCGCGTGCGACCCCGCCGCACCGGCCGCGCTGAACGTCCCGCGCGTCCCCTCGGGCAACGCCGACGTCGACGCACAGCTCGACCGGCTGGCCGACGCCGACCACCTCGCCACGGACGGACACGTCGAGGTGTACGAGGATGTGCACCGGGGGCTGCGCGACGCGCTCACCGCGCTCGACGTCCGCCCGGGAGCTCCGGCTCCCGCCGGTCGCCCGGCCGCCGCCCCCCAATGAGACCCTTCGGGGCACATCCGTCCATGGCCGTACGACCGCAGGAGCTGAACCGAACGTGGCAGGAGTGGCACGCCGCCGCCTCGACGCCGAGCTGGTCCGCAGGAAGCTCGCCCGCTCGCGCGAGCACGCCGGACAGCTGATCGCCGCGGGCAGGGTCAGCGTGGGCAAGACCCTCGCGACCAAGCCCGCCACGCAGGTCGAGACCGCCGCGGCGATCGTGGTCAGCAACGACGACAACGACCCCGACTACGTCTCGCGCGGCGGACACAAGCTCGCCGGCGCGCTCGCCGTCTTCGGGCCCGAGGGCCTGAAGGTGGAGGGGCGGCGGGCGCTGGACGCCGGCGCGTCCACCGGGGGCTTCACCGACGTACTGCTGCGCGCGGGCGCCGCCCATGTCGTCGCCGTGGATGTCGGTTACGGACAACTCGCCTGGTCTCTCCAAAGCGATGAACGCGTCACCGTCAAGGACCGTACGAACGTACGCGAGTTGACGTTGGAGGCGATCGATGGGGAGCCCGTGGACCTTGTTGTCGGGGATCTGTCCTTCATCCCGCTCGGACTGGTGCTGCCCGCCCTCGCGCGGTGCACGGCGCCGGATGCCGATCTGGTGATGATGGTCAAGCCGCAGTTCGAGGTGGGAAAGGACCGGCTGGGCAGCGGCGGTGTCGTGCGCAGCCCGGAGCTGCGCGCCGAGACGGTGCGCGGCGTGGCGGGGCGAGCCCACGAGCTGGGCCTCGGAGTCAAAGGTGTGACCGCAAGTCCGTTGCCCGGACCGTCGGGCAACGTCGAGTACTTTCTGTGGCTGCGTGCCGGGGCACCTGAACTCGACCCGGCCGACGTTGACCGTGCAGTGGCGGAGGGGCCCCGTTGACCCAGACCCGAGCTCGTACTGTTTTCCTGCTGGCCCACACCGGGCGGCCGGCAGCCATCCGCAGCGCCGAACTGGTCGTCCAGGGGCTGCTGCGCTCCGGGATCGGCGTGCGGGTCCTCGCGGCCGAGGCGGCCGATCTGCCGCTGCCGGACGAGGTGGAACTGGTCCAGGAGGCGACTCCGCAGTGTCTCGACGGCTGCGAGCTGCTCATCGTCCTCGGCGGTGACGGAACGCTGCTGCGCGGCGCCGAGTTCGCCCGCGCGTCCGGGGTGCCGATGCTCGGCGTCAACCTCGGACGGGTCGGTTTCCTCGCCGAGGCCGAGCGCGACGACCTGGACAAGGTCGTCGACCGGGTCGTCACCAAGGCGTACGAGGTCGAGGAACGCATGACCGTCGATGTGGTCGTGCACCGCAACGGCGACATCGTGCACACCGACTGGGCGCTGAACGAGGCGGCCGTGCAGAAGGTGTCCGCCGAGAAGCTCCTCGAAGTGGTGCTGGAGATCGACGGGCGGCCCGTCACCGGGTTCGGCTGCGACGGCATCGTCTGCGCGACCCCGACCGGGTCGACGGCGTACGCCTTCTCCGCGGGCGGGCCCGTGGTCTGGCCCGAGGTCGAGGCGCTGCTGATGGTGCCGATCAGCGCGCACGCCCTGTTCGCCAAACCGCTGGTCACCTCACCGGACTCGGTACTCGCCGTGGAGGTGCTGCCGCACGTTCCGCCGGGCGTGCTGTGGTGCGACGGACGGCGGACGGTGGAGCTGCCGCCCGGCGCCCGCGTCGAGGTGCGGCGCGGGGCCGTGCCGGTGCGGCTGGCCCGGCTGCACCACGCGTCCTTCACCGACCGGCTCGTCGCCAAGTTCGCGCTGCCGGTCTCCGGGTGGCGCGGGGCGCCGCACTAGAGACGCGCGTGGCACCCGGGTTCCGCCCGGGTGCCGGGCCGCCTCCGCGCGGGCCGACGGCGAACGAGATCACCCCCGGAAGGTAACGCTCGGTTCTCTTTGCGGGGGGCGGCGTCGCACAGGGCCGGGAAAGTCTCGTATGGTCGGGGACGTGTTGGAGGAGATGCGGATACGGTCGCTCGGAGTCATCGACGACGCGGTCGTCGAGCTGTCACCCGGCTTCACCGCCGTGACCGGTGAGACCGGTGCGGGCAAGACGATGGTGGTCACCAGCCTCGGGCTGCTGCTGGGCGGGCGTGCGGACCCGGCCCTCGTGAGGATCGGCGCCAAGAGCGCGGTCGTGGAGGGGCGGATCAGCGTACCCGCGGGCGGGACGGCCGTCGTACGGGCGGAGGAAGCCGGTGCCGAGCTCGACGACGGTGTTCTGCTGATCAGCCGTACCGTTTCGGCCGAGGGGCGCTCACGCGCACACCTGGGCGGGCGCTCGGTGCCGGTGGGCGTGCTCGCCGAACTCGCCGACGAACTCGTCGCGGTACACGGCCAGACCGACCAGCAGGGACTGCTCAAGCTGTCCCGGCAGCGGCAGGCCCTCGACCGGTACGCGGGTGACGCGGTCGCCGTGCCGCTCGCCAAGTACGCGGGCGCCTACCGCCGGCTGCGGGCCATCTCGGCCGAGCTGGACGAGATCACGACGCGCGCGCGGGAACGGGTCCAGGAAGCCGACATGCTGCGCTTCGGACTCGACGAGGTCGCGGCCGTGGAGCCGCGCGCGGGCGAGGACGTGGAGCTGGCGGCGGAGGCGGAGCGGCTCGGTCACGCGGAGGCGCTGGCATCGGCCGCAACGGCCGCGCACGCGGCGCTGGCGGGCAATCCCGAGGACCCGGAGGGCATCGACGCGGCCACGCTCGTCGCGGGCGCTCACCGGACCCTGGAGGCCGTACGGTCGCACGACTCCGCCCTTGCCACACTGTCCGGACGGATCGGCGAGATCGCCATCCTCCTCGGCGACGTGGCGGGCGAACTCGCGGGCTACGCCGACGACCTCGACGCCGACCCGCTGCGGCTGTCCGCGGTCGAGGAGCGCCGGGCCGCACTCACCCAGCTGACCCGGAAGTACGGCGAGGACATCGACGCCGTGCTCGCCTGGGCCGAGCGGAGCGCCGAGCGGCTCACCGAACTCGACGGCGACGACGACCGGCTCGACGAACTGACCGCCGAGCGGGACGCGCTGCGCGGTGAACTGGGCGGACTCGCCCAGGCGCTGACGGACGCGCGTACGGAGGCGGCCGAGCGGTTCGCCGCCGCCGTCACCGCCGAACTGGCCTCGCTGGCCATGCCGCACGCGCGTGTGTCCTTCGAACTCCGGCAGACCGACGACCCGGAGGGGGTGGAGGTCGGCGGACGCCCGGTGGCCTACGGCCCGGCCGGTGCCGACGAGGTGGAACTCCTCCTCGCGCCGCATCCCGGGGCGCCGCCGCGGCCCATCGCCAAGGGGGCGTCCGGCGGTGAGCTCTCGCGTGTGATGCTCGCGGTGGAGGTCGTGTTCGCCGGCACGGACCCGGTGCCGACGTATCTCTTCGACGAGGTCGACGCGGGCGTCGGCGGCAAGGCCGCGGTCGAGATCGGGCGACGGCTGGCGCGGCTCGCCAAGACCGCGCAGGTCGTCGTCGTGACGCATCTGCCGCAGGTGGCCGCCTTCGCCGACCGGCAGCTGCTGGTCGAGAAGACGAACGACGGGTCGGTGACCCGGTCCGGCGTGAAGGTGCTGGAGGGCGAGGAGCGGATTCGCGAACTGTCCCGGATGCTCGCCGGCCAGGAGGACTCCGAGACGGCTCGGGCTCACGCGGAGGAACTGCTCGCGACGGCCCGCTCCGACGGCTAGCGGAGCGGCCCGCCCCTGCGGGGGCAGGGCCGCTCGCCTCTGCGTGTGCGGCATCGGCCGCTCCGCGGTGCGGGCCCTGTGTGCTCCCCCCGCCCCCGCGTCGCTCCGACGCTGCGTCGCCGGGCCGCCCGCGCGACGGCGTCAGTCGTGCCCGCCGTACGGCGTTCGCCGTGCTCGTCCCGAGGTGCTCGGCCTGCCTGCCGCGCGGGTCTCGCCCGAGTTTCGTCGTGGTCGCTCCGTGGTCCCGGCCTGAGAACCGTTTCGTGCGCCCCTTTAAGGTGATCGCATGAGCATGCGCAAGGGGCGGATTGTCGGATTCGGTACCGCTGTCGCGGTCACGCGCGCGTGCTTCGCCGTCCTGCGTTCCAACCCGCCCGGCGGCCCCGCCCGTTGGACCCGCGAGAACTACGCCGGGCGGACCGTCGAGCTCTACGCGGGCCCCGCGACCGCCGTGGGCTCGGCGTTCGCGGCGGCGCGGGTTCACCCCGCCGCCGCGATGGCCGTCGCCGTCGCCGGTGCGTGCGGCGCGTACGACGACGTCGCCGGGGCGGGTGACCCGCGACGCGGGTTCCGGGAGCATCTGGGGGCGCTGCGCGACGGTGAAGTGACCAGCGGCGCGGTCAAGTTGTTCGGGATCTCGGCGCCGGGGCTGGTGGCCGGGGCGGTGCTCAAGGAGCGGCCCGTCGACAAACTGCTCGCGGGAGTCGTGATCGCCGGTACCGCGCATTTCGTCAACCTTGTCGATGTGCGGCCGGGGCGGGCCGCCGGTACCGTCCTCGCGCTGGGCGCGCCCGGAGTGCTGCGCGGTGGGGACGCCGGGCAACTGTCCGCGATGGCGATGGGCGCCGTCGCCGCCGTACTCGCCGACGACCTCGGCGAGCGCGCCATGATCGGTGACACGGGCGCCCACGTGCTGGGCGCGACCCTGGGTACCGCCATCGCCCTGGGCAACGGCCGGGCGGGCCTTGCCGCCCACGCGGCGGCGCTGGTGGCCGCGACGGTCCTCGGAGAGACGGTCAGCGAGGCGGCGAGGACGTTGGGGCGCGCCGGGGGGTGAGGACCCCGGGACGCGCCGCGCGACACGGGACGCGCCTCGCGATGCGCGGGTACACCATCGACGCCGGGGTGGATGGCGATGCGTGGACGGGCCCAGGGCGTTGGGGTGGCCCTGGATGAGTTGCGGCAATTCCCGGTTCCGGGGTGGTTCGTGGGGCGACGGTGCCTTTTTGGCGTCGGAGTGGCTTTCGATGCGTGGGTGGTTGCGGGTGCCGGGTGGGTCCCCGGTGGCTCGGCCTTCCCCGGAATGGGCTATTCATCACTCGTGCGGGTGATCGTCGTCGCCGGGTTGCCCCGTCTGACGTGCCCTCGTCGTGATGGCGGTGCCGGAACGTCCGTACGGCCTGGCATCCTTGGCGTAGTACGCGGTGCACGACGTGCGGTGAACCCCCTCTGCGCGACCCTTCTGTACGTTTCCTCGTGACCGTCCGACGCCGAATCAGGAGCCCCGGCCACGTGAGCCACGTGAGCAGCCACTCACCGCACGGCCAGTCGCCGCTGCGCACCGTGCAGGTGCTCGGCGGGGGCAGTGCGGGCAGTAGCGCGCATGTGCGGTCGCTGGCCGCGGGCCTGGTCGCCCGGGGGGTACGGGTCACCGTCTGCGCTCCCGCCGAGGCGGACGGCGTGTACGGGTTCACCGGGGTCGGCGCGCACCACGTTCCCGTGCCCCGCAGCAGCGATCCCGCCTCCGTGTCCGCACTGCGGGCCGCCTGCGCGGACGCCGATCTCGTGCACGCGCACGGGCTGCACGCGGCGCTGCGGGCGGCGCTGGCACTCAGCGGGCGGCGCGTTCCCCTCGTCGTCACCTGGCACACCCGCTCGGAGGCCGACGGCGCCAGGGCCCACGTACTGCGGCTTCTCGAGCGGCGGGTCGCCAGAGCCGCCGCCGTGGTCCTCGGGACCTCGTCCGACCTGGTGGACCGGGCGCGCAGCAGGGGAGCGCGTGACGCGCGGCTCGCCGCCGTCGCGCTCCCCGTGCCGCGCCCGCCCGTCGAGCCCGCCGAACCCGACGGGTTCCGGCACAAGGCGCGGGCCGAACTCGGCTCGACCGACCGTCCGTTGCTCATGGCGGTCGGCTCGCTCGACCGGCACCGCGGTTACCACACCCTGCTGGACGCCGCGCGCGCGTGGTGCCGCCTCGATCCCGTGCCGCTGCTGGTCATCGCGGGGGAGGGGCCGCTGCGGGCCGTTCTCCAGCGCCGGATCGAGGACGAGGAGCTGCCGGTCCGGCTCATCGGGCGGCGCGACGACATCACGGAACTGCTCGCCGCCGCCGACCTCGCCCTGCTGCCGAGCAGGTGGGAGTCGCGCTCGGTGCTGGCACAGGAGGCCCTCCGCGCGCGCGTGCCGCTCGTCGCCACAGCGGTCGGGGGCATCCCCGAACTGGTCGGCGACGCCGCCGAACTCGTCCCGTACGGGAACGCGAAGGCGCTCGGCGACGCCGTCGTACGGCTGCTCGCCGACCCCGCGCGCCAGGAGGCCCTGCGGGAGAAGGGCGCCTGGCAGGCCGCCACTTGGCCGACCGAGGACGAGACGGTCGCCCAAGTGCTGAGCGTCTACGACGAGTTCACACAACCCCGGCCGCTGGGCTGACGCCGGCCAGGAAACTGACGCCGGCCAGGAAACTGGCGCCGGCCAGGAAACTGGCGCCGGCCAGGGGAACTGACCCGGACTGGGGGAACTGACGTCGGTCAGGGGAACAGACGCCGGCTAGGGAACATGCCTGCGTGCGCGCAGGGCCAGGCTCAACGCCAGTACCGTCTGCGGGTCGTCCAGGTCCGTGCCCAGCAACTCGCCGATCCTGGCGAGGCGGTTGTAGAGGGTCTGCCGGTTGAGATGCAGTTCGCGGGCGGTCTCCGCCTTGCGGCCCGCGTGCGCCAAGTACGTCTGCAGGGTGGGCAGCAGAGGCGGTTTCGAGCGGACGTCGTGGTCGCGGAGCGGGCCGATCGCGCGCTCCACGAAGGCGGCCAGGTCGGGGTGCTCGCGCAGCCGCCACAGCAGCAGGTCGATGTCCAGGCGGCGGGCGTCGTACCAGGGGCGGTCCGACAGACCCTGTGCCGCCGTCGCCGTCTCTGCCGCGTGCCGCAGGCCCGCCGACGCGGCCGCCCAGCCGCCCGCGACCCCGACCACCACCACCGGCGGCTGCGCCCCGGGGCGCTGCATGCCCGCGCGCTCCACCCCGGCGCGCAGGGCCGCCGCGACGCGGTCCGCGACGGCCGCCCGTTCCGACTCCGAGCGCAGGCCGAGCAGCAGCGGGACCCGGCCCTCGACCGGACGTACGCCCAGCAGGACCGGGACACCCACCGAGGCCAGCTCCTCGGCGACCGCTCGGGCCAGGACCGCCCAGCCGCCGCCGGGGGCGAGCCCGTCGGCGAGTCGCATCACGACCGGCAGGAGCGGGCTGCCGCCGGGCTTGAAGCCGAGCACCCGGGCCTGCGCCGGCGCGTCCTCGGCCTCGATACGGCCCTCGGCGAGGTCGGTCAGGAAGTCGCCGCGCCCCCGCGCGGCCAGTTCCTCCTCCTGGCGGGCCTGCATCAGCACGACGGCCAGGATGCCGGCGGCCCGCTCCGCGGCGATCCGGTGCACCGGGGCGACCGGTGTGCCGACCGGCAGCAGAACCAGGCGGGCCCGTACGGAACCGGTTCCGGGGCCGCCGCCGGGCACGTCCACCAAAATGGTCCCCGCGGGCGGCTCCTCCTTGTGCTGGCCGCGCATTCCCTCCCAGACCTGGAGCGGGTCGGCGCCCGTGGAGCCGGCCCCGGCGGCGTACAGGAGCTGTCCGTCGGCCGTCTCCAGGAAGATCGGGTTGCCGCTGAAGTCGGCCAGAATGCGCAGGACTTGGGGCACTCCGCCGCCGCCGAGCAGGGCCTCGGTGCAGCGCCGGTGCACTTCCTCGGCCTGCTGCAGCAGTGCGTAGTGGCCGTTGACGATCTCGGTGTGGATCTCCTCCGTGACCGTCACGAAGGGCACCTCGCGGTGCAGCTGGACCAGCGGCAGACCGGTGGACCGCGCCGTCTCCACGAGCGCGGCCGGGAGCCGGGTGAAGCGCGGGCCGAGCTCCACGACGAGCGCCGCGATCCCGCGCTCGGCGAGGGTGCGGACGAACGCGCGCTGGTCGGCCGGGCGGGTCCCGAGACCGTATCCCGTGGTCAGCAGCAGTTCGCCGCCCTTGAGCAGCGAGGCGATGTTCGGGACCTCGCCCGCGTGCACCCAGCGCACGGTCCGTTGCAGCCGGTCGGCGCCCGCGATGATCTCCGGCAGCCCGCTGCGCAGTCCGGGCAGCTCGAGCGCCCGCTGCACGGTGATTCCGGCGCCCTGGGTGTCGTAACGGCTGTCCATGCAGCGGACGCTACCCGCGGACGGGTTCCGGAGGCATCTCCGGCCGGTGACGAGAGATGGCGAGAGCCGTCGCGGGAGGCGCCCCGGCAGGCACGGCGAAGGCCGGAGTGCCGGGGAGCGCCCCGGTCAGGCGACCGGTACCGGGGCGATGTTGTGGTTGAAGCGGAAGACGTTGTCCGGGTCGTACTCGGCCTTCACCGCGGCCAGCCGCCGGAGGTTCTCGGCGCCGAGGCCGGCCGTCACACGGTCCGTGCCCTCGTCCCCGATGAAGTTCAGATAGACCGCTCCGGTGCTCCACGGTCGGACGTCCTCGCGGACCTTCCTGACCCACTCGATGCACCGTTCGTCGTCGGCGGGGTCCTCCCAGATCCCGAAGGGGTGCACGGCCCAGGGCGAGTCGCGGTAGGGGACCGGGAACCGGGACGGTCCGGTGGCGATGGCGCCGCCCTGCGGCAACAGCGCGTGCTGGTTGCCGGTCGGGACGGGCATGGCGTCGCCGAGGGCGCAGTAGACGTCCACGAAGTCGTCGGGGGCGCCGGTCAGGTACTCCGCCGACCAGTAGTTCCGCATGCCGGGCGGGTCGTCGAGCATGCACTGGAAGTCGGCGTAGGGCAGGGCGGTGACGATCTCGACCTCGTGCGGCAGCGCCAGCAGCGGCTGGGCGACCTTGCGCATGTCCTCCTCGCCGCCCGCGTACGCGACCAGCGCGCCGCACAGCCGCTTGCCGACCAGGTGCTCGGGCATGAACTCCTCGGGCGGGCCGGTCAGATAGATGACGCCGCCGCTCGCCTCCGACGGCCCGTTCTCGATGATCTCGCGGAAGACGCGGACCACCTCGGGGCCGGCGTCCGCCTCGAACATCACCAAGGCGATGGAGAACTCGGGCAGCGGGTGCAGTTTGAGGGTCAGCGCGGTGGCGACGCCGAAGTTCCCGCCGCCGCCGTGCAGGGCCCAGAACAGCTCCTGGTTCTCCTGGTCGGTGGCGCGTACCTGCGAACCGTCGGCGGTCACCAGCTCGACGCCGAGCAGATTGTCGACGGCGAGGCCGAACGACCGGTCCAGCCAGCCGTTGCCGCCGCCGAGGACGAACCCGCCGACGCCGGTCGTCGAGACACGGCCGCCGGTGGTCGCGAGGCCGTACGGCTGGGCGGCCCGGTCGAGATGGCTCATGACGGCTCCGCCCTCGACCCGTACCGTCTCGGACCCGGGGTGGACGGTGACCGCGTGCATGCGGCTGAGGTCGATGACCAGACCGCCGTCGTTGAGCGACATGCCCGAGACGCTGTGGCCGCCGCCACGCACCGCGATCGGCAGATCCAGCTCCCGCGCGAAGCGCACCGCGCGCGTCACGTCGGCCTCGCCCTCGCACAGCGCGATCACGGCGGGCCGCCGGTCGATCATCGCGTTGAAGATCGTCCGGGCTTCGTCGTACCCCGGATCGTCCGGGGCGACCACGTCACCGGAGAGATCGGCGCGGAGCGCGGCCAGTGCCGCGCCCGCCTTCGAAAGGGGAGCCATGTCAGCCGCCCCCTTCCACGAGGGGACAGGACTTCTTCCAGGCTAGGCGGGTGCGGCGGATCGGGCGCGCCGGGGCTGTCCGCTCCGGTACGCCCGATCCGGACGGGCTCAGCCGCCGTACGCGCCGCTCGCCGTGAGCCGCAGGGCCGTGTCGATCAGCGGAACGTGGCTGAAGGCCTGCGGAAAGTTCCCGACCTGACGCTGCAGGCGCGGGTCCCATTCCTCGGCCAGCAGCCCGAGGTCGTTGCGCAGGGCCAGCAGGCGCTCGAAGAGCTTGCGGGCCTCGTCGACCCGGCCGATCATCGCGAGGTCGTCCGCCATCCAGAACGAGCAGGCGAGGAAGGCGCCCTCGTCGCCCTCGAGGCCGTCCACGCCCGCGTTCTCGCCGGAGGTCGGATAGCGCAGGATGAAGCCGTCGGAGGTGGACAGCTCGCGCTGGATCGCCTCGATGGTGCCGATCACCCGCTTGTCGTCGGGCGGCAGGAAGCCCATCTGCGGGATGAGCAGCAGCGAGGCGTCGAGTTCCTTCGAGCCGTACGACTGCGTGAACGTGTTCCGGTCCTTGTCGTAGCCCTTCTCGCACACGTCCCGGTGGATGTCGTCACGCATTTCGCGCCACTTCTCCAGCGGGCCGTCCGCGTCCCCGGACTCGATGAGCTTGATGGTGCGGTCGACGGCGACCCAGGCCATCACCTTGGAGTGCACGAAGTGCCGTCGCGGGCCCCGGACTTCCCAGATTCCCTCGTCCGGCTGGTCCCAGTGGGTCTCCAGGTAGCGGATCAGCTTCAACTGGAGCAGCGAGGCGTAGTCGTTGCGGGACAGGCCCGTCATATGGGCCAGGTGCAGGGCCTCGGTGACCTCGCCGTAGACGTCGAGCTGGAGCTGGTGCGCCGCTCCGTTCCCTACGCGTACGGGCGTCGAACCCTCGTATCCGGGAAGCCAGTCGAGCTCTGCCTCGCCCAACTCCCGTTCGCCCGCGATGCCGTACATGATCTGGAGGTTCTCCGGGTCGCCCGCGACCGCGCGCAGCAGCCACTCGCGCCAGGCGCGGGCCTCCTCGCGGTAGCCGGTGCGCAGCAGCGAGGAGAGGGTGATGGCCGCGTCGCGCAGCCACGTGTAGCGGTAGTCCCAGTTGCGTACGCCGCCGATCTCCTCCGGGAGGGAGGTGGTGGGCGCGGCCACGATGCCGCCCGTGGGCGCGTACGTCAGGGCCTTCAGCGTGATCAGGGAGCGGACGACGGCCTCGCGGTAGGGGCCGTGGTACGTGCACTGGTCGACCCAGTCGCGCCAGAACTCCTCGGTCGCCTCCAGGGACTGCTCCGGCTCGGGCAGCGCGGGCGGCTGCTTGTGCGAGGGCTCCCACGAGATCGTGAAGGCGACCCGGTCGCCCGGCGCCACCGTGAAGTCGGCGTACGTGGTCAGATCCTTGCCGTACGTCTCACAGGCCGTGTCGAACCAGACCGAGTCCGGTCCGGCCACGGCGACCGTGCGCCCCTCGTGCCGGTGCACCCAGGGCACCACCCGGCCGTACGAGAAACGCATCCGCAGCGCGGAGCGCATCGGCACCCGGCCCGTGACGCCCTCGACGATCCGGATCAGCTGCGGCGCGCCGTCACGCGGGGGCATGAAATCGGTCACCCGGACCGTGCCGCGCGGTGTGTCCCACTCGGATTCGAGGATCAGCGAGTCGCCGCGGTACCGGCGGCGGCTCGCGGTGGGGGGCTGGGCGTCGGCCGCGTGCGCGGGTCCGAGCCGCCAGAATCCGTGTTCCTCCGTGCCGAGCAGTCCCGCGAAGATGGCATGGGAGTCGAAGCGGGGCAGGCACAGCCAGTCGACTGTGCCGTCCCGGCAGACCAGCGCTGCTGTCTGCATGTCTCCGATGAGTGCGTAGTCCTCGATGCGCCCGGCCACGTGCATCTCCAGTCGAACGGCCACGTCGCCCCTTCGCGGGGCGGTCGCTCTTGCGGTCAAAGGGAACGTAGGTATTGCGGAACAGTAGGCAATGGAACGGTCGATACCTGCGGAACGTCGATGATGGGGGACGTCCGTCGTGCGTCGCTGCGAAACGTCAGTTGTCGGTGCGATGGGCGATGCGATTGTCGTCTCGAAACGAACTGACAGGCCCTCTTTGTTCCGGTTACGTGCGGGATGGTGCCGTGTGCCGGACAGGCTCGGCAGCGAGTGTCCGAGCAGGATACGACGCACGTGGAAGATCCGCGTGCCGCTCCGGTCAACCCGGCTGAGCCGATCGAGTGAGCGGTGTGCGAGGTGTGTGCCCAGGTGTGCGCGGAGCGTGGCCGGAAGCGGCCTCGTCCGGTCGCTGATACCCTGGTAGCCCGTGGACGGGTGGGCAAGAAACCCCCGAACCGCAGCGACGGCACCCCCGGAAATCTCCGGGCCCCACGCCGGCACGCACTCCAGACCGCGACCACGGGAGCCCCCTCTTGGCCATGCCGCCCAGTGCTTTTCGAAACAGCACAGCCACGACGACCAAGCACATCTTCGTCACCGGGGGTGTCGCCTCCTCCCTCGGCAAGGGACTGACCGCCTCCAGCCTGGGCGCGCTGCTCAAGGCGCGGGGTCTGCGGGTCACGATGCAGAAGCTCGACCCGTACCTGAACGTCGACCCGGGCACCATGAACCCCTTCCAGCACGGCGAGGTGTTCGTCACCAACGACGGCGCCGAGACGGACCTGGACATCGGTCACTACGAGCGCTTCCTCGACGTGGACCTGGACGGCTCGGCCAACGTCACCACCGGCCAGGTGTACTCCACCGTCATCGCCAAGGAGCGGCGCGGCGAGTACCTCGGTGACACCGTGCAGGTCATCCCGCACATCACCAACGAGATCAAGCACCGCATCCGCCGCATGGCCACCGACGACGTCGACGTCGTCATCACCGAGGTCGGCGGCACGGTCGGCGACATCGAGTCGCTGCCCTTCCTGGAGACGGTCCGCCAGGTCCGTCACGAGGTCGGCCGCGACAACGTGTTCGTCGTGCACATCTCGCTCCTCCCGTACATCGGCCCGTCCGGCGAGCTGAAGACCAAGCCGACGCAGCACTCGGTCGCGGCGCTGCGCAACATCGGTATTCAGCCGGACGCGATCGTGCTGCGGGCCGACCGCGAGGTGCCCACTGCCATCAAGCGCAAGATCTCGCTGATGTGCGACGTCGACGAGGCCGCCGTGGTCGCGGCGATCGACGCCAAGTCGATCTACGACATCCCGAAGGTCCTGCACACCGAGGGCCTGGACGCCTACGTCGTCCGCAAGCTGGACCTGCCGTTCCGCGACGTGGACTGGGCGACCTGGGACGACCTGCTCGACCGCGTCCACAACCCGGTCCACGAGATCACCATGGCGCTCGTCGGCAAGTACATCGACCTGCCCGACGCCTACCTCTCGGTCACCGAGGCGCTGCGCGCCGGCGGTTTCGCCAACAAGGCCCGCGTCAAGATCAAGTGGGTCACCTCGGACGACTGCAAGACCCCCGCGGGCGCGGCCAAGCAGCTCGGCGACGTCGACGCGATCTGCATCCCCGGCGGCTTCGGCGACCGCGGCGTGTCCGGCAAGGTCGGTGCGATCCAGTACGCCCGCGAGAACAAGATCCCGCTGCTCGGCCTGTGCCTCGGCCTGCAGTGCATCGTGATCGAGGCCGCGCGGAACCTGGCCGACATCCCCGACGCCAACTCCACCGAGTTCGACTCCGGTACCGGCCACCCGGTCATCTCCACGATGGCCGAGCAGCTCGACATCGTGGCGGGCGAGGGCGACATGGGCGGCACCATGCGCCTGGGCATGTATCCGGCCAAGCTCGCCGAGGGCTCGATCGTGCGCGAGGTGTACGACGGCAAGGAGTACGTCGAGGAGCGCCACCGGCACCGCTACGAGGTGAACAACGCCTACCGCGCCGAGCTGGAGAAGAAGGCCGGGCTGCAGTTCTCCGGCACCTCCCCGGACGGCAAGCTCGTCGAGTACGTCGAGTATCCGCGCGATGTCCACCCGTACCTGGTCGCGACGCAGGCGCACCCCGAGCTGCGCTCCCGCCCGACCCGGCCGCACCCGCTCTTCGCGGGCCTGGTCAAGGCCGCGGTGGCGCGCAAGACGGGCAAGTAGGGCCAAGCGACACCAGGTTGTACGGTGACCGGGGTGCGGGTCCGCGGGTGTTCCCGCGGGCGCGTGCCCCGGTTCCGTCACCGGACCGGACTCTTTTTGCGCGTGTGGGAGGACAGGCCATGACGATCAAGGACATCCCCGAGGAGTGGGAGGTCCGGGCGACCGAGACCCCCTTCAAGGGCAACAAGACCTCGGTCCGCACCGACGACGTGGTCATGCCCGACGGATCGGTCGCCCGCCGCGACTACCAGGTCCACCCGGGCTCCGTGGCCGTGCTCGCCCTGGACGACGAGGACCGTGTCCTGGTCCTGCGCCAGTACCGCCACCCGGTGCGCCAGAAGCTGTGGGAGATCCCGGCGGGATTGCTCGACATCCCCGGCGAGAACCCGTTGCACGCCGCCCAGCGCGAGCTCTACGAGGAGGCGCACGTCAAGGCGGAGAGTTGGCGCGTGCTGACCGACGTCTACACCACGCCCGGCGGCTGTGACGAAGCCATCCGGATCTTCCTGGCCCGCGATCTCTCCGAGGCGGAGGGCGAGCGGTTCGAGGTCGAGGACGAGGAGGCCGACATGGAGCTGGCCCGCGTCCCCGTCGGCGAACTCGTCGGCGGTGTGCTCGCCGGTGATCTGCACAACAACTGCCTGGTCGTGGGCGTCCTCTCGCTCGTCGCCGCACGGCAGGGCGACGGACTCGACTCCCTGCGCCCGGCCGAGGCACCGTGGCCCGCACGCCCGTTCGAGGCCTGATCCCACTCTCCTAAACGTTCCTTCGGCGGTCGTGTTCCGTTCCGGAGCGCCGCCGCCGTTCCGCTGCCCCGCCCCGGACGGGCCGTATGCACCCGTCCGGGGGCACCGGTCCTACGATCGCCTGATCCGATCGGGGGACGTCTCCGCCGCGCTCCGCCCGGATCGTCGCAGAGCGTGAACTAGGCTCTGGAAACGCCCGAACCGGAGTCCCGGCGGGCTTGCGCGTGCAGTGGAACGGGAGCGTGGCCCGTGGCGGATCAGGCGGTGGACGACGGCGGCACCAAGGTGTCGGCCAAGGGGCAGCGCCCGGCTGCCGGGTCCGCTCCTACGAAGAGTCAGTTCCTGGGCCGTACAAGAGAGTTGAAGGAACTCCGGGCGGACATCGAGCGGGCGGGCCTCGACACCATCGCCGGCCGCAAGGCCCCGCGGGCGCGGGTGCTGCTCATCGCGGGCAAGCCCGGTTCCGGCCGCACCGCGCTCGCCGCTCAGCTCGCCGCGCAGGTCGCCGAGAGTTACCCCGACGGCGTACTGCGCGCCCGGCTCACCGAACCCGACGGCACGCCGGTGCCCACCGAGGCCACCGCACGGGAACTGCTCACCGCCCTCGGACTGTCCACGCCCCCCGGAGCCGACGCCGACGACCTCGGCGAGCGCTTGCGCGAGGCCCTCGCCATCCGCCGGGCGGTGCTCCTGCTCGACGACGCGGCCGACGCCGGACAGGTCGACGCGCTGCTGCCCGACTCCCCGGACTGCCTGGTCATCGCCGTCTCCGGCGGGCCGCTGACCGGAATCGCGGACGTCCGCCCCTGCACCCTCGGCGGCCTGGACACCAAGTCCGCCCTCGAACTCCTCGACCACTTCACCGGCTCGGTGCGCATCACCGTCGACCCGCTCGCCGCCGAAGGGCTGGTCGAACTGTGCGCGGGCCAGCCCACCGCACTGGTGCTGGCCGGCGCGTGGCTCGCCGCGCGCCCCGCCTCCGCCGTCGCCGACCTCGCCAAGCAACTGCGCACCGAGGGCGAGGACGGCACCCCGCAGGCCCGCGTCTTCCGGCTCTCGTACGCCTCCCTGCCGAGCACCTCGGCGCGGATACTGCGACTGCTCTCGCTGGCCCCCGCGGGCCTCGTGGACCCGCACACCGCCTCCGCGCTGGCCGGCTGCTCGGTCCAGGCGGCACACACCTCGCTGGACGAATTCGTCGCCCTCGGCCTGCTGCGGGCGATCCCCGCGCCGCTGCCGCAGTACGAGGTCCCGGGCTGCTTCCAGCCGCTGCTCCGGGCACTCGTCGACAGCCATGACCGGCCCGCCGAGGTGCAGCTGGCCCGCGCCCGGATGCTGGAGCGGACCGTACGGCTCCTGGTGTCCTGCCGCGCAATCACCGAGACCGACAGCTCGCCCGCCCGCGAGAAGCTCGCCGGAATGCCGCGTGCCCTGCGCTTCTCCAGCCCCCGGGCGGCGGAGGACTGGCTGCGCGTCCGGCAGCCCGCGCTGCTCGCCTCGGCCCGGCTGGCGGTCGCCGACGGGGAGCTGGACACCCTCGCCCGGCGGCTGATGGCCGCCCTGGTGCGGGCGATGGTCGTCCATTTCGGCACCCGGGCCGCGGCGTCCGAGCTGTACGGCATCCACCGGCTCGTCCTGGATGTGGCCGAACGCCGGAACCTGCCCCGCGAAAAGGCCGCGGCCCTGCTCAATCTGGCCGACCTGGACGCGCAGACCGGCCGCAGGACCCACGCCCTCGCCCGCTACCGCGCCGCTCTCGACGCCGGACGCGAGGCGAACGACCCGTACGCGACCGGCCGCGCGATGGAATCCGTAGGCGGTGCCCACCAGGAGCTCGGGGACTTCGACCGGGCCGCCGACTGGTACGGCAGGGCGCTCGCCCAGCGGCTCGCGCGGGACGAGCGCGTGGACGCCGCCCGGCTGTACGGACGCATCGCCACCGCGCACACCTACGCGGGTCGCTACGGCGAGGCGCAGGTCAACTGGCGCGCCGCGGTCGCCGGGCACCGCAAGAACGGTGATGTCGCCTCCCAGGCAAGGGCGTTGAGCGAGATGGCGCGCGTCCAGGAGTACGCGGGACGGCCCGAGGAGTCGCTGCGCACCTGCCAGGAGGCCGTCGAGTGGGCGCGCCGCGCGGACGACGTACGCCTGCAGGCCGCGTTGCAGCTCAGGCTGGCCGACACCCTGGACCGGCTCGGCGACCCGGCGGCCGCCCGGCTGCACCGCGCGGCGGCCGAGCGCATGCTGGGAGATGAGCTCCCGGAGAGCGCATCCGACATGGAACACGACGCTAACGCCTACGAAATCCGCAGTGCATCCGCTAAAGATTGATGCATTGAAAGGCTAGACAGAGAGAACCCCTTCATTAGACTGGCTCCGCCGCGTTCTTCCGTGGTGTCTCCCGGTGTGCTCCCGTACGTCGGGTATGACATGCATTGCCTGGCTTGCATCGCCTCGGCACGCATAGCCCCAGAGCCCTCTGAGTCAAGGACCGTGATCGACGTGAAGGTCGGCATCCCCCGCGAGGTCAAGAACAACGAGTTCCGGGTGGCCATCACCCCCGCCGGCGTGCACGAGCTCGTGCGCCACGGCCACCAGGTCTTCGTCGAGCAGAACGCCGGTGTCGGCTCCTCGATCACGGACGAGGAGTACGTCTTCGCCGGTGCGCAGATCCTGCCCACCGCCGACGAGGTCTGGGCCACCGCCGACCTGCTGCTGAAGGTCAAGGAGCCCATCGCGGAGGAGTACCACCGCCTCCGCAAGGACCAGACGCTCTTCACCTACCTGCACCTGGCCGCGTCCAAGGAGTGCACGGACGCCCTCCTGGAGTCCGGCACGACGGCGATCGCGTACGAGACCGTCGAGCTGCCGAGCCGCGCGCTGCCGCTGCTCGCCCCGATGTCCGAGGTCGCGGGCCGGCTCGCCCCGCAGGTCGGCGCCTACCACCTGATGCGCGCCAACGGCGGCCGCGGTGTCCTGCCCGGCGGTGTCCCGGGCGTGCTGCCGGCCAAGGCTGTCGTGATCGGCGGCGGTGTCTCCGGCTGGAACGCCGCGCAGATCGCCATCGGCATGGGCTTCGAGGTGACGCTGCTCGACCGCGACATCAACAAGCTGCGTGAGGCCGACAAGATCTTCGGCACGAAGGTCAAGGCCGTCATGTCCAACTCCTTCGAGCTGGAGAAGGCCTGCCTCGAGGCCGACCTCGTGATCGGTGCCGTGCTGATCCCCGGTGCCAAGGCGCCGAAGCTGGTCACCAACGAGCTCGTCTCCCGGATGAAGCCGGGGAGTGTCCTTGTCGACATCGCGATCGATCAGGGCGGCTGTTTCGAGGACTCGCGTCCCACCACGCACGCCGAGCCGACCTTCCCGGTCCACAACTCGGTCTTCTACTGCGTCGCCAACATGCCCGGCGCGGTGCCCAACACCTCGACGTACGCACTGACCAATGCCACGCTGCCCTACATCGTCGAGCTCGCCAACCGCGGCTGGGTCGAGGCGCTGCGCCGTGACAACGCGCTGGCCAAGGGTCTCAACACCCATGACGGCAAGGTTGTTTACCGCGAGGTCGCCGAGTCCCACGGGCTGGAGCACGTCGAGCTGGAGAGCCTGCTCGGCTGAGTTTCCCGGCGGCTTCCGGAGTCGACATTGCGGCCGACTCCGGGCCGACAAAAGGCGATACGTCAACACGGGTCGTCAACACCGCGCACCCGGCCGGACCTTGCCCGACAAGGTCCGGCCGGGTGTGTGTCGGGTCACTTTGCGACACTCGTTCAACTCGCCACGAACGTAACTCTTCAACCGATTCGCACACCGGTGAAACCTGCCGTGCGACGGCCTTACGCCCTTGACAGAGGGGTGTTCGGTTGCCGACACATCGGGTCGGGTCCGGCGGATTGTGTTGCTGCGGAGCGGTGACACGCCATAGAGTCGCCAACCGTCGGCATGGTGCCACGCTGACCTATCGAGAAGTTTCCTGGTCACCAAGGAGGTAAGACGACTTGTGAATGAGTCGACATTTACTCCCGGGGGTGGTCAACCAGGAATGCCGGCGCGGGGCCAGAGCCCCACGGGGCTCGAGGCTGTCGGCTCCGTCGCTGTCCGCACCTTCGCAGCCCATCAGAGTCCCCGGATGACTCAGACAGCACACCCGAGCATGGATGGCCATCACGTGAACGCCATGGCCGGCAACGGAAGTGGCGAGAACCACACCCACTTCGCCGACTACGACGAACTGCCCGAGGGGCACTTCTACGACCCCGACGCCGAGTACGAGCCCGATCCGGAGTACGCGGCCACGCTCGCGCCCGACGCGGCCCGTCAGCGCCGTGAGCGCATCGGCCCGACCGGGCGCCCGCTGCCCTACTTCCCGATCCCGGGTCCGCTGACCAGTCACGGCCCCGCGACGATCATCGCGATGTGCAACCAGAAGGGCGGCGTGGGCAAGACCACGTCGACCATCAACCTGGGGGCCGCGCTCGCGGAGTACGGACGCCGGGTGCTGCTCGTCGACTTCGACCCGCAGGGCGCGCTGTCCGTGGGCCTCGGTGTCAACCCGATGGAGCTCGACCTCACCGTCTACAACCTGCTCATGGAGCGGGGCATGGCGGCCGACGAGGTGCTCCTGAAGACGGCGGTCCCGAACATGGACCTGCTGCCCAGCAACATCGACCTGTCCGCCGCCGAAGTGCAGCTGGTGAGCGAGGTCGCCCGCGAGTCCACGCTGCAGCGCGCCCTGAAGCCGCTGCTGGCCGACTACGACTACATCGTGATCGACTGTCAGCCCTCGCTCGGCCTGCTCACCGTGAACGCCCTGACGGCGGCCCACAAGGTGATCGTGCCGCTGGAGTGCGAGTTCTTCGCGCTGCGCGGTGTCGCACTGCTCACCGAGACGATCGAGAAGGTCCAGGAACGGCTCAACCCCGATCTGGAGCTCGACGGCATCCTCGCCACGATGTACGACTCCCGCACGGTGCACAGCCGTGAGGTGCTCGCGCGCGTCGTCGAGGCCTTCGACGATCACGTCTACCACACCGTGATCGGCCGGACCGTCCGCTTCCCGGAGACCACGGTCGCCGGTGAGCCGATCACCACGTACGCCTCCAACTCCGTCGGTGCCGCCGCCTATCGCCAGCTCGCCAGGGAGGTGCTCGCCCGGTGTCACGCCGAGTGAGTCTGCCGGGGGCCGACGAACTGTTCCGTACCACCGGGGGCATGGCGCTCCAGTCGTCCTCCCCCAACCGTCGGACCAACGGCGAGGCCCGGGTGCCGGCTCCGGCCGGCGAGAGCGACGCGGCGGTCGGGGAGGACGCGCCCCAGTCGGTGCCCGTCCAGGGCGGTGACGGGGAGGGCGACGAACATGTCGCCGCCGGCGCCGAGTCGTCCGACGCGGGGGAGTCCCGCAGCCGGGGCGGCGCCCCGGACCGCTCGGGGCGGCGTCAGCCGGCGCAGGAAGGTTCTGCCGCCCCTTCCACGTCCGTGCAGTCGTCCCGCAAGCGGGGCCGCGGCGCGAACCGCCGGCCCAGCGGGCGGGAGCGGCACGACGAGAAGATCACCGTGTACGTGTCCGCCGAGGAGCTGATGGACCTCGAACACGCGCGCCTGGTGCTCCGCGGGGAACACGGCCTCGCCGTCGACCGCGGGCGGATCGTCCGCGAGGCGGTCGCCGTGGTCCTCGCCGATCTGGAATCCCGCGGGGACGCGAGCATTCTCGTACGACGGCTGCGTGGGCGGTAGCGGTAGCCTTCGACGGCTATGACCTCGAACGTCCCGCCCCCGTCCGCCGCCTCCGGCGGCCGTCGGCGTGCGCTGGGGCGTGGTCCGGGGACCGCGCCGGCCCCCGTCGAGGCACCGCCCGGTCCGTCCGACCCGTCCGTCGAACCGTCGAAGGCCCCCGCCGAGACGCCTGACAGGCCCCGAGAGGGCGCCGAGAGGCCCGGAGGTCCCGAGACACCGCCCGAGCCGGCCGGGACGCCTGAAGGCGGCACTGAGCCGTCCGCAAGGCCCGCGGGGCCGGCCGGGCGATCAGTGGCGGCCGGCGAGGTGACCGAGGCGCCCCCGGCACCCCCGAGGCCCACCGAGCCGCGAGACAGGCCCACCGAGCCGCCCGGGACGCCTCGAGAGGGCGCCGAGCCGCCCGCGGCGCCCGAGCCGCAGCCCGAGCCCTCCGAGGCGCCCGGAGGCGGCCCTGAGCCGTTCGCACGGCCCGGGATGCGGGAGGAGCCCACCGAGCCGCCCGGGACGCCTCGAGAGGGCGTCGAGCCGCCCGCGGCGCCCGAGCCGCAGCCCGAGCCCTCCGAGGCGCCCGGAGGCGGCCCTGAGCCGTTCGCACGGCCCGGGATGCGGGAGGAGC
>NZ_JBIAIQ010000042.1:30162-70970 GCF_042871525.1 Streptomyces sp. NPDC005784
GCCCACCGAAGCGGCCGCGACGGTCGCGGGTCCCGTCCGGGTGGCCGCGGACGTGTCCGCGCCGTCCGCCTCGCCCGGGACGCCCGGAAAGGCGTCCGGACCGGCTCCGGGGTCCGAGGTGTCCCCTGAAGGCTCCGAGGCACCTCCTGCCGACTCCGGTGACGGTGTCTTCAAGGTGCGGCTCTCGAATTTCGAGGGGCCCTTCGATCTGCTGCTCCAGCTGATCTCCAAGCACAAACTCGATGTCACGGAAGTGGCGCTCTCCAAGGTCACCGACGAGTTCATGGCGCACATCCGGGCGATGGGCCCGGACTGGGACCTCGACCAGACGACCGAGTTCCTGGTCGTCGCGGCGACGCTCCTCGATCTGAAGGCGGCCCGGCTGCTGCCCACCGCCGAGGTCGAGGACGAGGCCGATCTGGCCCTCCTCGAGGCTCGGGACCTGCTGTTCGCCCGGCTGCTCCAGTACCGCGCGTACAAACAGATCGCGGACATCTTCAATAGGCGGCTCGAAGAGGAGGCCCGCCGCTACCCCCGTACCGTCGGCCTGGAGGCGCAGTACGCCGAACTGCTGCCCGAGGTCGTCATCAGCATCGGGGCGGAGGGGTTCGCGAAGCTCGCCGTGAAGGCGATGCAGCCGAAACCCAAGCCGCAGGTGTACATCGACCACATCCACGCGCCGCTCGTCAGCGTGCAGGAGCAGGCCCAGATCGTGGTGGCGCGGCTCCGGGAACTCGGCGAGGCCAGCTTCCGCTCGCTCGTCGAGGACACCGACGACACCCTCACCGTGGTCGCCCGCTTCCTGGCCCTGCTGGAGCTCTACCGGGAGAAGGTCGTCGTCCTGGACCAGAAGGAGGCCCTCGGGGACCTCATGGTGCGCTGGACGGGCGGGGAGGGCGACGACCGGCCGAGGGTGACCGACGAGTTCGACCGGCCCCCGGAAGCGGTGAAGGACG
Organism: Streptomyces sp. NPDC005784; assembly: GCF_042871525.1. NCBI lineage: Bacteria > Bacillati > Actinomycetota > Actinomycetes > Kitasatosporales > Streptomycetaceae > Streptomyces > Streptomyces sp. NPDC005784. The sequence goes on from NZ_JBIAIQ010000042.1 coordinate 31,119, forward strand.
AGCCAAGGCGCGGGACCAAGGAGACAGGGCGCGGGACCAAGGAGGAGAAGGCGTGAGCGAGGAGACCACCCACACCCCCGCGGGGCCGCGCACCGTCGCCGACCTCGACCTGGGGCCCGCCCTGGAGGCCGTCCTGATGGTGGTGGACGAGCCGGCCACCGAGGAACACCTCGCCAAGATCCTGGAGCGGCCCAGGCGGCAGATCGCGGACGCGCTGCGCGCACTGGCCGACGAGTACACCGTCCAGGGCCGCGGTTTCGAGCTCAGGCTGATCGCGGGCGGCTGGCGCTTCTACTCGCGTCCCGCGTACGCGAGCGCCGTCGAACGCTTCGTTCTGGACGGTCAGCAGGCCCGCCTCACCCAGGCGGCCCTGGAGACGCTCGCCGTCGTCGCGTACCGCCAGCCGGTCAGCCGATCCAGGGTCTCGGCGGTCCGCGGAGTCAACTGTGACGGCGTGATGCGCACCCTCCTCCAGCGCGGTCTGGTCGAGGAGGCGGGCACGGAACCCGAAACAGGTGCGATCCTGTACACGACGACGAACTACTTCCTGGAGCGAATGGGCCTGCGCGGTCTGGACGAGCTCCCGGAGCTCGCGCCCTTCCTCCCCGAGGCGGACGCGATCGAGGCCGAGACGCTGGAAGGGGTCCCGTCGTTCGATCCGGATGCACCGGATGCAGATGCAGACGACACGACGACGACGGAACTTTGATGCGAAGCAGTGGCAGTGGCAGTGGCAGTGGCAGGAACAGCGGGCGCGACAACCCGCGGGGAACCGGCGGGAGCGGTGGGTCGCGCGGAGGCGGCAGCTCGCGTGGGACCGGCGGGGGCGGCGGCTCGCGTGGGACCGGCGGGGGCGGCGGCTCGCGTGGGACCGGCGGGGGCGGCGGCTCGCGTGGGACTGGCGGGGGCGGCGGCCCGCGTGGGACCGGCGGCTCGCGCGGAACCGGTGGGAGCGGCTCGCGTGGAGCCGGCGGGAGCGGCTCCCAGCCGAGGAGCGCGGCGGCGGGGCGCGACGACCAGCCGAAGCGTCCCAGCAAGCCCCGTCCCGAGGAGCGTCGCTACGACGTAGGCCCCGGCGGCACGCATGAAGGCCCGAAGTCCGGGCGCGGAGCCTCGGCGCGCGGTGGCGCCAAGGGCGGCCCCAAGCAGGGCCAGCAGCGCGGCGGCCGGACGGAGCCGGCGCGCTCCCGTGAGTACGAGACGCGGACCGAGGAGCGCAACCGGGACCGGTACGCGGGCAAGCCGGACATCAAGCTGCCCAAGACCTTCCCGGGTGCCGAGGAGGAGGGCGAGCGCCTGCAGAAGATCCTCGCGCGAGCGGGCTACGGCTCCCGGCGCGCCTGCGAGGAACTGGTCGACCAGGCCAGGGTCGAGGTCAACGGCGAGATCGTCCTGGAGCAGGGCATGCGCGTCGACACGGAGAAGGACGAGATCAAGGTCGACGGGCTGACCGTCGCGACGCAGTCGTACCAGTTCTTCGCGCTGAACAAGCCGGCCGGTGTCGTCTCCACGATGGAGGACAACGAGGGCCGCCAGTGCCTCGGCGACTACGTGACGAACCGCGAGACGCGGCTCTTCCACGTGGGCCGGCTCGACACCGAGACCGAGGGCGTGATCCTGCTCACCAACCACGGCGAGCTGGCGCACCGGTTGACCCACCCGAAGTACGGCGTCAAGAAGGTCTACCTCGCGCACGTCGTGGGCCCGATCCCGCGCGACCTCGGCAAGCGGCTCAAGGACGGCATCCAGCTGGAGGACGGGTACGCCAAGGCGGACCACTTCCGTGTCGTCGAGCAGACCGGCAAGAACTACCTCGTCGAGGTGACCCTGCACGAGGGCCGCAAGCACATCGTGCGCCGCATGCTCGCCGAGGCCGGCTTCCCGGTCGACAAGCTGGTGCGCGTCTCCTTCGGCCCGATCACCCTGGGCGACCAGAAGTCGGGCTGGCTGCGCCGCCTGTCGAACACCGAGGTCGGCATGCTCATGGCCGAGGTCGGTCTCTAACCCCGGAAGCAGCGTCGGAAGCCCGGAGCCCCCGCGGCTCCCGCAGCCCGCTGGCGCTCCACGCGTACGACGGCCGGTCCCGGAACTTTTCCGGGGCCGGCCGATTCGTTTTCGCCTCCCCGCCGGTCTGTACCGGTGAACGGACCACCGGTGTGCCCCGGTGCGCCCCGTGCGAACGAAGGGAGCGGCGATGACCGCGACGACGGACCGCGACGACTTCGTCCGGCTGACCGATCCGTACCGGCGGGAGCTGCTCGCCCACTGCTACCGCATGCTCGGCTCGGTCGACGACGCAGAGGACCTCGTCCAGGAGACGTATCTGCGGGCCTGGCGGTCCTACGACGGGTACGAGGGCCGGGCCTCCTTGCGCACCTGGCTCTACCGGATCGCCACCAACACGTGTCTGACGGCCCTGGAGGGGCGGGGGCGCCGTCCGCTGCCCACCGGGCTCGGCGGGCCGGGAGCCGCGCCCGAGGAGCCTCTGCGGGCCCCCGCGACGGACATCCCGTGGCTCCAGCCGCTGCCCGACACGCTCGTCGACCCGGCGACGGTCGTCGCGGCACGCGGCAGCCTGCGGCTCGCCCTGGTCGCCGCGCTGCAGAACCTGCCGGCGCGGCAGCGGGCCGTGCTCATCCTGCGGGACGTGCTGGCCTGGCGGGCCTCCGAGGTGGCCGCCCTGCTCGACACGTCGACCGCGGCGGTCAAGAGCACCCTCCAGCGCGCGCGTGCCCGGCTCGACGAGGTCGCGCCGGAGGAGGACCTGGTGGTCGAGCCCGACGGGGCCGACGACCGCGAACTCCTCGACCGCTACGTGAAGGCATTCGAGAACGCCGACATGGGGTCGCTGCTGAGCCTGCTGCGGGACGGGGTCGAGCTGGAGATGCCGCCCCACCTGGAGTGGTTCAGCGGCAAGAAGGACGTCCTGCGGTTCCTGCGCGTACGGGTGCTGTCCGGGCGCGAGGCGGGATGGATCCGCATGCTGCCCGTCCGGGCCAACGGGCAGCCCGCGGTGGCGGCCTACGAGCGCGGGGTCGACGGGGTGCTGCGGGCGCACTCCGTGCAGGTGCTCACCGTCGAGGAGTGCGGTGTCGCACGGCTCACCGTCTTCCTGGACCCGGGGCTGTTCGCCGCCTTCGGCCTGCCCCGGATCCTCCCGTGAACCCCGGAGAGCTCCTGGAGCGGTCGCTCGCGTACACGCTGGGCAGCGTCGCCGCCGTGCCGCACGAGGGCCTGCGGTGGCCGACGCCCTGCGCCGAGTGGGAGCTCGGGGATCTGCTCCACCACCTCGACGACTCGGTGGAAGCGCTCTACGAAGGCGTTGCGGACGGGCGCGTCGGGCTGTGCCCGGCGCGCCCGTCCGCCGATCCGGTGTGCGCCTTCCGCGCGCGGGCAGGCGCCCTCCTCGATGCCTGGGGGGCGGTCCCAGGGTCCCCGCCCGCCCCGGCCGTCGGGGACCGGTCCCTGGACGCGGGGCTGCTGGTGGCCGTCGGCGCCCTGGAGATCGCGGTGCACGGCTGGGACGTCGCGCGGGCCTGCGGGCGGGCGCGGCCGATCCCGTCCGCGCTCGCCGCGGAACTGCTGCCCCTCGCGCATCTCGTGGTCGCGGACGCCGACCGCGGGGTGCGCTTCGCCGCCCCGGTCGACGTACCGCCGGGGACCCGGCCCGGCGGCCTGCTCCTCGCGTTCCTCGGCCGGCGCCCGCAGTCGCGATTCCTTTTCGGCGCGGGTCCGGTCCGTCTTCCGTGATTGATCCTCACGGAAGGAACCGTCATGACCGACACCACCGCACGCGCCCCCGTCCAGCAGCCGTCCGCCGTGCCCGCACGCCGTGTGTGGACCGTGATCCTGGCCGGACTCGGGGCGCTGCTCTGTTCCCTCGACGTAGTCGTCGTGGCCACCGCGCTGCCCGCCCTGCGGGCCGACTTCGGGGCGAGCCTGTCCGACCTGGAGTGGACGATCAACGCGTACAACCTCGTCTTCGCCTGCCTCACCCTGACCGGTGCCGCGCTCGGCGACCGCTTCGGACGGCGGCGCATGTACGTCGTCGGGCTCGCCGTCTTCACCCTGGCCTCGGCCCTCGCGGCGCTGGCCCCGGGACCGGGCCAGCTCATCGCCGCGCGGGTGCTCCAGGGTGCCGGCGCCGCTGTCCTGCTGCCGCTCACCCTGACCCTGATCAGCGAGGCGTTCCCGGCCGAGAAGCGGGGCGTCGCCATCGGGGTCTGGGGCGGCGTGACCGGTCTCGGCGTGGCGGCCGGGCCCGTGCTCGGCGGTGCCGTCACCGAGGGCCTGTCCTGGCAGTGGATCTTCTGGATCAACGTGCCGACGGGGCTCGCGATGCTGCCGCTGGCCGCGCTGAAACTGCGCGAGAGCCACGGCCCGCGTCCGCAACTCGATGTCGTGGGGCTGCTGTTGGCCGCCGTCGGACTGACCGGCCTGGCCTGGGCGCCGGTGCGGGCCCCGCAGGCGGGCTGGGGGAGCGCCGAGGTGCTCGGCGCGCTGGCCGTCGGAGTAGTCTTCCTGGCGGCCTTCCTGGGCTGGGAGCGGTCGGGTGCGCGCTACCCCATGCTGCCCCTCGGATACTTCCGAAGGCGCGCCTTCTCCACCGCCAACGGCGTCGCCTTCCTGACGTTCATGTCGCTGCTCGGCTCCCTGTTCATGATCACGCAGCTGTTCCAACTCGGCCTCGGGAACTCGCCGTTGCAGGCCGGTGTCCGCATCCTTGTGTGGACCGGCATGCCCCTGCTCGTGGCACCGCTCGCGGGCGCGCTCGCCGACCGGTTCGGGAACCGGCCCTTCATGCTCGGCGGACTCGTCCTCCAGGCGACCGGCCTCGGACTGCTGGCCTGGCAGGTGCAGCCCGGTGTCGGCTACGGACGCCTGGTGCTGCCGCTGATCATCGCGGGTATCGGTATCTCGATGGTCTTCCCCACCGTCGCCAACGCCGTGACCTCCGCGGTGCCGTCGGCCGACGCCGGTGTCGCGGCCGGCGTCAACAACGCGCTGCGTGAGCTGGGCGGAGTCTTCGGGATCGCCGTCGCCGCGGCCGTGTTCACGCGCTACGGGGGCTACGGCTCGGCGGAGAACTTCGTCAACGGCTGCGGTCCGGCGCTGTGGGTCTCGGCGGGAGTCGCGGCCGCCGGAGCGCTCGTGGCCGCCCTCGCTCCGGCGCGCGCTCGGGCGCAGGGACCGGACGTAAACCCTGCCGAGGTCCGGCGGACGGAGGCGTCGCGCGCCCGGGTCTAGCAGCCCGCACAGCCTCCGCGGGCCCTGCCCCGACGCCGAACACGTCTTCCGCACCGGCTCCGAGGAAGCACAACTTCCCAGGCCCAGAGCCTTGTTGCCCCCTCCCGCTCCCTTTATAGTCGTACTGACCATGGTCAGGCTGACCATAAAGAGGGGGCGTGGGGTGGCGACAGGGGAAAGCCGTGCGCCGGGGGGCGCGGCACCCGAGGGCTACGACAAGTACGCCTTCGAGCCCTTCGCCGTCACCGTCGACCTGGCCGTCCTGACGGTGCGCGCGGGCGCACTCCAGGTGCTGCTCGTCGAGCGGGGCCGGGAACCGTACGCCGGCCGCTGGGCCCTGCCCGGCGGCTTCGTGCTGTCCCGCGAGTCGGCGGAGGCCGCGGCCCGGCGTGAACTCGCCGAGGAGACCGGCCTGTCGGACATCTCGGGACTCCACCTGGAACAGCTGCGCACCTACAGCGAACCCGACCGCGACCCCCGTATGCGGATCGTCTCCGTCGCGTTCGCCGCACTGCTGCCCGACCCTCCCGAACCCCACGGCGGTGGCGACGCGGCGCAGGCCCAGTGGCTGCGGTTCAACGCGCTCGACCCGCTCGCCTTCGACCACGACCGGATCCTCGCCGACGCCCACGAACGCGTGGGCGCCAAACTGGAGTACTCCTGTCTCGCCACGGCCTTCTGCCCGCCCGAGTTCACCCTCGGAGAGCTGCAGCACGTCTACGAGACGGTGTGGGGCACCGCGCTCGACCGGCCCAACTTCCGGCGCAAGGTCCTCGCCACGCCCGGATTCGTCGAACAGGTCCGCGGCGCCGCGCGCCTCACCGGCGGCCGCGGCAAACCCGCCGCCCTCTACCGCGCGGGCGGCGCCAAGGTTCTGCACCCACCCCTGCTGCGTCCCACCTCGTAAGGACGGCCCCGATGACCAGCACGACCCTAGCCAAGCGCGCCGCCACCGGTTCCCTCATCGGCCTGGCCATCGGCGACGCGCTCGGGTTCCCCACCGAGTTCAACACCGTGCCCGACATCCTCGAAAAGTGCGGCCCCTGGCGGCAGATGGCGCTGCCGAGGCCCGCGTTCGTCACCGACGACACCCAGATGACACTGGCCCTGGCGAAGGGGCTGCGCACCGCCATGGACCGCGGTCTGCTCGGCCCGCTGCGGATGGAACGGCCGGTGCGCGAGGAGTTCGTGGACTGGTACCAGTCGCCCGAGAACAACCGCGCCCCCGGCCGCACCTGCCTCGTCGCCTGCAACCTCCTCAAGGACGACAGACTCCGCTGGCAGGAGGCCAGCCAGACCGGCTCCAAGGGCTGCGGCGCCAACATGCGCGTGGCGCCCGTCGGACTCGTCGGCGGGCTCAGTGACGAACAGCGCGCGGGCGCCGCGCAGTTCCAGGCCGCGCTAACCCACGGCCACCCCACCGCGCTCGCCGCCTCGGACCTCACCGCGCACGCCGTCCGGCTGCTCAGCCAGGGCGTCGACCCGGCGGCACTCGTCGGCCTGCTGCGCTCGTACGCGCACGAGAACCGGCACCGCTACCACTCCCGCTGGCTCGGCGACCTGTGGACCTTCTGCGACGACGCCACACCGGAGCAGTACATCTCCCGGGGCTGGGACGAGTGCATCACCGTCCTGGACAACCTCCGGCACGCCGTGCGCACCGCCTCTCCCGAGGACGACCCCTGCCTGGCGACCGGCGCCGGCTGGATCGCCGAAGAGGCGCTCGCCACCGGCCTGCTGTGCTTCCTGATGTTCGTCGACGAACCCGTCACCGCGCTGCGCCGGGCCGCCTGCACCTCGGGCGACTCCGACTCCATCGCCTGCCTGACCGGGGCGTTCGCGGGTGCCTACCACGGCTCGGAGGCCTGGCCGACGGCCTGGGCCGACCGCATCGAGCACCAGAGCGACCTCATGTCGCTGGGGGCGCTCTGGGATGCTTGAGGGATGACAGACGTCCTCGGTATCGGCAACGACCTCGCGAGCGTGGTGGGCGAACAGCCCGACCCCGTGCTCTTCGCCACCGTCTCCGGGGCACACCTGTACGGCTTCCCCTCGCGCGACTCCGACGTCGACCTGCGCGGCGTCCATCTGCTGGCGACGGCCGACCTGGTCGGACTGCGCGAACCGGAGGAGACCCGCTCCCGCATGTGGTGGGAGAGCGGCGTCGAGATGGACCTGGTCACCCACGACCTGCGCAAGTTCGTACGGCTGATGCTGCGGCGCAACGGCTACGTGCTGGAGCAGTTGCTCTCGCCGCTGGTCGTGCGCACCGGCGACGAACACCGTGAACTGATCTCGCTCGCCCCGGGGGTCCTCACCCGCCATCACGCCCACCACTACCGGGGGTTCGCCACCACGCAGTGGCGGCTCTTCGAGAAGAGCGGCGAACTCAAGCCGCTGCTTTACACGTTCCGTGTGCTGCTCACCGGAATCCATCTCATGCGCAGCGGCGAGGTGCAGGCCGATCTGCCCACGCTGGCCGGACAGATCGCCTCTCCCGCGTATCTGCCGGACCTGATCGCCGTGAAGGCGGAGCGGGAGCACGGGGCCGCGGACGTCCCCCACGCGCGCGTGGCGGAGGACGTGGAGCGGCTGCACACGCTCCTCGACGAGGCACAGGACGCCTCGGCGCTGCCGGACGCCCCCTCCGCGTACGACGCCCTGCACGCCTTCGTCGTCCGGGTCCGCCTGGACGGCATCCGGGGAGATCAGGACGGAATCCGGGGTCCCGAGGGCATCCGGGGTCCCGAGGGCGTCCGGGGCCCGGAGGGTGTCCGGGAAGGTGTCGGGGAAGGTCTACCGGCCCCCGGCGGTGTCCTGGATCGCTGAGGCGCGGCGGACCCGGATCAGGAAGTCCTCCACGCGCGCGTGGTCCGGCTCGGGCGGGAGCGGGCTGTGGGCGGCAGCCGCGTCGGCCTCCGTCGCCAGCCGGGACATCCAGCGTTCGAACTCGGCCCAGGACACCTCGCCCCGCTTCACCGCGAGCAGCGGCTCGCGCTGCTCCAAGACGTCGATCGTCAAGGTCCCGGTGCGCAGCAGGTCGCGCGAGCTCATCAGCAGGCGCAGCAGATGCATGGCGTGCTTCCAGCGCGGGGCGCCGTACTTGCGGACGTCGGCCTCCAGCTTCTTGTGCTGGCCCAGCGCGTAGCGGGCGAACGTCTCGTGCGCCCGGCGGGAGAGGAACGCCTGCCGGAGGGCGAGGAGTTCGTGCCCGGTGTCGTCCACGTACTCGACGAGGGGGGAGTGCAGACACTCCAGGATGTTCGGGTTGGCGCGCAGCGCGAGCGTGCAGAACCGCTCCAGTTCCCAGCTGAACTGCTCCTCCGCCGGGCCCTCGACATGCGTCGGCGGCTTCTCGAAGCGCCAGAACAGCGCGGTCGGGGCGAGGAAGACGCCCCGGCGGTCCGTGTCACTGCCGTCCGTGGCCAGCCCGAAGGCGCGTGATCCCATCACGCAGGAGTAGACCGTGTGGTCCCTGACCAGTGAGACCGCCGACGCCGGGACCGCGGACGCCGAGACCACCGCCGCGGGTGAGGCCGCCGCGGGTGAGGCGGACGGCACCGCCGGTTCCCGGGGCGCCGGGGGTACTTCGGGCGCCGGAGGTGTCTGGGGTACGGGAGGCTCGGAACGCATGTTCGGAGCGTACGGGCCGTCTCACACCAGGCGGATCGAGTTTCCCTCCACAGTGATCTTCTCCGCGGGCAGTGGGCGCGGCGCGGGACCGGCCTTCACCGCCCCGTCCTCGACACTGAACTTGCTCCCGTGGCACGGGCAGTCGATGGTGCCGCTCGCGACCTTGTTCACCGTGCAGCCCAGGTGCGTGCAGATCGCCGAGAAGGCCTTGAAGTCGCCCTTCGCCGGCTGGGTGACCACGACCTTCTGGTCCGTGAAGATCTTGCCCCCGCCGACCGGGATGTCGCTCGTGGTGGCGAGTTCCTGGCCGCTGGACGCCTTCGGGGACGAGTCCGAGGAGCTGCTGTTGCCACTGCCGTACTGGCTGCACCCCGCGAGCAGCGCGGACGCCCCCGTGGCGAGGATCACCGTGCGCCGCGTCGAGCGGTTGGTCATGTCGTCACTCCGAACGTACGGAAGAACCAGAAGGCGGACGTCAGCCAGATGGCCGTGAGCACGGCGAACACGAGGCCGCCGATGACCGGCAGCAGCCAGCCGGGCAGGCGCTCCCAGCGGAGCAGCAGCATCTTGGCACTGAAGGCACCGAAGAAGAAGCACCCCAGGAGCGAGTGCCACATGACGCGCGTGCTGTACGTCTGATAGCCCAACGCGTACAGACAGTGCACCGCTACCGGCACCGCCACCAGGAACGCGATCCGTCCCGACCACCGGTGCAGCGCCGCCGCCCAGCTCGGGCCCGGCAGCTTCCCGTACATCATGAGCGCCGAGACGAGCTGGACGAGCGCGAAGAAGAACGCCGTCGTCGCCAGCCAGGACTTCACGGCGCCCGTGCTGCTGAAACCGGCGAGATTGAAGGCCGTTCCCGACGGGTCGTGGACCTTGCCGTAGACGCCGAGGCCGACCGCGACCGCCGCGGCGACCAGGGCCGGCACGAGATAGCGGGCCGGGCTCGGGCTGCCGTGGCCAGGTGGCGGAGAGGGGAAGCCCCGGGTGGCGGCGTTCGGGTCCACGGTCATGAACGGCTCCCTGTGGAAGAAGGGAAGAGGCGGTCAGGGGGTGACAGGACGCGCGATGATCTTCTGTCCGTCGATCGTCACGGCGCCGGTCTCCGGGTCGATCGACGGTGCCGCCGAAGGTGTGCCGTCGCGCTCGACGACACCGACCTGCTTGCCGCCCGGCAGCACGATCCAGCCGCCGTCGACCTTCGCGCCGCGCACGGTGGCCGTCGCCCGGTACAGGCCGGAGGGCTTGATCGCCCGGTCGGCCGTGAAGCCGTAGCGCTTCCCGCCGACGTAGGCGGTGCCGCGGATCCGCTTGCCGTCCTGGAGTGTTCCGTTCAGCTCGTCGCCGTTGCCGCCCGTGAGCTTCATGGTGCCGTCGTCCTTGACGTCACCCTTCAGCCAGGACTCCTTGTCGTGCCCGTCGCAGAAGTACGCGATCGCCTTGCCGCCCCGCAGGGAGATCGCGACCGCCGAGGAGTTGTCGTCGGTGCGGCCCGCGTAGTCGGCGTTGGGTACGGCGCTGCGGGAAGGTGAGGGGCTGGGCGAGGTGCTCGGTGACGGCGAGGAGGAGGCTGGGGGCGCACTGGGCGACACCGAGACGCCCGGAGAGGACTGCCGGTACGGGTTCGACGCGTTCTTCGTCCCTGTCATCGCGTTGAGCGACAACATGAACACGCCGAACACGAGCCCCGCGAGAAGGGTGAGAAGGGGTCCTGGACGCTTCATTCGGGCCTCCCCCGAGGCGAGTCTCCTGCAATGAGAGCGGACTCGCGCGCCCGCGTCCAGAGGCGCACGGGCGCGTTCCCGTCACAAGTAGCGGAATAGGGCGATTCGGGTGACGCGGACGGAGTCCGCGGCGTCGGTCCCGTGCAGGCCGCCACGCTCCCGGTCGGTGGCGGGACGGCGGTACGAGCCGCCCCGGGCAGGATCCGGTGCGTGGGCCCCGTCTCGTCAGGCGGGCGCCGCGCACCCGCGCGCGGGGGGCTGACTACGCTGGTGTAACAAGACGTGTACACAGATCAGCGAGGAGCATCACCGTGGCGGTACGAGCGGTCCGGGGCGCCGTCCAACTGGAACGGGACGAGGCCGGCCACATGGACGAGCAGGTCAGCGAGCTGCTCACCGCCATCCTGGAGCGCAACGCGCTGACCACGGACGACCTGATCAGCATCTGGTTCACGGCGACACCCGATCTGCACAGCGACTTCCCGGCGGCGGCTGCGCGCAAGCTCGGCATCGTCGACGTCCCGCTGATCTGCGCGCAGGAGCTGGACATCGAGGGCGCCATGCCCCGGGTCGTCCGTGTTCTCGCACACATCGAGTCCGACCGGCCGCGCGCCGACGTCGTGCACGTCTACCTGGGCGCCGCGGGCGCACTCCGCAGGGACATCGCCCAGTGAGGACCGCACTCGTCATCGGAACCGGGCTGATCGGCACGTCCGCGGCCCTCGCGCTCGCCTCGCGCGGCGTCGTCGTCCACCTCACCGACCACGACCCGGAGCAGGCCCGTACGGCGGCCGCGCTGGGCGCCGGCACGGACGAGGCCCCTGAGGGGCCGGTCGACCTCGCGATCGTCGCCGCACCGCCCGCGCATGTCGCCGCGACCCTCGCGGACGCCATGCGGCGTGGTCTCGCCCGTGGCTACCTGGACGTCGCCAGCGTCAAGGGCGGTCCGCGCCGCGAGCTGGAGGCGCTCGGCCTCGACCTCGCCCCGTACATCGGCTCGCACCCCATGTCGGGCCGCGAGAAGTCCGGTCCGCTGGCCGCGAGCGGCGACCTCTTCGAGGGCCGGCCCTGGGTGCTCACGCCGACCCGCGACACGGACACCGAAGTCCTGAACCTCGCCCTGGAGCTGGTGTCGCACTGCCGTGCGGTGCCCGTCGTGATGGACGCGGACGCCCACGACCGGGCCGTGGCGCTCGTCTCGCACATGCCGCACCTGGTGTCCAGCATGGTCGCCGCGCGCCTGGAGCACGCGGAGGAGACGGCGGTACGGCTCTGCGGTCAGGGCATCCGTGATGTGACCCGGATCGCGGCCTCCGACCCCCGGATGTGGATCGACATCCTCTCCGCGAACCCGGGCCCTGTCGCGGACCTCCTCTCGGACGTCTCCGCCGACCTCGACGAGACGGTCCAGGCGCTGCGCGCCCTGCAGTCCTCCGACGAGGCCAAGCGCCGCGAGGGCGCCACCGGCATCGAGGACGTCCTGCGCCGCGGCAACGCGGGCCAGGTCCGCGTCCCCGGCAAGCACGGCTCCGCGCCGCGCGCCTACGAGGTCGTGGCCGTCCTCATCGACGACCAGCCCGGTCAGCTCGCCCGCATCTTCGCCGACGCGGGGATGGCCGGGGTCAACATCGAGGACGTACGCATCGAGCACGCGACCGGTCAGCAGGCCGGTCTGGTGCAGCTGATGGTGGAGCCGAAGGCGGTGCCGGTACTCGGCGCGGCCCTGCGGGAGCGGGGCTGGGCGCTGCGCCAGTAGGACCGATGGCGCAGGGCCGAGGCCCGCCGGGGACGGCCCGCCCGGCGGGTCGCGGCTCCGGCTCGTCGACGGCCGCCGACGGCCCGGGGAGCCGCGGCCGTGCGAAGCGCGGGAGGCGGCCCGGCACGCGGCGGTGGGGGCGTGGAGGCGAGGACCGGCGCGGGGCCGGTCCCTGCTCGGCGGGGCTCCGTGACCGCGCGGCGTCGGCTCGTCGACGGCTGTCGGGGGCCGGGTGAGGCGTAGCCGTGCGAAGCGCGGGAGGCGGCCCGGCACCCGGCGGTGCGGGCGCGGCGGCGAGGATCCGCGCGGGGCCGGCGGGGCTCCGCGACCGGCCCCCGGGGCGGGCCAGTAATACGGGGTCCGTGGAGCCAGTAACCTTGTGCGGGGCGCGATCGTGTCCCGCAGAGACCTCCACCCCGCACCAGGAAGGTGTTCCCACCGTGGACAACGGCGCCGCCCGTACCGCTCCGGCTGTGATTGTCGCCATCGACGGCCCCTCCGGCACGGGCAAGTCGAGCACCTCGAAGGCCGTGGCCGCGAAGCTCGGTCTGAGCTACCTGGACACGGGCGCCCAGTACCGCGCCATCACGTGGTGGATGGTCAGCAACGCAATCGACCTCACGGACCCCTCCGCGATCGCCGCCGTGGCCGAGAAGCCGGAGATCATCTCCGGTACCGACCCGGCCGGGCCGACCATCACGGTCGACGGGACCGACGTCGCCGGCCCGATCCGTACGCCGGAGGTCACCTCCAAGGTGAGCGCGGTCAGCGCCGTGCCCGAGGTGCGTGCCCGGATCACCGAGCTGCAGCGCACCCTCGCCGGGTCCGCGCCGGCCGGCATAGTCGTCGAGGGCCGGGACATCGGCACCACCGTGCTGCCCGACGCCGACCTGAAGATCTTCCTCACCGCCTCCCCGGAGGCGCGTGCCGCCCGGCGCAGCGCTGAGCTGAAGGGTGCGGACATCGACGCGACCCGCGAGGCACTGATCAAGCGGGACGCGGCCGACTCCAGCCGTAAGGCCTCCCCCCTCGCCAAGGCGGACGACGCGGTCGAGGTGGACACCTCGGACCTCACGCTCCAGCAGGTCATAGAGTGCGTCGTCACCCTCGTCGAGGAGAAGCGGGCCGCCAAGTGACCGCACCCTCCGCGAGACGCGCCGACGTCGGGCGCCGGATCGGCGTCGGCCTGATGTACGGGCTGTGGAAGCCCCGTGTGCTCGGCGCCTGGAAGGTCCCCGCGACCGGCCCGGCGATCCTGGCCGTGAACCACTCGCACAACATCGACGGGCCGATGGTCATGGGCGTCGCGCCCAGGCCCACGCACTTCCTGATCAAGAAGGAAGCGTTCATCGGTCCGCTCGACCCGTTCCTGCTGGGCATCGGCCAGCTGAAGGTGGACCGCGAGATCGCCGACCGTACGGCCATCACCGACGCCCTGGGCGTCCTGGCGTCCGGCGCCGTCCTCGGGATCTTCCCGGAGGGCACCCGGGGCGAGGGCGACTTCGCCTCGCTCAGGGCCGGGCTCGCGTACTTCGCGGTGCGCAGCGGAGCCCCGATCGTCCCGGTGGCGGTGCTGGGAAGTTCCGAGCGGACCAGCCGGTTGACCAAGGCGCTGCCCCCACTGCGCAGCAGGGTCGACGTCGTCTTCGGCGACCCCTTCGAAGCGGGCGACGGCAGCGGCCGGCGCACGCGCCAGGCGCTGGACGAGGCCACCGGCCGCATCCAGAAACAGCTCAGCGCCCACCTGGACCACGCCAGGCGTCTCACCGGACGCCCGGAAAACGCCGGGCGCCCCGTCGGGCGTTAGGCGACACTTAGTAGTGGATCATCCGGTTTACGGGTGTTCCACCGATCACCACGAATGAACGACGAGGTACGGACTTCATGAACGACCACATCCAGCCCGACGGCTCGGCGGAACACGAGCACGGGGCGCTTGGCGATGCCGAGTACGCGGAGTTCATGGAGCTCGCCGCGGAAGAGGGCTTCGATCCCGAGGACGTCGAGGGCGCGATCGGGGAGGCGGGCCACGGCCCGCTGCCCATCCTCGCCGTCGTCGGCCGCCCGAACGTCGGCAAGTCGACCCTGGTGAACCGCATCATCGGCCGCCGCGAGGCCGTCGTCGAGGACAAGCCCGGCGTCACCCGCGACCGCGTCACCTACGAGGCCGAGTGGGCGGGCCGCCGCTTCAAGCTCGTCGACACCGGCGGCTGGGAGCAGGACGTCCTCGGCATCGACGCGTCCGTCGCCGCCCAGGCCGAGTACGCGATCGAGGCCGCCGACGCGGTCGTCTTCGTCGTCGACGCCAAGGTCGGCGCGACCGACACCGACGAGGCGGTCGTACGCCTTCTCCGCAAGGCCGGCAAGCCCGTCGTCCTGTGCGCCAACAAGGTCGACGGCATGAGCGGCGAGTCCGACGCCTCGTACCTCTGGGCCCTCGGTCTCGGCGAGCCGCACCCGGTCTCCGCGCTGCACGGCCGAGGCACCGGCGACATGCTCGACGCCGTCCTGGAGGCGCTGCCCGAGGCCCCGGCGCAGACCTTCGGCACCGCGGTGGGCGGCCCCCGCCGCATCGCCCTCATCGGCCGCCCGAACGTCGGCAAGTCCTCCCTGCTGAACAAGGTGGCCAACGAGGACCGCGTGGTCGTCAACGAGGTCGCGGGCACCACCCGTGACCCGGTCGACGAGCTCATCGAACTCGGCGGCATCACCTGGAAGTTCGTCGACACGGCGGGCATCCGCAAGCGCGTCCACCTCCAGCAGGGCGCGGACTACTACGCCTCGCTGCGCACCGCCGCGGCCGTCGAGAAGGCCGAGGTCGCGGTCATCCTGATCGACGCGTCCGAGACCATCTCCGTGCAGGACCAGCGCATCGTCACCATGGCCGTCGACGCGGGCCGCGCCATCGTCCTCGCCTTCAACAAGTGGGACACCCTCGACGAGGAGCGCCGCTACTACCTGGAGCGGGAGATCGAGACCGAGCTCGCCCAGGTGGCCTGGGCGCCCCGGGTGAACGTCTCGGCCCGTACCGGCCGCCACATGGAGAAGCTCGTCCCGGCGATCGAGACGGCCCTGGACGGCTGGGAGACCCGCGTCCCGACCGGCCGCCTGAACGCCTTCCTCGGCGAGCTGGTCGCCGCCCACCCGCACCCGGTCCGCGGCGGCAAGCAACCCCGCATCCTGTTCGGTACGCAAGCGGGCACCAAGCCCCCGCGGTTCGTGCTCTTCGCCTCCGGCTTCATCGAGCACGGCTACCGGCGCTTCATCGAGCGCCGGCTGCGCGAGGAGTTCGCCTTCGAGGGCACGCCGATCCACATCTCGGTGCGGGTGCGCGAGAAGCGCGGCGCCAACAAGAAGAAGTAGCGCCCACGGGCAATGCGTGAGGGGCGGCTCCCTGGGGAGCCGCCCCTCACGCGTTACCGCTCAAGGACCTTGCCGCTTTCAAAGACCCCTGCGTGGTGCGGGCGGCAGCGCGGCCGGGATGTGGTGCATCCCGGTGCCGTGCTGGCGTGCGCCCGGCTGCCAGACAGCCGTCGCCGTCGTGGTGTGCCCGTGCTGTGCGGTGATCTGCCGCGCGGTGTGCGCCCCCGCGCTGTACGAGCTGTACGCGCCCGACGAGCTGAACGAGTTCGAACCGCGTCCGAGGCTCCCGAAGGCCGTGAAGCCCAGGTTCTCCTCGCCGTGCCGGTCGCCGGGCAGGGTCCTGAATGATCTGACCCACTCGGCGTAGAGCGCGTCGTAGATCGGCGTGGCCGATGGGGCGCCCTGATGAGGGTCCTGCACCGGTCGCGACGCCGGCACCTCTCTGCTCGAACGGAGGGGGGAGCCCGAGGGAGGGACCGGCTGGAAGGGCCGGTGGCCGGGGACGTCGTAGGTGTGCACGTACGTGCCAACGACCTCGCCGCCCAACAGATGCGGCCGGCCCGGTCATTTCGCGGGCCGTCCGGAGTGAGCGGCGCACGCGGGGGCGCGGAGAACGACGCGGGCCACCCTCCACGGCCGGCACCGCCCGCACACCCGCGTTCCCCCACCGAACGCCCGCGCGGCGCCCCACCTTTGGCTCCCGGCGAACCCCGCCGAACGCCCGTGCGGCGCCCCGCCTTCAGTTCCTCGGCGGACCCTGCCGAACGCCCGTGCGGCGCCCCGCCTTTGGCTCCCGGCGGACCCCGCCGAATGCCGGAGCCGCGCCCCGTCCTCAGTTCCCCGGCGGACCCCGGAGCGGCGCCCATGCCCTGGGTTCCCGGCATATTCCGCCGAACGTCCGCGCAGCGCCCCGCCCTCAGTTCCCCGGCGGATCCCGGCGTATGCCGGAGCGGGTCGTGTCCCCGGTTCCCCGGCGAATGCCGGAGCGACGACCGTGCCCCTGGGGTTTCCGGCGGACCCCGCCGAGCCGGCGCACGGCGCCGTGCGGTCGGTTCCCGGCGGATCCCGCCGGGAACCGTGCCGTACCGTGCGGTGCCCTCACGTACCGGCGAGCGGCATCGCGGCCGCGACCAGCTTTCCGTTGGCCGCCGCCTTGTCGAGCGCGTCGCGCAGCAGGTCCTCCCGGGGCTGACGGCCGATCGAGCCGACCGGCGCCGCGAACAGGAGCACCTGCTGGTGCTTGTTGGCGGCGGCGCGCCAGCTCTCGGTGACCTGGAGCGCCTGGTGGGCCTGCCACCAGGCGACGGGCGAGCCGCCGCCGGCGCCCGGCTGGAGCACGGCGTGCAGCTGGCCCATGGCGAGCAGTACGGACCAGCCGTGCAGGACCGGCGGCACCGAGGTCAGCTCGGTCGCGGGCATGAAGCCCTGCTCGATCAGCAGGGGCAGGAAGTCGTCGCCGATGTCGGTCGAGCCGGGTCGCACGATCGGCCCGGTCGGCTCGACGACGAGTGCCGGGTGCAACTCGCCGCTGATCAGCACGAGTCCGCTCGTGACACCGAGCACGGCCTGCTCGGGTCCGGCGTCGGCGGGCGCGCCGTCGGGGTGGATCGAGCGGACGGCGCCCTGGAGTTGTTCCTCGGTGACCTGCACGACCTGCGAGGGCAGGCAGGTGGCGTGGGCGAAGGCGAGGACGGCGGTCTCGTCGCCGATGAACAGGACGGTGCTGGTGCGCTCCTGTTCCGAGTCGCCCGGGGTGCGGCACGACGTGCAGTCGTAACTGCCGGGGGCGTTCTCTCCGGCGAGCAGCCGGTCGGCTTCTTCGTCGCCGATCTCGGCGCGTACGTCGTCGCTGACGTCGAGCATGCGCGGCACGGTGGCTCCTCGGGATGCGGTGCGTGGCGGTGCCGGGTGGCTCCCGGCCCATGAATCGGGGGTTCCCGGCTCATGAAGATGTCAACGGGTGATCTGTGGCCGGAGTCACGCTCGAGGGCGAACGGAATCGAACCATCCGACGCCCAGCGTGAAGACGCCCCCGGAATTGGTTACTCCGAGTCAACTTCCAGGGGGAGTAGGGAAGTTGATTGGGTGAAGTGAGTCACAGATCGCAAGAGGCGCAGGTCGACAAATCCGGAAATCACCCAATGAAGTGGGTGGCTGAAAATCGATGATACCTGCGGTAACGGCTAACTGGCCTCGAATGACAAAGAGTTGGTTGATATCGGGGCGCCCGGGTCCATAGGTTCCTGCGCTGTGTGCAACGAGCACCGCTCGGGTACGTCCGCCGGCCGATCCGCACCGGATCACAGCAAGGCCGTCGGCGGACGGGTCGGAGCGCGGCGGCCGCGTCCTACGCGCAGGCCATCGCGTCCCGTCCTGGGGGACCCCGGGTGTTTCGAGAGGGAAATACATGTCCGCATGTGCCGACAGCACTCACGAGAACAGTCACAAGGCTCGTACGGCGAACAAGACACGTACGACGGCGGTCCTCGCCGGGGCGGCACTGCTCGCCCCGCTCGGACTGCTCGCCGCGACCGGTGACGCCGCCGCGGCCGACAGTGGAGTGTGGGACCGCATCGCCCAGTGCGAGAGCGGCGGCAACTGGCACATCAACACCGGCAACGGCTACTACGGAGGGCTCCAGTTCTCCGCCGGCACCTGGCGCGCGTACGGCGGCACGGCGTACGCGCCGAGCGCCGACAAGGCGTCGAGGAGCGGTCAGATAGCCGTCGCGAGCAAGGTCCAGAGCGCACAGGGGTGGGGTGCCTGGCCCACCTGCTCGGCCCGCGCCGGGGCCTACGGAAACGCGCCCGGCTCCTCGGGTGCCGGGTCGGCCGCAGGATCGGCGACCACCAAGTCGGCGCCGAAGTCCGCGCCCGCGCCCCGGTCCGCCCCGGCGAAGCAAGAGCCGGCGAAGACGCCGGCCCGCCCGTCGGGCCACACCAACCGCGGCTCGTCCCGCGGCGACTACACCGTCCGCGAAGGCGACACCCTGAGTGCCATCGCCGCGCGGCACGGGACCACCTGGCGGAAGATCTACGCCGCCAACACGTCCGTCATCGGCGGTGATCCCGACCTGATCGTGCCCGGGCAGCGGCTCGACATCTGAGCCCCGCTCCCCCTCGTCCCGGGCACGGGGCCCCGCCCGGTCGTCCGACCGGGTGGGGCCCTGGGCGTGCCGGGCGCGGCTGGGCGGCCGAACGGGACGCGCTGCTTAGCGTGGCCCGATGTCCTTCATGCCGACCAGGCGGACCCCGCCGACCACGTGGACCGCGTCCGGCCTGTGGAGCGGACGGGTGCGGTACGCGGCCGCGGTCGCCGCCGTACTGGCCGCTCTCGTTGCCCAGAACGCGGAAGCCGTACCGCCGCCTCCGCCCCCGCCCCCGCTTCCGGGCCCGCTTCCGGGCCCCGGGTCGGCCCGGGTCGGCTACGACTGCGCGAACGACGAGTGGCCCTGGACCTGTCTCGCCGAGTGCGAGAGCGGCGGCCACTGGCACGCGAACACCGGGAACGGCTTCTACGGGGGCCTGCAGTTCTGGCAGTCCACCTGGGTCGCGTTCGGGGGGCTCGCCTACGCTCCCCGGGCCGATCTCGCCACGCGCGCCGAGCAGATCAAGGTCGCCAAGAAGGTGCTGGCCGTCCAGGGATGGGGGGCCTGGCCCGACTGTTCCAAGACATATGGACTGCAGGGCCCCTTCCATGTGGTGAAGACCGGCGAGACGCTCGCGTCGATCGCCCGCAAGTACCGGGTCGAAGGCGGCTGGCAGACCCTCTACAAGGTCAACAAGAAGAAGATCGGCAGTAGTCCCAACCGCCTGATCCAGGGCATCCAGCTCGTCATCCCGAAGTCGTCGGGCGCCGCCCGGACCGCGGCCCCCGTCCTGTTCGGCCCGCCCCTGAACCCGGCGGCCCGCCGCTCCGCACCGCCGCCTCGGCCGCCTCTCCGCTGAACACGACCGCGCCACGGCGCAGTTCATACACGTACGTCGTCCGGCCCGCCCGCTCGCGCAGCCCCGGCGGCAGTCGCTGCTCGGCGATCACCACACACGCGTCGAGAGCGCCGAGCAAGGCGTACGTCCGGGCCGCGACCGCCGGCGACATGCCCTGCGCGGGTTCGTCGACGAGCACCACGCGCACGCGGGCCGACAGGGCGCGGGACAGGGCCAGCATGCGCTGTTCGCCGCCGGAGAGGGTGCCGGCGCGGCGGGGGAGGAGCGGCGCCAGCTGCGGGTAGGCGTCCAGGGCGACCGCGAGGTCGGCCGCCGCGAGCTCCAGGTTCTCGCGGACGGTCAGGGAACCGAACACGGCCCGGCGTTCCGGGACGAGGCACAGCCCGCGACGGGCCCGCTCGAACGCGGGCAGGCGCGTCACGTCGGCGCCGTCCCAGACGACGGCACCGGCGGACAGCGGCACGGTTCCGGCGAGGGCGCGCAGCGCGGTAGTACGGCCGGAGCCGTTGCGGCCCAGCAGGACGGTGAGGCCCGGGCCCGGGGCGAGCAGGGTCACGCCGTGCAGGGCCTCCAGCGGGCCGTAGCGCACGCGCGCGTCGCGCAGGGCGATGCTCATGTGCCGGTCCTCGTGTCCAGGACGCGGTCGGCGGGCCCCGAGGCGACGATCCGTCCGGCCGCCATGACATGGACGGTGTGGGCCAGGTCGGCGACCAGATCGAGATCGTGCTCGACGACCAGGAGGGCCATGCCGTCCGCGGCCAGCGCCCGCAGCACCCGGGCCAGCGCGGTCACCTCGCCGGTGTCGAGACCGGCCGCGGGTTCGTCGAGGAGCAGCACCCGGGGGGTCCCGGCGAGCGCCCGGGCCAGTTCGACCCGCCGGAGCGTCCCGGTCGGCAGCCCCGCGGCGGGCAGCGACCGCACCGGCCCGTCGAGACCGAGCAGCCGCAACGCCCGCTCCACCGCCCCCGGATCGGCGATCCGCCCCTGTTCGGCGCCGACCCGCACGTTCTCGGCCACGGTCAGCGACGGGAAGACCGCCAGTTGCTGAAAGGTCCGCGCGATCCCCAGCCGGGTCCGCGCGTGCGCCGCCAGACGGGTGATGTCCCGCCCTCCGAGCAGCACCTGCCCGCCGGAGGGACGCAGCGTCCCCGCGAGACAGTGGAAGAGGGTGCTCTTTCCGGCCCCGTTGGGCCCCACGACCGCGGTGACCCGACCCGGCGGGATGTCGAGGAAGACCCCGTCGAGAGCGGTGAACCCGCCGTAGGCGACGTGGAGCCCACGGGCCGTCAGCGGCTGGGGCGGCATCCGGGCAGCGCGACTGCCGCTGTCCGCGACCGGTCTCGTCGTGCCGTACCGGCCCGGAGACCCGGCCGGAACCGGCGGACCGTACCGGCTCCGAGACTTGGCTGGTACGGGCGGTCCGGTCCGGTTCGGGGACTCGGCCGGTACGGGGGGAGTCGGAGGCTCGGCTGTCCGGTCGGTGGCGGACGGGGCCACGGCCCTCATGGGCGCCTGTGGACGGAATGCTCCGGGCCGCCCCTCGTCCGCCGGGCGCAGATGCCGGCGGACCCGCGCGCCCAGGGGCGTCAGGGTCGCCCGGCGGTGGAGCCGCAGCCGGGACGTCGCCGCGCGCAGGGCCTCGTAGGGGCCCTCGGGGAAGCGGCCGACGAGGACGGCGAGGAGACCGATCAGGGCGGCCGCCACCCCGCCGCGGGCCCCCGCGTCGAGCCCGACCAGCAGAGCCGCCGCGACGAGCGCCCCGAGGACGCTGTCGGCACCGAGCACGACGACCGCCGCGAACCAGAGCAGACCGCGTACGGGGTCGTACGCGGTGGCGTCGAAGGCGCGCAGGCCCATGCCGAGCATGCCGCCGCCCAGCGCGGCCAGCGCCGCCCCCGCGACGAACGCGGTCAGTTTCAGGGCCGGGACGCGGACCCCCGCCGCCGACGCGCCCGCCTCGTGGTCACGCATGGCGGCCAGCGCACGGCCCGTCCGGCCCCGGCGCAGCGTGCGCGCGGCGAGCAGCGCGACGGCCAGCAGGACGAGTTCGAGGACGTAGTACGCGCGGTCGCCGTCGAACCCGGCCGGCCGGTCCAGGGACAGGCCGGCCACCGCGTACGGCTGCTCGAAGACGAACCGGCTGACGCCCACCCCCACCGCGAAGGTGGCCACCGCGAGCGCCAGGCCGTGGCGTTTGATGGCCGGCCACCCGGTCAGCACGCCGAGCGGGGCCACCAGGAGCACGGCCACCGCCAGCGCGGCCAGTCCGGGCAGCCGTGGCAGACCCGGGAAGCGGCCCGCGGCCAGCAGCGCCGTGAAGAGGGCACCCAGACCGGCGTACGCGGCCTGCCCCAGCGAGATCTGGCCACCGCGGCCGGTCACGACGACCAGGGACAGCAGGACGACACCGAGCGCGGGGACCTGCACCGACGTGTGCAGGTCCGAGCCCGCGAAACCGAGGGGCAGCAGGAACAGGACGACGGCCACGGCCCACGCCCCGGACGGCGTCGGCACGCTGGCCGTCGCCGTGCGCGGGAACGCGTCGCGGGTGCCGATGCCGGGCAGCACGAGCGCGGCGACGAGCAGCGCGACCACGAAGAGGTTGGCGCCGACGGCCTGGAGGAGCGGCTCCGCCCAGCCCGAGGGGTGCAGCCGGGTCAGCTGGCTCTGGGCGACACCGATGCCGAGGGCGACCACGACGGCGACCGGGAGACTGCGCATCCGGGCCGCCACCGCGACCGCCATCACCTCCATGACGAGCAGCGGCAGGCCGTACGGGTCGAGCCGCACGTACGGCGCGAGGAGCACCCCCGTCAGGCCCGCCGTGAACGAGCCGAAGGCCCAGCCCGCCGCGGCCACCCGGTCCGCGTCGATCCCGCCGAGCACCGCGAGCGGGCGGTCGTCGACGACGGCCCGCAGTTCCGTGCCGAAGCGGGTCCAGCGGGTCACCGCGCCGACGCCCGCGGCCAGCGCGACGGCCACCGCCAGCTGCCCCCAGGGATCCGCCGACACCAGCGTCGGCGCGTCCGCCCGCGCCCCGGTGCCCCACACCAGCGCCGCCCCGCCGACCAGCAGCACGAAGACCCCGATGGACGCGACCAGGGTCTGCGCCGGGTCGCCGCCGAGGAGCGACAGCGGCCGGAAGACGAAGCGCTCCAGGGCCATGCCGATGGCCGGGGCCACCAGCAGCAGGGTCACCGAGGCGCCGAGCGCGAGCGGCCAGCCCCACTCGACCGTGAACTGGCGCAGCAGGTACGCGCACACCATCGCGATCGCGCCGTGCGCGAAGTTGAGCACCCCGGTGGCGCGGTACGTGACGATCAGCCCGATCCCGGTCAGCGCGGCGGCGCTGCCGACCGAGAGACCGGCGAGGGTGAGGTCGTACGTCAGCGAGGACATCAGTCGTCCGGATCGGAGGACGGACGCTCGGGGGCGGACGGGTGCTGGGGAGGGGCCGGGAGATCGAGCGTGGACGGCCGTTCGGCGAGGGGCGGCCCACCGGAGGCGGGGGAGGGCAGCCCGTCGGCGGACGGGTCGTCGTCGCCGTCCGGTTCGCAGATCGGGCACGGCCCCAGGTCCCCGCTCGCCAGGACGCGCGAGTCGGCCGGTACGGCCTCCGGCTTCCCGGCGACCAGAGGGCAGTCCGCGCGGTGGTACAGGGTGCCGCCGGGCACCATGAGGAGCTCGCCGCTGACGGCCACAGGCACGGCCGCCGCCGGTCCGGCGTCCTCGGCGTCGGCGGGCGCGGCGGCCACCAGCAGCCCGTACAGCTCCTCCACGCGGGCCGCCGCCAGCGCGTTCCTGCCGTGCGTGAGCAGCACCGAGCCCGCGATGATCAGCGCGGCACCGGGCACGGTGCAGGAGGCGAGGTAGGGCAGCTGGCGTTCCGCGTACCGCTCGCCGGAGATGCCGTACCAGCCGATGACGCACAGCACCGCCCCCGCGGCGAGGGCGGCCCAGCCGGCCCACAGGACGGGGTGCACGGTCCGCAGTCGAGCTGTCCGCATCCGGACTCCCACACGTCGTGTATCTGTCCATGTCAGCCAATGGCTTGCACTATGCCTTCTGGAAGCTGACCCTGAAAGCACCGGGCGCACATGGCCCGGACCGACACCCGGTGGTGAGCCAGATGGTTCTCGGGAGCGACCTCAGGCGGGGCAATGTCCGGGGAGTGGCGGTGACGGCGGTTCTCGTCCTCGCCGCGGCCCTCACGGCGTGCAGCGACAGCAGCGGCGGCGCGAGTTCGGCTCCGCCGACACCCTCGGTGGAGAAGTCCACCGGCGCGCAGCCGAGCGCCACGGCTCCGGCCGACCCGGCGGCGGCCCAGAAGGAGATCAAGCAGAACTGGGAGAAGTTCTTCGACCCGGCCGTCTCCACGAAGGAGAAGCAGGCCGTCCTGGAGAACGGCGACCAGATGGCGCAGGTGCTGCGGGGCTTCAACGGCGACCAGCGCGGTCAGCAGGTGAAGGCGAACGTCGAGAAGATCGAGTTCACCTCGCCGACCGGGGCGAACGTGACGTACACGCTGACCCTGAAGGGAGCCACCGCCCTGCCGAACGCCTCCGGGACGGCCGTCGAGCAGAACGGCACCTGGAAGGTCTCCGTCAACACGCTCTGCGCGCTGGTCCGGCTGAGCGGCGACGCGTCGTCGAGCGCTGCCCCGGGCTGCTGAGCAGCGGTGCGGCGCACAGCGACCGGCGCCGCCGTCGCGGGCCTGCTGCTCCTGCTGGGCACGGCCTGCGGCAGCCGGCTCCCCGAGAGCGACTTCGAGAACCGCGCCACGCCCACACCCCGGGCCGCCGCCGAGCCGATCCGCGTCGGCGTCATCAGCAGCGCCACCAGCCCCGTCGGCGGCTCCGCCTTCACCGGACCGCGTGACGGGGCCAAGGCCTACTTCGACCGCCTCAACGCCCAGGGCGGCATCGACGGGCGGCCGGTCGAGGTGCGGCTGTGCGACGACGGCGGAAGCGGCGTCGGCAACAACACGTGCGTGCACCGGCTGGTCGACGAGGACAAGGTCGTCGCCCTCGTCGCCACCACGGCACTCGACTACGCGGGCGCCCCCCAGGTGTCCCGCGCGCGTGTGCCCGACATCGGTGGCCAGCCCATCGGCCCCGCCTACGACACCTATCCGCATCTCTACGGGATCTACGGCAGCCTCGCGCCGCGCGACGACGGCACGCCCGGCTGGGACGGCACGCTGTACGGCGGCACCGAGGTCTACCGCTACTTCAAGCGCGTCCACGGCGCCCGTACGGCCGCCGTCGTCTCCTACAACCAGTCCGCCTCCGCCGCCTACGCCCGGCTGGTCACCCAGGGGCTCAGGGCAGAGGGCTACCGGGTCGTCACCGAACAGGTCGACTTCGCGCTGCCCAACTTCCGCGCCGCGGCGGCCGATCTGAAGGACCAGGGCGCCGAACTCGTCTTCGACGCCATCGACACCCACGGCAACGCCCAGCTGTGCAAGGCCATGGACGACGTCGGCGCCCACGTCATCGCCAAGGTCACCAACGTCCAGAACTGGACGTCCACCGTCCCCGAGGACTACAAAGACGCGCCGCGCTGCCGCAACGCGCTGTGGGCCACGGGGTCGAGCCGCAACTACGAGGACGTCGGCGACGCCGCCGTACGGGAGTTCCGCGACGCGACCGAGGGACTGAAGACCCATTCCCAGTGGCAGCTGGAGGGGTGGGCGGCGGCGCGGTGGTTCACGGACGCGGCGAGGTCCTGCGTCCGGGCCGGCGTCACGCGGGGATGCGTCGACGCGTTCATGAACCGGGGGAAGCCCTACACCGCGGGTGGGCTGCTGATCCCCGTCACCTACGAGCGGCTGACCGAGCCGCCGAAGACACGTCGGACCTGCCTGTCGGTGGCCCGCTGGCGCGACGGCAGGGGCTGGGTCTCCCAGGGGGACATGAACGCGACCTGCTTCGACGTACCGCAGATCGGCTACCGGCCGTGAGGACCGCCGTCGTCCCCGGGGCTCCGCCCCGGCCTCCGCTCCCCGCCCTCGGACGGCCGCGCCTCACCGGCCGGAGCGGCTGACATTCTCCCGTTCCCTTGCGGACAGTGGCTGTCCGCAAGGGCTGGCAGACTCGGCGGCATGTTGGAGACATCCGCACGACTGCTGCGCCTGCTCTCACTCCTGCAGGCGCACCGCGAATGGTCGGGCGCGGACCTCGCCGGGCGGCTGGGCGTCACCCCGCGCACGGTCCGCCGTGATGTGGACCGGCTGCGCGAGCTGGGCTATCCCGTCAACGCCAGCCCGGGTACGGGCGGCGGCTACCAGCTCGGCGCGGGGGCCGAGCTGCCGCCGCTGCTCCTGGACGACGACGAGGCCGTCGCGGTGGCCGTCGGACTGCGCACGGCGGCCGGGCAGGGCATCGAGGGCATCGGCGAGTCCTCCGTACGCGCCCTCGCCAAGCTGGAGCAGGTCCTGCCGAGCCGGCTGCGCCGCCGGGTCGGCGCCCTGAACGCCTTCACCGTGCCGATGCTGCGCGGTCCGCAGCCCTCCGCCGTCGACCCCACCGTCCTCACCGAGCTGGCCAACGCCTGCCGCGACAGCGAGCGGCTGCGTTTCGAGTACCGCGACCACGCGGGTTCCTCGACGCGCCGCACCGTCGAGCCGTACCGGCTGGTGTGCACCGAGCACCGCTGGTACCTGGTCGCCTGGGACGTGGACCGGGACGACTGGCGTACGTTCCGGGCGGACCGCGTCACGCCCCGGCCGCCGCACGGGCCGCGCTTCACCCCTCGTACGCCGCCGGCAGAGAATCTCGCCGAGTACGTCTCCAAGGGCGTCTCCACCCGCGCCTACGCCACGAACGCCGTCGTCCGGCTGCTGGTGCCGCTGGAGGAGGCCGCCGCGCGGATCTCACCCTCGGCCGGGACCCTGGAGGCTTCGGGGAAGGACAGCTGCGTTCTGCGCACCGGGGCGGCGAGCCTCGACGTCATGGTCATTCACGTGATGCTGATGGGTTTCGAGTTCGAGGTCCTCGAGCCCGCCGAGCTCGTCGACGCGATCAGGACGGCCCGGGACCGGCTGTCCAGGGCGCTGGCGAGGCCGGGTCCCGAGGGGGCGCCGATCACGGGCCGCGTGTCGTAGGGGACATCGGGGTGCCGGCGGAGGCCCTGCGGGGGTTCTGTGCCCGAAGCGTGTATTTCTTATGCGGCGTCAGCTTCCGCGGTGTGCGGCGGAATCGGAGCGGACCGGAATGGAAAAGGATCGCCGAACGCACGGCTGCGCACATTTCGCAGTGCTATTCGAGGCGCCCGCACGACGACTCCGAATTGCGTTCGAAGGCGTGCGGAACACCTGGAGAACCCTCATGCGGGTGACGGAGTTCGGCGAAACACGTGTCGTGATCCTGTGACAGAAGTGTGACCGGCGGGGGATAGGTGACGCTTGGTCGCCGATCGGACTTCCACCGCCGGGGCGCGCCGCCTAACGTGGCGGTCATGGCACCCATTCCCCCCTCTCACTCAGAGCCGCAGGACAGTCCGGAGAGCTATGTCGGACTGGAGGTGAGCAGTGCCGAGGAACGCGCACGGGAACACGGCTGGGCCTCGGTGCGCTCGCTGCCGCCGGGCGTGATCATCACCATGGAGTACCTGGTGGGGCGGCTGAACTTCGAGGTCACGGACGGTACGGTGACGCGCTGCTGGAAGGGCTGAGCGCCCGGCCGCGGCGGCAACCGCGCGCCCGTTCCGGCGCCGGAGCGCCGGACCACGGCTGAGCGCCGCGACATGTGCGAAGGCCCCCGGCTCGTCGAGCCGGGGGCCTTCGCGGTGCGGGGAGAGGTTGTGCGTACCGGCCCCGCAGTCTTCTAGCCGCCCGTGAGGGGGCGGGCCGAGGCGGCCGTGGCCGCGCGCGCCGGACGGTCCGGGTGCTGCGGTCGGCGGCTGCCCGCCGGAGTGACCGGGGTGCGCTCCGAGCGGGCGGTGTGCGGGCCCGGCGCCAGGTGGACGGGGGCTCTGGACGGACGGGACGCGACCGTCTCGCGGGCCGGCACCTCGCCGTCCACGGTGGGCCGCGGGGACATGACCGGTGCGCCGACCGGCGAGGGCGATGGCGCGGGTGCCGGTGCCGGTGCGGGCGCCGTACGGCCGCGACGGGCGCGCCACAGGTCGCGCAGCGAGAAGATCCCGGCCTCGGAGCGGGCGATCAGCGGCTCGCACCAGGGCAGCGCCAGCAGGATCAGCAGGCCCGCGGCCCAGCCCAGCAGGACATCGCTCAGCCAGTGCGTACCCAGGTACACAGTGGTGAGGCCGACGCCGAGAGAGGTCACGGCGGACAGCGCCGAGAGCCAGCGTCTGGCTCTCGGGGTCGACGCCAGATAGGCCAGGATTCCCCAGGTCACGACGGCGTTGGCGGTGTGGCCGGAAGGAAATATATCGCCGCCCAGGCCCATTTCGTTCGAGCCGATGGTGATGGCGTAGTGAGGGCCGAGACGGCCCATGCCGAGTTTCGCGGCGCCGACCGTGATGTTGAGCAGCAGGAGGGACGCGCCCAGCGTGAGCAGCGGGCGCAGCGTGTGCTGCCGCCAGGAGCGCCAGCCCAGCCACGAGGCGACCATCACGGCGGTGGGGCCGCGCTGGCCGAGCACCACGTAGTAGTCCAGGAATGCGTGGATCCCCGGCCACTGCTGGTAGGGCCGGAAGAACATGACCTGCCAGTCGAACCGGACCAGCCACGACGTGATCGCCACGGCCCACACGATCGCCAGATAGAAGGCCAGGGTCGCCGCGAAGAGGACAACCCTGTGCCGACTCATCTTCGGCACATCGATGTGGGCCGGTCGTTCCGGCTCACGGTCCAGCCGGGCGAAGACCCGGTCCAGACGGGTGAGGTTTCGTTCGGTACGCACTCAATCGACGTTACAGCGAGTGAGCTGCGTTCCAGGCCGATTCACTCGGTTTGTGATGACGATGTGATGTGGGATTCCTCTCAGGATCATGTTTATTTCCAATGAATCTCTAATCCCCGACGCGCGGAGCCTTCAATTCCATTGATCCCCGGAGGCCTTCGATTTTATGGCACTTTTATATTCGTTCACCGAACGATGGGGTGGAATTCTCCGGCCGCTCACCGGCCCGGACGGGCTGCCGCCGGGCCGGTCACGGCGGTCCCGAGCCGTTCAGCCAGAAGGCCCCGTAGGCCGCCGAGGCCACCGCGACACCCCCGACGACCAGTGCCGACCTGGAGGTACGCAGCCGGGCCAGGGCCACCGCGAGAGGGAACAGGAGGGGGAAGGCCGGCAGCAGCAGGCGTGGCTTCGAGCCGAAGTAGCTCGACGCGCACAGGGCGAGCGCGAGGACGGTCCCCGCGTAGACCAGCAGCGCCGGCGGCTGTCCCTGGCGTACGCATGTCACGTAGAGCCACAAGATCAGCGCGACCCCGGCGATCAGCCCGGCACCGGCCAGGGCGGACGGGAACGAGGTGAGCTTTTCGGCCACGAAGCGGCCGAAGGCGTAGCCGCCGTCGAAACCGTTGCGCCAGCCCGCCTGGACGTCGAGATAGCCGAGCGGGCCCTTGCCCGTCCGGTGACCCACCCACAGCATGTAACCGGCGGCTCCGAGCGGCGCGATGATCATGGCGAGGGCGCGCCGCCATGTACGCGCGCCGTCCGTCCGGGGCGTGCTTCCGCCCTGCCGGCGTTCTCCCACGAACGAGGTAATCGCCGCCACCCACAGGGCGGCGACCACCGCGACCCCCACCGGCCGCGTCAGACCGGCGAACGCGGCGAGCAGACCCGCGGTCAGCCAGCGGCCGGTCAGTACCGCGTACAGCGACCACGCGGCGAGCGCCGTGAACAGTGACTCGCTGTACGCCATCGACTGCACGATGCCGACGGGGAGGACCGCCCAGAGCAGCGCGGCGCACACTCCGGCCCGGCGGCCGTGGACATGATCGGCGACCGCGAAGATCCCCCACGCCGCGGCGAGCGAGGCCACCGCGCTGACCAGCAGGCCCGCGTCCGGGTACGACAGTGGAGTCGCCGCCCGGAAGAGCCGCTCCAGCCAGGGCAGCAGCGGGAAGAACGCGAGGTTCGCGTGCACGTCACCGTTCGGCAGGCGGACCTCGTAGCCGTAGCCGAGCTCGGCGACCCGGGTGTACCAGAGCGAGTCCCAGCGTTGCGACAGCAGCCGGTGGGCGCTCTTGCCGTTCGCCGCGCTCCACACGGCGAGGGTGACGAGGCCCAGGACGCGCACGGCCGCGTAGCCGAGGAGGGCGGGTGCGGCACGGCGCAGGGGGCCCGCGCGGGGCGGCGTCGCGGCGGGACTCTCTGGATCGGTCACGGGCCCGATTATCGGCGGACCCCGGAACCGGCAGGCCGCGCGGGGCGTGATGAGCGGCGAAGGCGTGGCGTACGCCACACTCCTGGCCAGGCGAACGTGAGAGGTCCGCCACGTGTCCTGGGCGAGAACTCGCGTACGCTGACGGCTCACTCGCCTTTGTTGCGTGGGCCCGGGATTCCGCTCTTCGGGCCGCAACCCCAGGGAGTCCCCACCCTGCGGATCCGCAGAACGCGAGGGAACCTCTGGAGGTACGTACATGTCCGGGACGACCACGGCCGCTGCGCGATGCCGTCGGGAGACCGGGGTCGGTGCCAACCGCTGGGTCGTCCTCGTCGTCCTGTGCGTCAGCCTGCTGCTGGTCGCCCTCGACGCCACCGTGCTCCACGTAGCGGTCCCCGCCGTCACCGAGGACCTGAAGCCCGGCGCGATAGAACTGCTCTGGATCGTCGACGTCTATCCGCTGGTCTGCGCCTCGCTCCTCATCCTCTTCGGCACGCTCGGCGACCGGATCGGCCGCCGGCGTGTCCTCCTTCTCGGCTACGCCCTCTTCGGAGTCGCCTCCGGCATCGCGGCCTTCTCCGGGAACGCGCAGCTCCTGATAGGCGCCCGCGCCCTGCTCGGCGTCGGCGGCGCGATGATCATGCCCGCCACGCTGTCGATCCTGCGCCAGGTCTTCCCCGACCGGCGCGAGCGGGCGCTCGCGATCGGCATCTGGAGCGCGGTCGCCGCCGTCGGCGCGGCCGTCGGACCACTGCTCGGCGGCTTCCTCCTCGAACACTTCTGGTGGGGATCGGTCTTCCTCGTCAACATCCCGCTGATGATCGTCAGCCTGCCGGTCGGACGGCTGCTGCTGCCCGAGTCCCGCGGTGACCGCGACGGTCCCTGGGACGTGGTCGGGGCGCTGATGGCCGCGGCCGGTCTGTTCGGACTCGTCCTCGGCGTGAAGCGCCTCGGCGGTGGCGAGGCGCCCCTCAGCCCGTTCACCCTCGCGCCGCTCCTCCTCGGCGGAGTGCTGATGGCCGTCTTCGTACGGCGGCAGCGGCGGCGCGCGCACCCGCTGGTCGACCTGCGCATGTTCGCGCGGCCCGCCTTCAGTACGTCGGTGGGCTGCATCGTCCTCGCCATGCTCGCCCTGGTGGGGCTCGAACTGATCGCCGCGCAGTACCTGCAGCTCGTGCTGGGCCTGTCCCCGCTCCAGACCGGGTTGCGGCTGCTGCCGCTCACCATCGCGGCGATGGCCGCCGGGCTCGCGGGGGCGAAGCTGCTGCGGCGGTTCGGGCCGCGCGCGATGGTCTGTTTCGGGTTCTGTCTCACCGCGGCCGCCGTGGTCACGCTCACCGCGATGGGCGGGAACGACAACACCGGGTTGCTGCTCGTCGGTTTCGTGCTGCTCGGCTTCGGTCTGGAGACCACGCTCTTCGGGGCGTACGAGTCCATGCTGAGCGAGGCGCCGCAGGCGCAGTCGGGCGGCGCCGCGGCGATAGGCGAGACCTCGTACCAGCTCGGCGCGGGGATGGGGATCGCGCTGCTGGGGAGCGTGATGAACGCGGCGTACGCGCCCGGACTGTCGTCCGTCCCCGGAGTCCCGGCGGCCGATTCGGCGGCGGCGGGCCACTCGCTCGGCGAGGCGTACCAGGTAGCCGACCGGCTCGGAGGCACGACCGGCGGCGCCCTGCGGCAGGCCGCCCGGGACTCCTTCGTGCACGGACTGCATGTGACGCTGCTGGTGAGCGCGGGGCTGCTGCTGCTGGGCGCCGTGATGGCACTGCGGCTGCCCAGGGTCATGGACTGCGGGGCACCCGCGACGAGCTCCGTCCCGGACGCGAACTCCGTCCCGGACGCGAACTTCGGCTCGGCCGAGACGGGCTCCGGCACGGACTCGGCCTCGGGCCCCGCCGGGATCCCCGCTCCCCGGGACGTCACCGGGACCCGCGTCTCCGCGTAGGTCTTCCGGTCTCCGCGCCGTTCCCGCGTCGGCGCACCGCCCCCTTCCTCTCATCGCCGGCGGCGGGCCTGCCGCGGCCGCCCTCGTGGAGCGCTGCGCGGAAGCGGTCTGGACTTGCGGGACACTGCGTCGTAACGTCGGGTCGAGATTCTTAACTAGCGGTGCTAGTTATTACCCTGCCGGAGGCTGTCGTATGTCCGCGTCCTCGAAGCTGCCGCCCTTCGACCCCGCCGATCCGCTCGGGATCGACGACCTGCTGGACGCGGAGGACCTGGCCGTCCGCGACACCGTGCGGACCTGGGCCGCGGACCGGGTGCTGCCGTACATCGCCGACTGGTACGAGAAGGGCGAGCTGCCGGGCATCCGGGAACTCGCGCGGGAACTGGGCGGAATCGGCGCCCTCGGCATGTCGCTCCAGGGGTACGGGTGCGCGGGGGCCAGCGCCGTGCAGTACGGCCTGGCCTGTCTGGAGCTCGAAGCGGCCGACTCCGGCATCCGTTCGCTCGTCTCGGTACAGGGCTCCCTCGCCATGTACGCCATCCACCGGTTCGGCAGCGAGGAGCAGAAGCAGACCTGGCTGCCGCGCATGGCCTCGGGCGAGATCATCGGATGCTTCGGACTGACCGAGCCCGATCATGGCTCCGACCCCGGTTCCATGCGGACGCACGGCAAGCGCGACGGTGGGGACTGGGTCCTCAACGGGCGCAAGATGTGGATCACCAACGGTTCCGTCGCCGGAGTCGCCGTCGTCTGGGCGCAGACCGACGACGGCATCCGCGGATTCGTCGTGCCCACCGACGTGCCCGGCTTCTCCGCCCCCGAGATCAAGCACAAGTGGTCACTGCGGGCGAGCGTGACCAGCGAGCTGGTCCTCGACGACGTACGGCTGCCGGCCGACGCCGTCCTGCCCGACGTCGTCGGCCTCAAGGGCCCGCTCGGCTGCCTCTCGCACGCGCGGTACGGAATCGTGTGGGGCGCCATGGGCGCGGCGCGATCCAGCTTCGAGTCCGCCGTCGCGTACTCGAAGACGCGTGAGCAGTTCGGGCGCCCCATCGGCGGCTTCCAGCTCACCCAGGCCAAACTCGCCGACATGGCCGTCGAACTGCACAAGGGCATCCTGCTCGCCCATCACCTGGGCCGCCGCATGGACGCGGGACGGCTCCGTCCCGAGCAGATCAGCTTCGGCAAGCTCAACAACGTACGCGAGGCCATCGAGATCTGTCGTACCTCGCGCACGATTCTCGGCGCCAACGGGATCTCGCTCGAATACCCCGTCATGCGGCATGCCACGAACCTGGAGTCGGTGCTCACCTACGAGGGCACCGTCGAGATGCATCAGCTCGTGCTGGGCAAGGCGCTCACCGGGCTCGACGCCTTCAGGTGAAGGCCCCGCTCGTGAAGCCCCGGCAAGGCAGGGCCGGTGAGCGGCCCTGCCTCAGCTCTGGTTGAAGAAACCGTCCGTCTGGCGGCTCGCGGCCTCGCCGCTGACGATCTCCGTGTTGGCCGGGGTCAGCAGGAAGACCCGGGTCGCGACCCGCTCGATGGTGCCGCGCAGGCCGAAGGTCAGGCCGGCCGCGAAGTCCACCACGCGCTTGGCGTCGGAGGCCTCCATGGACGTGAGGTTGATGATGACCGGGACGCCGTCCCGGAAGAGTTCGCCGATACCGCGTGCGTCCCGGAAGCTGTCCGGGGTGACCGTGCCGATCCGGCGGCCCTTCTCCTCCGCCGTCTCGGAAGCAACCTTCACGCGCGGGTCCGTGACCCACGCGTCGCCGGAGTCCTGACCCTCGGCGTAGTCGTCGTCGTAGTAACGCTCGTCATCGTTGTCGTCTACGAGGCCAAGCCAGGCACTCGCCTTGCGCACCGATCCCATGGACGCCTCCTCTCACAGCGGTCTTTCGTGCTTCCGCATCCCCATGGTCGTCCATGATGCGGATGTCGCGCCAAGTGGATAGACGCCGCGTGGGGGTTTCGTGACGGTACTGGTGCACAGCGAATCCGTCGAGAGCCCGCGCCCCCCAAGGGTCGTACGGGGTAAGGCTGCTGACTGAGAGTGAAATATGATTTCTCGCGGCGACCGGGTGACGAGCGGTGCGTTCGGGTGAACGGAGTGCTCGATACGATGCCGCACCTCAGCGTCGTACGTGTCACGGGGGAGTGTCGTGTTCGGAATCGTGAGGCCCTGCAGTCATCGCCTCGGTGAGGGGCTCAAGACGCAGTGGATGGCGCATTTGTGCGGGCTGTGTCTCGCGCTGCGCGGGGACCACGGCCAGTTCGCACGGGTGGTCACCAACTATGACGGCCTGCTGATATCGGTTTTGACGGAGGCTCAGGCCGAACGGTCGACGGGATGGCGGCGCACCGCCGGGCCCTGTCCGCTGCGCGGCATGCGGACCGCTTCCGTCGCGCAGGGCGAGGGCGCGCGGCTCGCCGCCGCCGTGTCGCTGGTGCTCGCCTCGGCGAAGGTGCGCGACCATGTCGCCGACGGGGACGGCCTCCTGGCACGCAGACCGGTCGCGGTCGCCGCGCGCCGGGTGGCCGCGAGCTGGGGCAGGGCGGGGGCGCGAACGGGATCCGCCGTCGGCTTCGACACGGCGGTGCTCGTCGACGCGGTGGACCGGCAGGTCGGGATCGAGGCGCTGGCCGGGCCCGGAACGCCGCTGCTGACCGTCACCGAGCCCACCGAGACCGCCACCGCGGCGGCCTTCGCGCACACCGCCGTCCTCGCGGGTCGCACCGGCAACGCGGCGCCACTGGCTGAGGCCGGACGGCTCTTCGGGCGGCTCGCTCATCTGCTGGACGCCGTGGAGGACAGGGAAACCGACGCCGCGTCGGGAGCCTGGAATCCGCTCTCGGCCACCGGGACCTCGCTCGCCGAGGCCCGCCGGCTGGCCGACGACGCCCTGCACGGTATACGGCTCGCCCTGCGGGAGGCCGAGTTCACCGACAGCAGGTTGGCGCATGTGCTGCTCGCCCATGAACTGGGCCGCTCGGTGGACCGCGCCTTCGGGACGTCGGGGTGCGGGCACGCGGCGGACGGATCGCATCGCTCCCTCGACTCTCTCGACTTCGGCAACTCCGGCGACTCCCTCGGTCCGCTGGGCTCCGCGGTCCTGCTCGGACCCGAGGGCTCCTTCGGGCCGCCGCCTCAGCAGGGCGGGAATCCGTACACCGGTGGCGGCAACCCCTTCGGCGCTGGGCCGTCCTTCCAGCCCCCGACCCCCGGCAAGCGCGGATTCTGGGCCGGCTGCGCCGCCGCCATCGGGCTGTGCTGCACCTGCAAGATGTGCTGTGCCGACGAGTACGAGGGACCGTGGTCGCGCAAGAAGCGCGACGGGTGCCTGAACGACTGTGACTGCGACTGCGGTTGCTGCGAGGCGTGCCAGTGCTGCGAATGCTGTGAGTGCTGCTCGTGCTGTGACTGCGGGTTGTGAAACCGGCTGTGACCGCGGGCCACAACCGCGCCTTGCTGCAGGTGATTTGACTGTGCGTCATGACGGCCGTCTTGAAGCAGAGTTGTGACCTCGGGTTCGGCCGGAGTTCGTGACCGCCGGTTCGACCGGGGTCGTGACCGCGGGTTTTCGGCCGGGGTCGTGACTGAGCGCCCGGCCCGGGATGCCCGAGGCTCGGAGCACTCCGGTCCGGGGTGCTCCGAGCGGGGCGTGCTCAGTCCTTCAGCTCCGGTGGGGAGATCCGCGATGTCGTGATCGCCGACCCCGTCGTGCCCCACTTGTCGAGGATCTTCTCGTACGTTCCGTCGGCGATGAGCCTGTTCACCGCGGCGCGGAAGGCGGGTGCGAGCGCGCTGCCCTTCTTGAAGGCGAAGCCCACTTCGAGGCGGTGGAACTCGTCGAGGAACCTGACCCCTTGCGTGCTGATCCTGCTCGGGATCGCCCTCGACTCCGTAGTGCGCAATGACGCGTTCCAGTGGAACGTGGTCGGCGACTACTTCACCTCCGCCTCCGTGCTGCGCGGACTGTGGCTCACCCTCTGGCTGACCGCGGTCGTGACGGCGCTCGGCTTCGCACTCGGCACCGTGCTCGCCGCTTTCCGGCTGTCCGCCAACCCCGTTCTGAGAGCCGTGAGTTGGGGATACGTCTGGCTCTTCAGATCGATGCCGATCCTGGTCCAGCTGCTGTTCTGGTTCAACATCGGGGCGCTGTACCCGCAGATCCTCGGTGTGCGCACGGTCGACCTGCTCGGCCCCGTGACCGTCGCCGTCGTCGGCCTCACGCTGCATGAAGCCGCCTATGCCGCCGAGGTGGTGCGCGGCGGCATCCTCTCCGTGGACCGCGGGCAGATCGAGGCCGCGCAGGCGCTGGGGCTGAGCCGGTGGCGCCGCTGGTGGCGGATCGTGCTGCCGCAGGCGATGCGCTCCATCGTGCCGCCGGCCGGGAACATGCTGATCGGCACCCTCAAGGGCACCTCCATCGTCAGCGTCATCGCGGTGCAGGACCTGCTCTACTCGGTGCAGCTAGTCTGTCACCGCACCTACCAGGTCATGCCGCTCCTGATGGTGGCCACCCTCTGGTACGTCATCGTCACCTCGGTCCTCGGCGTCGGCCAGTACTACGTGGAGAGGCACTACGCGCGCGGATCGGAGCGCACCCGATGAGCCCGTCCGCGGCCGGCACACCGGTCATGGTCGACATCAAGTCCGTCCACAAGAGCTTCGGTTCGCTGGAAGTGCTCAAAGGCGTCGACCTCTTGGTGCGGACCGGAGAGGTCACCGTGATCATCGGGCCCTCCGGATCCGGCAAGTCGACGCTGCTGCGGACCATCAACCACCTGGAGAAGGTCGACCGGGGCCGGATCAGCGTCGACGGCGCGCTCGTCGGCCACCGGCGCTCCGGCGACAAGCTGTACGAACTGTCCGAGCGCGCGATTCTCAAGCAGCGCACGCGGATCGGCTTCGTCTTCCAGAGTTTCAACCTGTTCCCGCACCTCACGGTGATGGAGAACATCGTCGAGGCCCCGGTCTCCGCGCTGAAGCGCCCCCGCAAGGACGCCGACGAGTCGACGCGCAGACTGCTCGACCGGGTCGGGCTCGCCGACAAGGCCGACGCCTACCCGAAGCAGCTCTCGGGCGGGCAGCAGCAGCGGGTGGCCATCGCCCGCGCCCTCGCACTGGAGCCGAGGCCGCTGCTCTTCGACGAGCCGACATCGGCCCTCGACCGCGAGCTGGTCGGTGAAGTCCTCGACGTCATCAAGGACTTGGCCCGCCAGGGCACCACGATGATCGTCGTCACCCATGAGATCGGCTTCGCCCGCGAGGTCGCCGACACCGTGGTCTTCATGGACGACGGCCGCATCGTCGAACAGGGCGCCCCCGGTGATGTACTCGACCGGCCGGAGCAGGAGCGCACCCGCGCGTTCCTTTCCAAGGTCCTGTGAACCCGGGCCCTGCTTCTCCCCTGTTCCCCGCCGGTCTGGCGGCCCCACCGATCCCCACCCGAAGGGCTCTGCCCGAATACATGGGCACCACGTTGCGCTCGCACCTCGGCCTGGCCGAGACCGTATGGAAGGGTTGATCACATGACGACGGACGCACCCGAGGACTGGAAGCACTGGCAGGAGCACCGTGTCGCGACGGTGTCCGCGCCGTACGGCCCGCTCTCGCTCACCGGCACCCACTGGATCGAGGACTATCCGGAAGGGCGACTTCCGGACATCCCCGGGCAATGGGCGGTCAAGGGCGACGGAGTGGCCCTGACGGCGGTCGCCGAGGAAGGACTCACGGTCGACGGCGAGCCCTTCACCGGCGACCTCGTGCTGGACGCCGACTACGGACCGGCCGACGGAGCCAGGGTCGGGCACGGGGAGCGGCGCTTCGTCGTCCTGGTGCGCGAGGGGATCTGGGGCGTACGCCGCTACGATCCCGCCGCACCCGCCCGGCAGGCCTTCGTAGGCATCGAGGCGACCCCCTACGACGCACGCTGGTCGGTGCCCGGCCACTTCACCCCGTACGGCGAGAGCCGCACCGTGCGCGTCGAGAACGCCGACGGAGTCGCCCGCGGGCTCGCCCTCGGCGGAGTCCTCGCCTTCACCCTGGACGGGCAGGATCTCACCCTCCAGGTGTCGGTCGAGAGCGACGGTTCGCTGTGGGCCGTCTTCGCCGACACCACCAGCGGGGACAGCAGTTACCGCTTCCGGTTCCTGCGCCCGGCGGCGCCCGACGCCGAAGGGCGTACGACGGTGGACTTCAACCGGACCGTGCTTCCACCGTGCGCGTTCGCCGACCATTTCGTCTGCCCGTTCCCGCCGCCCGGAAATACGCTGAGCGTGGCCGTCGCCGCGGGGGAGCGCCGATTGGGCTGAGGCCTCCGGGACTCCCGAAGACGCCGGAGGAATTCGATGTCTTCAGTGGTCCGATGATCAACTTCCTTTACATGTGGGCAAGTTGAACGCTGCACGGCCGAAAGGCGCCCTTGCGCCTTTCGGCCGCACAGCCGAATACTCCCCCTCAGCGCTTGTCAGGGGCATGGCTTGTTCGGAATCCGGACGGGCGGCTCCCGGCTGCGCCTCACGGGCCCCAACCCCACGACACGAGGGCCCCTTACTTCCCTTCGGAGGAATGAAACGTGAGGATCAAGCGCACCACCCCCCGCGGTGTCACAGCGAGACGGAGTCGGCTGATCGCCGTTACCACCGGACTCGTCGCCGCCGCAGCGTTCGCGGTCCCCAGCGCGAACGCGTCCGACGCCCAGACCTTCAGCGCCACCCAGCTGAGCAGTGTCAAGCAGTCGGTACTCAAGTCCGACATCGCGGGCACCGCTTGGGCGGTCGACGCCAAGACGAACCGCGTGGTCGTCACCGTCGACAGCACGGTCTCGAAGGCGGAGATCGCGAAGATCAAGCAGGAAGCGGGCGGCAACGCGGCCGCGCTGACGATCAAGCACACCTCGGGCACCTTCAAGCCGCTGATCACCGGCGGCGACGCCATCTACGGCGGTTCCTACCGCTGTTCGCTCGGCTTTAACGTGCACAGCGGGAGCACCTACTACTTCCTGACCGCCGGCCACTGCGGTGAGGTCGCCTCCACCTGGTACTCCAACTCGGGTCACACCACGACCCTCGGCACGAACGTCAGCTACAGCTTCCCGACCAACGACTTCGCGCTGGTCCGCTACACCAACACCTCGGTCGCGCACCCGAGCGCGGTCGGCAGCCAGACGATCA
Source organism: Streptomyces sp. NPDC005784 (assembly GCF_042871525.1). Lineage (NCBI taxonomy): Bacteria > Bacillati > Actinomycetota > Actinomycetes > Kitasatosporales > Streptomycetaceae > Streptomyces > Streptomyces sp. NPDC005784. The sequence continues at coordinate 70,215 of NZ_JBIAIQ010000042.1, forward strand.
GCAGCGCGGCCACGCCCAGCGTGGGCACGACGGTCTACCGGCGCGGCTCGACCACCGGTACGCACAGCGGCCGGGTCACCGCCCTGAACGCCACCGTCAACTACGGCAGTGGTGACGTCGTCTACGGCATGATCCAGACCACGGTCTGCGCCGAGGGCGGGGACAGCGGCGGTCCGCTGTACGGCGGCAGCGTGGCCTACGGTCTGACCTCCGGCGGCAGCGGTGACTGCACCTCCGGCGGCACGACCTTCTTCCAGCCGGTCACCGAGGCGCTGAGCTACTACGGCGTGAGCGTCGGCTGACCGACCGGTCGCGCGACGGACCGGCCGTTCGTCGACTCGTCGACCGCGGCGCCGGCACCCCCCACGGGATTCCGCGCGACCGGACCCAAGCAGGCGAACAGGCGAGCCCCCGCACGCAACTGGCGTGCGGGGGCTCGCCCTTGTCCCGGTGACGGAGTTACCGTCGAAGCGCACGCTGTACACGCCCGGTGCGCCACGTCGGACCCTGGGGGGCCGTGATGGTCGAGGAACTGGTGGCGGCGGGAGTCTCCGTCGTGTCCGTGGGGCTGGTCTACACGATGGCCGCCGCCCGCGTCGTCAAACAGTACGAACGGGGCGTGGTGCTGCGGCTCGGCAAGCTGCGCTCCGAGGTGCGCGGCCCCGGCTTCACCATGGTCGTGCCCTTCGTGGACCGGTTGCGCAAGGTCAACATGCAGATCGTGACCCTGTCCGTGCCGGCCCAGGAGGGCATCAC
>NZ_JBIAIQ010000043.1:0-70586 GCF_042871525.1 Streptomyces sp. NPDC005784
AGCGGGGAGATATCTGGCCATCCGCGGGGAAACCGCTGGCCATCAGTGGGGCCGTAAATGGCCGCCTATGGGGAGTATGCCGAGGCCACGGTCAGCTCACCCCCGCCGCCTGACACGAAGCGATGTCCTCCACGTCGTCGACCGGGCACTATCAGGCACATGACACACACCAGGCGTGCTCGTCTCCGGCCCGTTTGGACCATAGCTCCCGCTCTGTACGACGATCCTGCGGTCCAGCGGCTCCTGCTGGGATTACACGACGAACAGCGCTCGATATACGGCTTCGCCGACAACCCCGCCGATACGCCCGTCTCCCAGTTCACTCCCCCGCGCGGACTGCTCCTGCTGACGCGAGACGAAGACGGGAGCCCCCTCGGGTGCGGCGGATGGTCGTTCCTGGACACGCAGACCGCAGAGATCAAACGGATGTATGTCCACCCCGCAGCCCGATCCCAGTCCCTGGGACGGAAGATCCTGCAGCGTCTGGAAGCCGACGCGAAACTCAGGGGCGCCACCCGTGTTCAGCTGGAGACGGGTATAGACAACACGGCGGCCTTGGCGCTGTACCGATCTCAGGGGTACACGCCGATCACTTCATACCGGCCCGACAGGAACCCCGACGTAAACCGGGCCCTCCGCAAGGATCTCTAACGTGCTGCCGCCTCGGCCAGGCCGGCGTTCACCGGCGATCAGGTTGGCCGTGTCGATGTGACGGTCCGCTGCTCATGCCGCTGCCCGGAGAGTCCTGGTCTCCACGAGCCGTTCGAGGAGGCCGTCGACAGCCCAGCCGATCCGACGTACCTGACCCACGACGATCTTGGACACCCGCGTTCTCGTCTCCGCAGGCACCCCTTGGACCACACCACCAGGAGGAACTAGTGTCATACCCGCAACTGCTTACCCCCGAGGAGAAGCTCGCCGACGCGAAGAAGTTGCTGAGTCTCCCGCGTATCGTCGTGATCTGCGGCTCCACCCGCTTCATGACCGAGATGACCGAGGCCGATCTGCGGGAGACCAAAGCCGGAAGGATTGTCGTCAAACCGGGCTGTGACATGAAGTCGCCGCACGAATTTTGGTCCGATCCTGTCGAGGCCGAGGCGCTGAAGGTTCGACTCGACGATCTGCACCGGGCGAAGATCCGGCTCGCTGATGAGGTGCTCGTTGTGAATGTGTGCCTGAGTTCCCCATCGCCCCGCTCCCCGCGGGCGGTGCCCCCGGTCCTGCGGAGTGCCTCGACGGCCCTGTGTCACCCTCAAGGGTGAACAGCGAGGAAGTCTCAGAATTCATGAGCTTCTATCCGGCAGCCTGAGATTCCGCTGGATATGGCGAAGTTGAGGGGGCGGGATGTCGCTCGCTGTCGTTGCACCGATCCGATCTCGACCGCTGTTGGAGTCGCCGCAGGACATAGCGGACTTCGAGCAGGACCTGCTGTCTGAGTTCGTGCTCGCCCGGGCTGCGGCCGGGATCGCCGACGAGACGATCTCCGGCGACGTGGATGCGCTGATGGAGGTGCGCGGCTGGTGCGGCCGCCCGTTCTGGGAGCTGGTCCCGACTGACCTCGACCGGTTCTTCGGTGAGGACCAGCGACGGCTGGCCACGCTGACGAAGGTCCGCAAGGCGCAGTCCCTGGCGACGTACTTCGAGTTCCTGGAGGTGCGGCATCAGGCCGATATCCACGCGGCGACTGGCGTGCTGGTGCAGTGCCCGGTTGATGAGATTAACCGCCCACGAGGCAAGACCAACATGCGGGTGCGGATCCCGCCGCCGGCCGCAGACGTCGATCGGCTCTTCGCCGGATGGCGCGACGATCTACATTCGGCTCGGAAGTACGCGCCGTGTGTCCGTAATTACACCGCATGCCGCCTGGCCAGCCTCATTGGCCCGCGGGTCTCGGAACTGTGCCTGCTCGAAGTCCACGACATCCGCTGGGACCTGGGCACCTTCGGCAAGGTGCTGCTGCGCGGCAAGGGCAGCCGCGGTCAGAAGAAGGAGCGCCTGGTCCCGCTCATCAACGGTTCTCGTGAACTCCTCGAATGGTGGCTCCAGGGCCCGCGGTGGGAGTTCGACGGGCACCTCGATGAGCCCGGTGCACCCCTGCTCCCCTCCGAGCGCCGCGATCCCGGTGGCCGCTGCAAGCGCGTGAGCACCAGCGCGATTCGGGGCGCGATGGCGGAGGCAGTGGAGCGCCACCTGCCTCGCTGGTCCGGCCGTGCTACTCCGCACGCGCTCCGGCACTTCGCCGCGTCCGATCTGTACGCACAGGGCATGAACGTCGTCGCTATCCAGGAGCTGCTCGGCCATCGCTGGATCAACACCACGATGATCTACGTGAACACGTCAACAAGACCCACATCGAGGACGCCTGGGCTTCCGCCGGCCAGCGGGCCGCATCTCGGTTCACCGGATAGCCCAGGACAGGAGCCGTCATGAAGTGGAACCTGCGGCTGGCCGCCGCGCAGCGCGACATCTGGAAGTCCTCGCAGCTGCAGTCGATGCTCGCCGACGCCGGCCTGACGATCAGCGCGGGGAAGATGTCCAATCTGTGGTCCGGGCAGCCGGTCACCATCCGTCTGGACGACCTCGACATCATCTGCGAGGTCCTGGGCTGCCAACCCAACGACCTTCTGGCCCCGGAGCCCGAGAAGGCTCGCGCTCGGCGTCCCGCAAGCACGTCCGCCCCGGCGGCGGTCGCGGGCGAGCACCCCAGGATCGAACGTCGGGTCGGTCGGACGGAACCACCGCTGTGAACCTGCGGCCCCGGCCGTGCAAGCAGTGCGGCGACAAGGTCGCGGAGTACGGCCGGCTCCGCTGCTTCAGCTGTCTGCATCCCGACCTTCCGCCGCCGACCTGCAAAGCATGCGGCAGCGACGCCCACTACGTCGGCGGCTACTGCCGTCGCTGTCATCCCCGTGTGCCGTACGCGGACAGCTGCAGCGACTGCCTCGCCTGGGGCACCTGGCACCGCCACGGCCGCTGTGCAGCCTGCACCTCCTTGCGCAACCGCGGCCACGAGACCGGCACTTGCGCGACCTGCCGCCGCACCGTGCCGCTCCTCAAGCACGGGGTGTGCCGGCTGTGCCGCTGCCAGGCCCAAGCCGTTCCACGGACGTGGCAGCGACCGGACCTCACCACTGCGGCCACCACCGGGCAGCAGCTGTTCATCGCCGATCTGGTCCGGCGGGTCCACCTTGCCGCCCTGACGCGGAAGCGCGGCTCACCCGAAGCGTACCGGCCCGTCGGCGGCTCATTCTGGGCGATGCCTCGGTGGCGTCAGGAGCCGCTGTTCATCGCCGAGCGGGACATGTCGCGCGTCACCGTGCCCGATGTCGAGCCCATAGACTCCGCCTTCACCGCCTACGTCTCCGCGCGGGCCGAGGCCAGCGCCGAGGCTCAAGGCTGGTCACCGGCCTTGCGCGAGCGGGTGCTGCGAAGCCTGTACCTGCTGACCGCCGTCCACGGTCCGCACGAAAGCATCAAGGCCAGCACCGTTGCCACTCTGCCGCGCCAGCAAGTCAGACGTGCCATCACCCGGGTTACCGAGGTCCTCGCTCACCTCGACCTCCTCGACGACGACCGCATTGACCCTCTCGACGCGTGGATCCACCGTCGGCTCAGCGACGTGCACCCGGAGATCCGTGCAGAAGCCCTCGTGTGGATCCGCATCGTCCGATACGGCGGGCCCCGTCGCCGGCCCCGTTCAACCAACACCGTCCGCAACCAGGTCAACGCCTCGGCCCCATTCCTCCTCGACTGCTCGAAGCGCTACCGCACCCTTCGTCAGGTCACGCGCGCCGACCTCACGGAGTGGCTTGCCCATTGCTCATCACCGCACAACGAAGCCGTCGCGCTGCGCAACATGTTCAAGACCCTCAAGAGCCAACGGTTGCTGTTCGTCGATCCCGCACGCGGCCTGCGCTTGGGGCCGAAGCCCACCTCGGTGCCCACGCCACTGAGCGCCGAGGCGATCCAAACTCTCGCCGCGGCCGCCGCCACGGACCCCGCCCTCAAGCTGCTGATCGCCCTCATCGGCATTCATGCGCTCTACCCCCACCAGGCCCGAGCACTGCCCTTGGCTGCCATCGACTTCACCGGCGGCCGACTCTCGTTCGGCGACATCGACCATCCCCTCGACGCCTTCACTCGCCAGGCCGCCTCCGATTACATCTACCTCCGGAACGCACGCTGGCCACACACCCGCAACCCCCACCTGTTCCTCAGCTCGCAGACCGCGCACTCTCGCACGCCGGTCACCATCGGCTGGATGCAGCCCCTGCTCAAGGATCTCCCCGTCACCGCACGACGACTTCGCGAGGACCGAATCCTCGAAGAGGCCGCCGTCACCGGCGCCGACCCGCAACACCTGTGCGCGGTATTCAACATCACCCCCGACACCGGACTGCGCTACACCAGGCCATTCCACCCCGACCCCATATCCGACCAAGACCAGGAGGACACCCCGTAGACGGCCGGTGACGGCGTCTGCGAGGGGCGCAGCCAGGTCTCCGTTGTATGTAGTGTGCGGCGATGACAAGAAGCGAGCGGCTCGCGGAGCAGTTGGACTGGTACTGGCGCAAGAACCTGCGGCCACGGCTGGAAGGTCTCACCGACGAGGAGTACTTCTGGGAGCCGGTGGGGGGCTGCTGGAGCATCCGCCCACGTGGCACGTCGGCCGCACCGATGTCGGACGGTTCGGGGGAATGGACGCTGGACTACGCGTCCCCCGACCTGGTGCCGGAACCGGCGCCGGTGACCACGATCGCCTGGCGCCTTGGGCACATCATCGTCTCGTGCCTGGCCTATCGGGTCGAGTGGTACTTCGGCGGCCGGGACTTCGACTCCGAGGCGTTCGCCTACGCGGGGACCGCTGACGAGGCGCTGAAACAGCTCGATGAGATGTATGGGCGATGGAACGCGGGGGTCCGCGAACTCTCGGACGCTGACCTGGACAATCCGCCCACGGTGGGTCCCGAGCGGTTTCCCATGGAGAACAGGGTCCTGCACGTCAACAGGGAACTGATCCATCACGGCGCCGAAATTTCCCTGCTGCGCGACCTCTATCGCTGGCAGGACGGAGCTATGCCGCGCCGAATGTGACCTTTCGGTAACCGGCGATCGAGCTTCGGAACCTTCGTGGACTCCGTGATGCTCCGCGGCTGCGAGCTTCACTGACCGTCTCGCTCCGGCCCCATGACCGACGCCAAGAATTCGACCTCGAATCCGCCGGAACCGAGCCGCCCACGGCCGAGAAGCCCGGGCGGCAGGGGCCAAGTTCGTGGTACCAGCGCCTCAGAAATCGCGAACTCAGGCGCTTTAGACGGTGTCCTACATGGCGGTTGGTCGTTGGGCTTTGTATGGGGCGGGGTACGTGGAGTTGGATTGTTCCGGACGGCTTGTGGGAGCTCGCCAGGCCGTTGATCCCGGAGGATCGGGTACGGCCGCAAGGCGGCGGGAAGCAGAACACGCCTGATGAGACGCTGTTCGCGGCGATCATCTACGTGCTGGTCAGTGGATGTGCCTGGCGAGCCCTGCCGCCGTGCTTCGGGATATCGAAGTCGACCGCACACCGTAGGTTCATGATCTGGTCGAGGGCCGGCGTGTGGGGCCGCCTGCATGAAGCCGTCGTTCACCGGCTCGATGACGCGGGCCTCGTCGATGTCTCCCGTGTGGTCCTCGACTCGGCTCATGTGCGCGCTAAAAAGGGGGCGAACACACAGGTCCGAGCCCCGTGGACCGAGGCAAGCCGGGTTCCAAGATGCACATCCTGTCGGACGCGCACGGACTGCCCCTGGTCGTGGGCGTCTCGGCCGCCAACGTCCACGACAGCCAAGGCCTGAAGCCCATGGTGGAGGGTCACCAAACGAAACATGACCCCTACCGCGGCCGCTACTTCAAGCCCCAACGCCTCCACGCCGACAAGGCCTACGACATCCCCGACCTGCGAAAATGGCTCCGCGGCAAGCGGATCGGAGTACGTATCGCCCGCAAGGGCATCGAGTCCAGCGAACGATTGGGCCGACGCCGATGGGTGATCGAACGGACCATGTCCTGGCTGTCCGGCTACCGCAGACTCAGCCCCCGCTACGAACGAGATCCCCGCAACTACCTGGCCTTTCTCGGCCTCGCCGCAGCACTCTGCTGCTACAAACGGCTCCTCAAACTCACCATGTAGGACACCGTCTTTGTGAATGTGTGCCTGAGTTCCCCATCGCCCCGCTCCCCGCGGGCGGTGCCCCCGGTCCTGCGGAGTGCCTCGACGGCCCTGTGTCACCCTCAAGGGTGAACAGCGAGGAAGTCTCAGAATTCAGAACGGTGGACCGGCCACCCCTCGATCGGCTACCAACAGGGCTACACGGCGGGGAAGTTGAGTACAGACACCACGGAGCAGGACTGCAGCCACGACGGCGGTCCGTTTCTCCTCTGAAGGTCTGACGCACCGACCATCGGACGTCAAACCTGGTTCGGGGCGGCGACCGGTTCGTCGGGCGCTCTCGACGGAGGCGCCGGGGGGCCGGTAGCCGAGGGAGGGCTGAGCCCGCGAAGGCACAGAACTAGCGACAAGAATACTTGTCACCTCACCGGGCGACAAGTATTCTTGTCGTTATGGAATCTACTCTGGACGCCTTCTGGCGTGACGTCATGACCCTGCATGAGCCCCCGTACCGGGAACCCGGCGATGACGAGGTCCTGCAACTCCAAGACGAGGTGGCTGAAGCCGCCCGCGTCCTGGCCCATGCGATCTCCACGCGCGAGTTCGCCTACCGCGCCGACGGCCAGGAAGTCCCCGACGGCATCATGACCTCGCCGGACTGGCAACTCTCGTACCTGTACGCCCTTCACGAGATCGAGGGCATCGCCAGGCGTCTTGCCGACGGCGCGGCGCGTACCGCCGGTGCTACCGGAGCCAGCTACGCGCAGCTCGGGGCGGCGTGGGGGATCACCAAGCAGGCGGCGAGGCTGCGCTGGCCCGGCGCCGTGCGCAAGCCCGACGGCACCAGTGGCGAAGGCGAACCGTTCGAGCTGCGGCTCGGCGGGGGTGTCGCCGAGATCATTCAGCTCCCTGGCGAGGAAGGATTCACCTGGGAGGCCACTGGAGCCAACGGCATCAGCGGCCAGGCCGGGCAACCATACGGAACCCGGACCGAGGCCGCAGCCCACGCCGGCGCCTTCCTTGCCCGGCACGCGACCCCGGGCGACGAAGCAGACGTTCCCGACGGAGCGCACGACGGCTGCGTCGAACCCCACCTCGGCCCCGACGGCTACGTCGACTGCGACGGCACGCCCCTCTGAATCCACGCGGCACGACGTCGTGGAAACGCCGCCGGGCTGGTGTGAAGCGAACATGCAAGACCGGCCCGGCCCCCGACAAGGCCGTATAAGGAGCGTCATGGACTTCCGCCGCATCTCGCGCGCCCCGAAGCCTTCCAGCAGTCCGCCACGGCCGAGGACATCGAGGCGATCGCCCTGCATGCCCCGACGCGTTCGGCGGCGATGCGGTAGACCCTGGGATCGGGTTTCGCGATGCCGATCCGGGCGGTGTTCACCACGGTGTGGGCAAGGCTGTCCAGTCCCTGGAAAGGAGAGGTCCTGCTCCAGCCATGTGGTTCCGTTCGGGCCCAGGGCGACGCGAGCGACGTCACGGACCTGGGTGAGCAGAGCCACCAGTTCCAGGTCCACGGACGGGGTGCGGTCGGGCCAGGCGGTCACGGCAGCGCCCGCTTGTAGGAGCCGCAGATGGTGGCGAGGTCGGCCGCCACCGCGGACCGCCACTGCTCGTCGGTGATCTCGCCGCTGATGGCGGGGTTGATTCGAGCAGGTGCGAAGGCTGCGGCCGCGAGGGAGCTAGCGGGCAGTCCATGGGCGTGCTCGATCTTGATGTCGGCGGGCCAGTGCCGCAGCACGCCGTCGACGTCGCAGAGTACGGCGGCATAGGGCAGGCAGCAGCTCGCTGGGCAGTTCTCAGTCACGCCCGCAGGCTGCTCCCCCGCACGGTGCCGGGACGGTTCATCCGGTCAACACGACGGGGCGCACGGGCGGACCGTGCTCGAGTGTGGCGGTGACCAGGTCGGCGAGTCCCACGGGGTAGACGGTCTCTTGGGCGGCGCGCAGTTCGGCGATGGTCCACCAGCGGTGCTCGCGGATGTTGTCGGGTTGCGTGGTGTGGGCCGGGTTGACGTCGGCTGCGCGGACGCGCGCAAGGAAGTACTTTTCCACCTGCCGGACTTCGCGCCCGCCGACCAGGTGATCCTGGCTGCGCTCGGCAAGCTGCGCCCCCAGTTCGACGGCCTTCGCGTCGAGACCGAGTTCTTCACGCAACTCGCGGAGCGTCGCCGTGGCGTGGTCCTCTCCGCCCTCCAGCGAGCCGCCCGGCGTTGCCCAGAAGCCGCCGTTCTCGTCGTAGCGCAGCAGCAGGACGCGGTCCTCCGTGTCGAGGACGATGGCGCGGGCGGCTTCCCTCAGCGGCGGAGTGGAGGTCGGCATGTCTTTCAGTGTGGCAGCCCCCGGTGCGAAGCCAGGACCGTTCGACCAGGTATGCGCCAATGCATGCCGCATCCAGATCACAGTCCTGGAGTGTGGCGAGCGTGTGGGCTGGGGTCTCGACGATGGGCTCGCGGTCGTTGAAGGACGTGTTCAGGACGACGGGTACTCCTGTCATCTGGTGGAAGTGGTCGATCAGCGCGCCGTAGGCGGGCGCGGCTTCGGGGTCGACGGTCTGGACGCGGGCGGTGCCGTCGACGTGGTCGGCGTGGTCCTTGCGTACGGGTGGGGCGAGCAGCATGAACGGGCTGGTCCCGTCGAAGTCGAACCAGGTCGTGGCGTGGTCGGTGAGGACGGCCCGGGCGAATGGCCGGAACGGCTCGCGGTGCTTGATCCCTGTGGTTGAGGGCGTCGGCGCCAGCGGTGGTGCGGGGGTCGGCGAGGATGCTGCGGGCCCCCAGTGCGCGGGGCCCGAGTTCGCTGCCGCCCTGGAACCATCATCTGGGCGGCTGTTTGGGCGATGTCGCTCTCGCGGCGCCAAGTGAAGGGTGTGCGGCGGCGTTCGACGAGGCCGGAGCGGGGGTTCCTGTTCAGGGCCTGCAGGATCTCCTCGTCGGTGTAGTCGCGGCCGAAGTAGTTGTTGGTCAGGGGACGTTTGGGCAGGTCGCCGGTGAGTCGGTGCCAGGCGAGCCGAGAGCCTGTCCGCGATCGGACGCGGTGGGTGGGGCGAAGTAGCCGGTGACCGTGTCCAGGCGGCGGATCTTGTCGGCGGCGACGCAGTTGAGGGCGACCCCGCCCGCCAAGCACAGGTTGCCGAGCCCGGTCGTGGTGATGGTCTGTTCGGCGAGGGCACACAGGGCGCGTTCGGTCTGTTCCTGGATGTAGGCGGCGGCGTTGACGCCGAGCTCGTGTCGGTCGCGGCTGCCCTGGGGGCCGAAGTCGAAGCCGGTCCGTTCGGCGAGGTCGGCGACCCCAGGTGCGTGGGTGTGGGTGAGGCGTCCGTGGACGTGGGTGTCGACGTCGAAGAGCGGGGCGAGGTAGTGGCCCGCGTCGCCGTACGAGGCGAGCTTTCGGCCAGTGCGGCGAGAGAGCGAGCCAGGCGTTGCGACGGGGCGAACCCTGGCTGACGCGGCACTAGCGTCGGCCGACCGGTCGGATGTGGCTCTCGGCGAGGTTGCGCAGTTCGGCGCGCGTGAATGCGGGGTCGGCAGCGGTCTCGACGGCACGGCCCCTCGGGAGGTAGCGGACGCCGTCGATCTCGCAGATCAGCGGGCCCACGCCAGTGTCGTGCACCAGAGCGTCGCCGACCGGAGCAGGGCCGCCGACGGTACGGCGCTCACTTCCGCGGGACCGTGAGATTCGCTGGAGGAGTACCGGTGCCGCCACGTCTCCGCCGTCCGGGCGGAACAGGACCAGTACCAGCTCTCCGGGGTTCGGCCGCAGCCGGATGTAGCGCATGGGCTGCCATGTGCCGTCCCCGGCCGCGGAACGGGCGGCACGCAGTACCGGGCCGCAGAGGGCGGACCGGTCCACGATGAACCAGCCGAGCCGGGCGAGGGAGACGATGGCGACCGTTCCGAACACGAGGAAGCGGCGGTGCCCCAGGTGGAAGGGGTCGTCGAGGACGGCGCCGCAGGAGCCCAGCAGGAAGTACCAGGCGCCGGTGCCGAGGACGGTGGTCAGCACCCAGATGCGCGGCGAGAGGGACGTACGGCCGAAGCCGCGGCGCGGCGAGGTCACCCGGGGACCCGGAGCGTGGCGATCGCCGTGACGGGCCGCGGCGGCGAGGCCCGCGTAGTTCAGGTCGTCCTCGAGGGTGGGCCATCTGTCCTCGCTCTCCTCGTCGTCCTTGTCGCTCGCGGCCGCCTGTGAGGTGATGGCGGGGCCGGCTTGGCGCGCCCTCCGGACGCGTCGGGCGCAGGCCAACGGGCTGATGACCAGCGCACCGCCAAGGCCGAGCAGACCGGGGCCGCCCCCGAGGACGGCGACCACGATCAAGGAGGTCCGCGTATCCATGGCCTCCCCCAGGAAGGGCCAGGGCAGCGCGATGATCGGGACGTGATCGCCGGAACGTACGTCTGCCCTGTCGCAGTCCACAGTCGTATGTTGCGAACCGCCGTCCCAGCTGACAATGCAGCCGTCCTCGGCCCGGTTCGGACGGACGACCTCGGCGGAGGTGTGTTTCCCGAGCAGGGCGAAGTCCGCTGCGGCCAAGCCCACGAACAGCGACGCCACTAGCGCCACCACCGCCCAGAGCGGCGCGGTCGGCAACAGCGGCCGGCGAGAGGGTGCGAGGGTCGGGTGGGCCTGTTCGCTCAGCCAGGCACCGATCGTCCGCGCGTCGTGTGTGCCCAGGCCCAGCCGCAACACCTGGCCGTCGGGTGTCCGGTAGCGCAGGCCGACCTTCTCGAAGGCGCCCTGGCCCATGGTGGTGACCGTCGCGTCCAGGGCCTCACCGCCGCGCGGTAGAGCAATGACACTGCCGGAGCGGTCGAGGAAGACGGGTCCGTCGAGGCGCGGGTCGGCCAGCAGCCGGCCCTTACGGCCGTCGAGTCGGCAGCGGAAGTGAACGGCCCGGCCCGCTGCCAGGCCGTGCCGCCTCCTTGCCGCCGCCCATCGAGCCAGCCCGGCCATGGCCAAGGGGGCCACCACGAGGGCCATAATGCTGCCGATCATCGATTCCGTCGTCTCTTCACTGTGTCTGATTGAGGTGAGTGAACGAAGAGTACGAGTGCTTCCAGGGGATCTGGACCGGCGGGCGTCCGGTTCCCGAGTACGGCTCCGTCACCGGCACCGCGTCGGCGCTCTAGGCCGACGGCGAGTCCACCGACGGCCTGGCGGACGTCACCTACTGGGGCAAGTACGAAGACACCGTCCATGCTCTATTCGGCGGCGACCGCATCCCACACCACGCCAGCGGACACGGACCGCGCGGATGGCTCGACCTCCCGTTGGTCGAGGCCGGGGCGGTCGCGGAACGGCTCCGGACCTGGACCCGCGAAGGGCCCGGGAACGGCCTGATGGTCTCCGTCGATGCCCACACCGACTTCCACCGGTTCCACCGGGCCGGATGGAGCCACCCACTGCTTGCGGGCACTATCGACCTCGGCGGGTGCGAAGTTCTCGGTCTCGGCTGGGACGGCGGGGACCACTCGATGCGCCACCGTGGAAAGCGGGCCTACGGTCAGGTCTACCCCGCCACCCTCGAATCCCGCGCAGGCGAAGCGATACTGCGCTGGAGCATCCCGCCGTACGACCCCGACAGGTGAACCGCACTCCGACTGGAAGCACGCCAGAAGAACCCAGTTGAGCAGGGCCGGTTCGGCCCGGCACACTCGCCCGATGAGCCCAGCACGCAGCCGGGCCGCTGGGATGGGCCCTGGTACCGGGTTCGCACGGAGCACTTCGAAGCCGCCTACCTGCCAAACGCCGGCGAGGACCTGGAGTCGGTGGACAACGTCGACGTCTTTGTGGACCTCAACGACGGATCCCGCTGGAGCGCGACCATCATCACCCTCGGACAAGTCGAGGTCATCATGGCGAGATGGGCCGAAAGCGGAGAAGCCCTGGGAGGTCGCTACTTCTGGTGCTCGGACGGCCTCATCGTCCGCGATCCCGGCATCAGCAACATGACCCAGGTACTCACGGGTCTGATCGAGTCCGACGAGTTCACGCAGATCCTTCACCGGCTCGACGTCTGATCCACTGATCAATGAAAGGGCCAATCGTGGCTGGTCAACGACTTGAAGCGGAATGGGTTCGGGCCTGGTGCGAGCAGGCGGATGAAGCACTCACGGAGCTGATGCGGTCGTTCCAGGAACGGCACGGCTTCCCTCCCGGCAAGAACGCGGTGGTGCTCGCGACCGAGGCGAACCACAATGCGACGGATGCTCTGGTGGAATTGACGCCGATTCCCTCCGACCTGACCACGATGTTCTGGGTGATCGACGAGGTCTCCCTGCCGGATGTGGACAGCGGCTACTTCATTCATTCGTCCTCGATGGTCGCGAGCCACTTCCGCGAGTACGGGGCCGTCCCGATCGATGGGGAGGAACCTGCCCTGGTGTTCGCCAGCGACGGCGGCGGCCACCTGTTCGCACTGGCGGGCTCTGGGCAGGTGTGGAGGTCGACTACCGCCTCTTGGTTCGATCAGTTCGACCTTGCTGCAGCCAGTCTTCAAGAGCTCTTCGAAGGACTGGCTCGCCGGATCAGCAGTCAGCGTTCGTCCGGTCAGGACTGACCGGGTAGGTCCCCGCTGCCATCGACGGTGGCGGGGAGGGACCTGGCTTCACCCCGAGGGGCAGGCGAGGGTTACCCCTCTTCCGTGGCCTGCCGCCCGCCACGTTCGCTGCGGAACTCATCCAGGAAGGAGAAGAACATCTCCATCGCAGGCACCTCTGCGATCTCCGCCGCCCGCTCGATCTCGACGGCCCAGCCCAGCGCGCTGGGGTACGACATGCCGAGCCGCTTCCACAACCACTCAGCGAACGGGCCACCGTTCCAGAACTCAAAACTCTCATCGATGCCGTGGATCTCCGAAGCGACCCTGTAGCCGACCAGCATGGAGTCCAGATGCTGCAGCGAGCTACGGCGGACCCACATGCCTGGACGAAGCCGCACCTCCCCCAGGAACTCGTAGACGTCACGTAGCTCACTCGGCTTCCGGGGCGCTCTCCTGCCCTTCGCTGACTCCGTCATGCGTGCACCCTACGCGTGTCAGCGCGGCCTGTGCCGGGTGAGGTGCGGCTGCTGGAGCAGTCGATCCTGTAGTAATTCGTCATGGACGTCGCAGCTTTGGAGCGCGCTCTCGATGAGGCGTTCGATCACGCCGTGGTCTATCACGGCTTCACCGACTACATGCGGGACTACGAGGTCATCGTGCACATGACCGCGGACCCCGGGACCGGGATCGCCCCTGCGTATTTTCGATACCTGTTCCGGTACTGCGTCGAGGCTGACTGCCGGACCACGGTGCGGCCCGAGGTCTGGCGTGACTCCCTGGACGACCGGCTGATTGATCACGAGACGGGCGTCGACCTGGAGCCCTTTCGTGAACCAGCGCAAGCCGTACCCCAGCGACCTGTCCGACGCCCGATGGGCGTTGATCGAACCGACCTTATCCGCCTGGAGGAACGCCCGACTCGATCGCAGACCCACCGGCCGGCCGGCCCAGGTCGAACTACGCGATGTCTTCAACGCAATCCTCTACATCAACCGCACGGGAATCCCCTGGAAATACCTCCCACACGACTTCCCGAACCACGGCACCGTCTACGCCTACTACGCCGCCTGGCGTGACGAAGGAATTCTCGCCCAGCTCAACTACGACCTGACCGGCCTGGCCCGTGTGAAAGAGGGGCGCAAGCCCGAACCGACCGCATCCGTGATCGACACCCAGAGTGTGAAGACCTCCACCAACGTGCCCCTGACCAGCCAGGGAACGGACGCCGCAAAGAAGATCGTCGGCCGGAAACGGGGCATCATCACCGACACGCTCGGACTCATCCTCGCCGTGACCGTCACCGCCGCAAGCCTGTCGGAAAACGCCGTCGGAATACAACTCCTCGACCAGGCCAAGAAGACCTACCCGACCATCTCCAAGAGCTGGGTCGACACCGGCTTCAAGAACGCTGTCGTCGAGCACGGGGCACAGCTTGGAATCGACGTCGAAGTCGTCAAAAGAAACCCTGAGATCCGCGGCTTTCATATCGTCAAAAGGCGCTGGGTCGTGGAGCGGAGCATCGGATGGATCATGATGCACCGCCGCCTCGCCCGCGACTACGAGACCCTGCCCACCAGCTCCGAAGCCATGATCCACGTCGCCTCGATCGACAACCTCACCAAGCGCATAACGGACGAGACCACCCCTACCTGGCGAGGAACCTACTAGGAAATAAACAGCAATTCGCCTACACCAAACGCCCTCTCAGAGGTCGTTTTCACCCAATTTGCATCGCCACACGCGCCTCAGGGCCGCATTCGCGCCTCTCGTGTGTCCGGTCCCGCGTGGGACACGGCGAGGGAAACCGTCGATATGCACACCCCTTGGAATGAGACAGACTTCAAAGGATGAAACCGTCAATACGGTCTCTTGTCGAGTTCCACCAGCCACGTTGGTGCACTGGCGCCCCAGGAGTTGCACTCCGACCCCAGAATGAGTTGGGATGAAACCAGGGCGATTGCAAAGTTCGTTGATCGTGCGTTGATGCAGGTCAGTTGAGGCCGAGGAGGGCCAGCGGTCGTTCGTAGGGGCGGAGGGCTGTCGTGCGGAGTCCGGCGGCGATGTTGGTGTGGCCCGCGGCACGGAGCCGGTTGATGGCGAAGCTGCGCAGGGTGGCCATGTTCTCCGGGCTGTGCCCGGTGCGGATCTTGGAGGCGTCTTCGCGGAAGGCGGTGTCGCGGACGAAGTGGAGCCTGTTTTCGATCACCCAGTGCGCCCTGAGGATCGTCGCGATGCGTTCCGGGGACGCCTGGCGGCTGGGCAGGTCGGTGATCACGTAGACCGTTTCCCGGCTCTGCTTGCCGGTCCGGGTGTCGGTGCGGTGACGTACGACCCTGGCGACCTGAGCGGCATGGGGGAAGTCGACGCCGAGGTCGGTGACGGTCAGCACCTGCACGACCCGGGTCTCCTTCCGGCCGTGCCCCTGGGTGCGGTCGTAGAACTTCGCCGTCGCCTCGCCCCAGGGCAGGGTCCGCATCTGTTCGTAGAGATTCTTCTGGTTCCGCTTCACCGTGAAGGCGTAGTGCGCCTTCTTCGCCTCGACGAGGAAGCGGGCGTGGTCGCGCTGAGTGTGCAGTGCGTCGCCGGTCACCGTGACTCCTTGCAGGTCATAGGGGTCCAACAGGGCGGCGAAGCACGTGATCTCGTTCGTCTTCTCGGGGACCCTGAGCTGGGTGACGGTCATGCCCGTGCCGGTCATCGCGGCCAGCAGATGGGCGGCCGGGGTGCTGCCCAGGCGCGAGCCGCGGGCGCTCTTGCCGTCGATCGCGAGGGTGTCGGTGCCGGCCGGGTCGTGTCCGAGGAGGTCGGCCAGGCCGCCGGGGCAGGTGTCTTTGATGACCCGGCGGATCGTCGCACCGCTGGGCGGGACCCGCACGGCCAGGACAGTCGCGGTGCGGGCACCGAACCGGGCCAGGGCATCCTGCGGGGCGTCGGCCGCCCACTCATCGATCGCCACGAAGCTCCTCGCCCCCGTCACCACGGCGGAGCAGGCGATCAGCAGCACTGCCACGAAGGGGTGACGCTTCCCGCGCCGGCACCGCGGATCGGCCAGCGTAGCCAGCCGATCGGCCAGCGGACCCGTCGCGCAGTGCTGACGAGTCGGCGACTTGACCAGGCAGACGGTGGCAGACTGACGGCACATCGAAGCTCCGTTGGGCGCAGGCGACTTGGCAAGGTCACCTCCACAACGGAGCTTCGATGCGTCCGGTCGCGCACCCTTCCGGCATCGTCACGCCGCCGTGACCTGCACACTCACGAGATCACCGCGACTTTGCAATCGCCCTGGGGATGAAACAGGCTTAACCGATAAAAACGCCCACTAAACAACAAGCTTAGCTCTGGACGAGCACGCGTCCGACCGGTGGGATCACTCCTCAACTCCCTGCCCCGGCAATGGCGTCGACGATAAGATGATCTCGCTCGTACCTGCGGCGCACGCACCGATCCGACCTCTCTGGGAGACCAAGACATGAGCGTGGCCGGCAGTGCGTCCGACGCGAGCACGAACGATGAACGTGAGGTTTTCGTCGGGCGGCGGTCCGAGTCCGAGCGGCTCGCGGCGTGTGTGGACAAGGTGCGCGGCGGTGAGGCGTGGCTGGCGGTCGTCGAGGGTGAGGCGGGGATCGGCAAGAGCGCTCTGATACGCCGGGTGGTCTCCTCGCTGGAGGACTTCACGATGCTGTGGGCGGTGGGCGATCCCTCGGAGACCGATCTGCCCGGTGGTGTGCTGAGCCAGCTGGTGAGGCGGGTGGACAGGGATCTGGCGGCCCGGTTCCCGCTGCTGGCGCGGCCGGACGCGGCGGGGGTGTCGCCGCACGCCCTGGGCGGGCAGTTGTTGCTGCTGCTGGGCGCACTGCAGGAGTCCGGGGGCAGGGTCGCGGTCGTCGTCGACGACGCGCACTGGGCCGATCCGCTGTCCTCGCAGGTGCTGGGATTCGTGGTGCGCCGCCTCTGGGCCGACCGGGTGCTGGTGCTGATGGCGACCCGTACGGACAGCGAGCAGAGCGTGGAGGCGCTGGAACGGCTGGTGCGGTCCGTCGACCGGGCGGCGCGGGTCGAGGTCGGCGGACTCGGACAGGACGAGGTCGACCAGTTGGCCCGGCGGCTGTTGGCGGTGCGTGTGACACCGGAGCTGGTGACACGGCTGCACGGCTACACGAAGGGCCATCCCCTCTACGTGCGCACGGTCCTGGCGGAGGTACCGCTTCAGGTGCTGGGCGACGAGTCGGCACGGCGGTGGCCGGTCCACCAGTCGCTGCGGGCGGGGATCGGGGCCGCACTGGGGCGCCTTCCCGCCGATTCGGTGGCCCTGGTGGAGGCGCTGGCGGTGCTGGACGGCCGGTTCCCCCTGGTGGGTGTGGCGCGGGTGGCCGGGGTGGACGACGCCGTGCGGGCGCTCGAACCGGCGCTGGCGGCGGGTCTGGTGCGGTGGTGGCCGGCGGATTCCGTGGGGCCGGTGGCCTTGGTGCACGGGTTGCAGCGGGACGCGGTCTACGCGGGGATCGGTCCCGAGCGACGGCGCGCGCTGCACAGCGCCGCGGCCGAGGTGGTGGGTTCGGGGGCAGCCTGGGCTCATCGTGTGGCCGCGGCCACGTCCGATGACCCTGTTCTGGCGGCCGACCTGGAGCGTTCGGCGAACGCCGAGGCCCTCGCCGGCCGCAACGCCCTGGCCGCCACCCGGTTGCTGTGGGCATCGTCGTTGTCCGACGACCGCCTGGAACGGGAGCGGCGTCTGCTCACGGCCTGTGCGCAGTGGCTGCTGACCTTGCAGCCGTGGGCCGCCGTGCGGTTGAGGGCGCAGGTGGAGGAGTGCGCGGAGGGAACGCTGCGCAGTTGCGTGCTGGGGGTCATGGACCTCCTGGAGGGCCGGCTGGCCGCGGCCGAGGCTCGGTTGACCGAGGCCTGGCAGGAGGCGCTCGCCGATCCGGACGCGAGCTGGGTGGCGCTCCTGGCCGGTACCTTTCTGACCGTCATCACGATCCGGCAGTGCCGGGGCGCGCGGACGGCCGACATCGCGGGCAAGACGCTGGCGATCGGTGACCTCGACGCGGGCACGTCCGATTTCATCCGCGCGGTGCTGGCCACGGGCCGGATGTGGGACCAGGGGCCCGGTGCGGCGCTGCTGGACATGGCGCACCTTCCCGTCGAGGCCGCCGAGGCGTCAAACGACCAGCTCGCGACGCTGGCCACCCGTGGTGTCATGCACCTGTTCCTGGGCCGGCTGGCCGCGGCGCGGGCCGATCTGGTCACCGTGGCGCACCGCGACCGGCTGGGCGCGGGGTCCAAGCTCAGCCATCTGGCGTCGTCGCTGCTGGCGGTGGTGGAGTACCTCGCGGGTGACTGGAGTGCCAGTGAGAGCGCGGCGGACCGGGCGCTCGCGATCGCCGCGGCCCACGACCACGTCCTCGGCGACGCGGCCACGTGGTTCGCGGCCGTGTGCGTACAGGCGGGGCGCGGGCACTGGGAGGCGGCCCAGGAGTCCGTCGAGGCCCTGGAGGGGATCAACCGGATGCTGGGAGATCCACCGGCGGAGCGTGTGTACGCCGGACTGGCGGGGGCGGTGCTGGCGCAGGCCCGGGGTGACCACGCCGCCATGGTGAGGTCGTTGGCTCCGCTGGTCGAGCCGGTGACCGGAGCCGAGGACGGGGGCGGGAACGGGGACGAGGCCGGGGCCGAGGGCGATCGAGTACGCCTGCGGTTCAAGCCCCTGTGGTTGTGGCAGCAGTCCCTGCTGGTCGAAGCGCTCACCGGGACGGGACGGCTGGCGGCCGCCGCCTGGGCCCTCGACGACTTCTGGCGCGGTTACGACGGCAGTGGATATCTGCGGGTCGTGGGAGCCCGGCTCAGCGGCCAACTCGCCGAAGCCCAGGGGCGGCCGCGTGAGGCGCTGGCGATCTACGCCCAGGCTCTGGGCGGGAAGACGGACGGCACCGATGGGCCCGACACCGCCGGGAGCCCCGTCGAGACCGGCGGGGTCGGTGACGCCGGCGAGGACGCCCCGCTGTTCCGCGCGATGCTGGAACACGGTTACGGCAGGCTCCTGGTGGCGACCAGGACCGGCTCCCGGCGGGAGGCCGCACGGTGGTTCAAGTCGGCCCACGACCGATTCGACGCCCTGCGGGCAGAACCGTTCCTGCGGCGCTGCGAGACGGACCTCGCCGCCATGGGACTCACCGCTCCCGCCCACGCCCGGCAGCACGTACTCGCGCTGACCGAGCGGGAGTTGTCGGTCGCCCACCTCATAGCCGGCGGAAAGACGAACCAGGAGGCCGCGACGGAGCTCTACGTCACCCAGAAGACCGTCGAGTACCACTTGTCGAACATCTACGCCAAGCTCGGCATCACCTCACGCCGCCACCTCGCGCAGGCGCTCCGAACCCCGCAGCCTTGACGGCATCGCAGCGGCGGAGGCAGCGGCACGTCGGCGGCCACACTAGGGGCGACCCCCAGGGGCTCGGGGACCCCGGGGTGGTCTCCTGAGGGAATGACTGAACGCTCCCGGGCCGGAGCCCGCACCCGCCGGGTTCCGCTCACCGGTCGACAGGAGGAACTGCGGGTCCTGTCCGACCTGGTCGCGGGCGTGCGTGACGGTATGAGCGCGGCGCTCGTCGTCGTCGGCGAGGCCGGTATCGGCAAGACCACGCTGCTGGACCACCTCGCTGAGACCTCGAACGACCTGCGGGTCGTACGCACCGCCGGGACGGAGTCCGAGGCGCGGCTCGGATTCGCGGGCCTGCACCGTCTGCTGCGGCCCTTCCTGGACGGTCTGGAGTCGCTGCCGGCCCCCCAGCACGAGGCGCTGGCCTCCGCGTTCGGAATGCTGGCCGCGCCTCGGGCCGATCGCTACCTGGTGGGTATGGCCGCCCTGACGCTGCTGGCCGACGCCGCCTCGGCACGGCCGCTGCTGTGCCTGGTCGACGACGTGCAGTGGCTGGACCGCGAGTCCCGCGACGCGCTGGCGTTCGTGGCCCGGCGGCTGGGCGCGGAGGCTCTGGGCCTGGTGATCGCGGGCCGCGAGGAACCGGGCGGACCAGGCGCGTTCGAGGGGCTGGAGACTCTGACGGTCGGCGGACTGGCCGGCGCCCAGGCGCACGAGCTGCTCGGGCACAGCGTGGAGGGGCGGGTGGACGCGGCGGTGGCCGCGCGCATCGTGGCCGACGCTGGCGGCAACCCCCTGGCACTGATGGAGAGCGCCCAGGCGCTGAGCCCCGCGCACCTGGCCGGGACGGCTCCGCTGCTCGAACCGCTGCCGGTGGGAGCCCGGCTGGAGAACCACTTCGGACGTCTGGTGAGGGGCCTGCCTCCGGAGACCCGGACCTTCCTGGTACTGCTGTCGGCCGCGCCGCCCGAGGACGCGCTGCTGCTGTGGCGGGCGGCGGCGGAACTGGGCGTCTTCGCGCAGGCCGCGGACGCGGCGGTATCCGCGGGCGTGCTCACCGGCGGGCGGCTGCTGGAGTTCCGGCACCCGCTGATCCGCTCGGCCGTCTACCGCAGCGCCCCGGCCGGTGAGCGCAGGCGCGTCCACGCCGCGCTCGCCGCCGTCAGCGATGCACTGCGCAACCCCGAGCGGCGGGCCTGGCACCGCGCCGAGGCGACAGTCGGGCTCGACGACGAGGTGGCCGACGAACTGGTCGCGGCGGCGGAACTGGCCCGCGGGCGCGGCGGCTATGCCGAACGGGCCGCCCTCCTGGCCCGAGCGGCACAGCTCTCCCAGGCCAACCGGGCGGTGCGGCTCGTCGAGGCCGCCCGGGCCCATCTCGTGATGGGCGATCCCGCTACCGCCCAGTCCCTCCTCGCGCAGGCCCAGCCGCTCCTGGCCGGCGGCGACACCGTCCTGCGGGCCCGTGCCCTGCTCACCCAGGCCACCACCGACATCTACTTCGGGCGGCTCGCGGGCCTGGGATCGCCGCTGCTGGCCGCGGCCGGCGTGGTCGCGGACACGGACCGCGTTCTGGCCCGGTCCATCCTGCTGGAAGGACTCCTGGCCGTGCTGTGCGGTGAACACGACGCGACGACCCGCCAGGAACTCGGCGTGACGATCCTGACCTCGCCCGCCCTGAGCCCCCTGGCCCCGAGCCCGCCGGCGCTGCCCGCGCCGGTCGGGTCCGCGCCGGTCGTGGTCCCGACCCCACCGGCCGTGGCCACGAACCTGCCAGCCGCGCCCCCGCCAACCCTGGCACCGCCCGCCCTGTTCGCGCCGACCGTGACCCCGCGTGCCCTGGTACCGGCGGCTCCGGCGCCGGCGGCCCTGGCACCAGCGGTCGTCGCCCCGCCGGCCGAGACCTCGTCCCTGACCACGCTGACCGTGGCCTCACCGTTCGCCACCCCGCGAGCCGCCGCCCCGCCGGCCGTCACCACGGCGGTCGTACCCCCGACACCTGAGCCGTCCGCCCTCCCCAGCAGCGCCGACCTCCTCCTCGAAGGCTTCGCTCTGCGGATGCACGGCGGCTACCAGGCCGCCCTGCCTCTCCTCCAGGCCGCACTCGCCGCCCTGGAACGGGACACCGACGTGGTCGGGCACGGCCTACGCGCGGCGACCCTGGCCCTCTACGCCGCCGAGGAGGTCTGGGACGAGACCGGCGGCGCGGAGGCAGCCCGGCTCGTGGAGGCACACGAGCGCGCCATCGGCGCGCTGGGAGCACTGCGCTCCACCCTGGTGGTCCGGTCCACCTGGGAGCTCCGGGCCGGCCGGTTCGCCACCGCCACCGCGTGCCTGGACGAGGCACAGGACCTCGCCGCCGTCATCGGCCAGCCCTCACCCGGCCTGGCCTACCGTGTGGAGCTCTTGGCCTGGAGCGGCCAGGAATCGGCGGCCCGCACGGCCGCGGCCCTCCTCGTACGCGACCTGGCCAGCCGGCACGCGCACGGCGGTCTGGCCGACTGGGCCCGGAACAGCCTGACCGTCCTCGAACTCAGCCTGGGGCACTACGTCCAGGCCGCCGCCCACGCGCGCGTCACCTTCGACGCCGACAACCCCGGAGGCGCCCCCCGCGCCCTGCCCGATCTCATCGAGGCCTCCACCCGCTGCGGCGACCGGCCCACGGCCCGACAGGCCCTCACCCGCCTCGAAGAACGCGCCCTGCCGGCCGGCACGCCCTGGGCCCTGGGACTCCTGGAACGCTGCCGGGCCCTGGTCTCGGCCGACCACGACCGGACCGAACCCCACTTCGCCCAATCCCTGAACCTCCTCGACCGCACCCAGGTACGCACCGAACTGGCCCGCACCCACCTCCTCTACGGTGAATGGCTCCGCAGGCGCAAACGCCGCACCGACGCCCGGACCCAACTGGGCCATGCGTACCGGATGTTCACCGACATGGGGGCAGCCGCCTTCGCCGAGCGGGCCCGGACCGAGCTCCTCGCCACCGGCGCGCACCCCCGCAAGCGCGCCGGCCGCTCCCCGCACGACCTCACCGAGCACGACCTCACTCCGCAGGAACGGCGCATCGCCACCCTCGCCGCGCACGGAACCACCAACACCGAGATCGCGACCCGGCTCTTCATCACGCAGTCGACCGTCGAGTACCACCTCAACAAGATCTTCCGGAAACTCGACATCACCTCCCGGCGACAGCTCAACTCCTTGCTGACCAGCGAGAACTGAGCCTGTCGCCCGCCACTGGCGGATGGCACCCCAGTCCGGTCGGGGGCCGGGCGCGCGCCGGGACTGGGGGTTCTCCCTGATACGAACCAGGAAACGCGGGTGATGTCCTGCGGTCGCCGCACCCGCCGCCGACGACGACTCCGCCAGCCCCCTGGAAGGCCCCGACCCATGACACCGGAATCCCGCCCCACCACGACCGCGAACCGCCGCGCGTTCCTCAGGACCGCGACGGCCGCGCTGGCGGTCCCCACCGCGGCCGTCCTCGGCGGCGAGGTACTGCCGGGCACGGCACACGCCGCCACCTCCACCGCCACCGCTTCGACGGATCTCCCCGACTTCGCCCCGGTCCCCACCGCCGCGACCGGCCCCGCGCTCAACGAGCAGGGCTACTTCGTCGGCCGTATCAAGGGCAACCTGTACTGGGTGACCGACGCCTACTACCAGGCGATGTTCCTGAGCACCCGCGAAGGGGTGGTGCTCGTCGACGCGCCGCCGACCATCGGGAACAACCTGCTGCGCGCCATCGCCGAGGTCACCCGTGCCAACGGCCGGCCGCCGAAGGTCACCCACCTGGTCTACACCCACACCCACGCCGACCACATCGGCTCCGCCCACCTCTTCGGCAAACACGTCGTGCGCATCGCGCACAGCGAGACCCGCCGACTGCTCCGGCTGGAGGCCGACCCCAACCGGCCGCTCCCGACCGTGACCTTCGACGACCACTTCGACCTGCGCGTCGGCGGAGAACGCCTGGAGCTCGCCTACCACGGCCCCAACCACTCCCCGGACAACATCTTCGTCTACGCGCCCGACCACGCGACGCTGATGGTGGTGGACGTCCTCTATCCCGGCTGGGTGCCGTTCAGGAACCTGGCCGTCTCGCAGGACATCCCCGCCTGGGTGAAGGCGCAGGACACGGCGATGAGCTACCCCTGGACGACCCTGGTCGGCGGACACCTCGGCCGGCTCGGGGTGCGCGCCGACGGCGACGTGCAGAAGCGGTACATCGCCGACCTCACCGACGGTGTGAAGGCCGCGATGTCCCTGGACCCGACGCCGTTCTTCCAGAAGTACGGCCCGTCCGGGAACTCCTGGGCGATCTTCAAGACCTACCTGGACGCCGTCGCGCAGCAGGCGGCCGGTCCGGTGATCGCCAAGTACACCGGAGTCCTCGCCGCGGCCGACGTGTTCACCCTCGACAACGCGGCCACCATGCTCGAATCGCTGCGGATCGACGCCGGGCTCCTGGGCCCCTTCGGCACCCGTCCGTAGTCGCAGCTCCCGGGGGTGGGGGTGGGAACGGACGCGCGAGCAGGCGTGTCACCCGGCCCCACTGCGGAGTCCACCCCGATTCCGGCACCGACGCACTGGGGTCTTTCCCCGGTACGAACGCCGTGGCCCCCGTGGTGTGCTGGCCCGGCGCCGGACACCTGGCCGTATCGGCAGCACCGCTGTATCGATCACATCGCTGGACCCACCGCACCGTCCGAACCGAGAGGTCGTCATGACGCCATCGAACCCCGTCCCCGTCATCTTCATCCACGGCCTGTGGCTGCACGCCTCCTCGTGGGCCCCCTGGCTCGACCTGTTCCAGCGGGAGGGTTACGCCCCGGTCGCACCGGGCTGGCCCGGCGACCCCGGCACCGTCGAGGAGGCCAGTGCCAACCCCGAGAGCATCGCCGACCACGGAATCGACGAGGTGGTGAACCACTACGCGGCGATCATCCGGGAGCTGCCGGCCCCGCCCATCGTGATCGGGCACTCGTTCGGCGGCATGATCGCGCAGAAGCTCCTCGGGCAGAACCTGGCGGCCGCCGCCGTCGCGATCGACGCCGCCCAGATCAAGGGAGTGCTCCCGCTGCCGCTGTCCGCGCTGCGCGCGACGCTGCCCGTGTTCAAGAACCCTGGCAACAAGCACCGCTCGGTCTCCCTCACGGCCGATCAGTTCCGCTTCGCGTTCGGCAACGCCGTGTCCGAGGAGGAGTCGGTTGAGCTGTTCGAGCGATGGGCGATCCCCGCCCCGGGCAAGCCCCTGTTCGAGGCCGCCGCCGCCAACTTCAACCCGCACTCGCCGGCCAAGGTCGACACCGCCAACGGCTCGCGCGGACCGCTGCTGCTGATGACCGGCGGCAAGGACCACACGGTGCCGGAGGCCGTCGTCCGGGCCACCCTCAAGCAGTACCGGCACTCCGAGGCCGTCACCGACATCACCGACTTCCCCGACCGCGGACACTCGTTGACGATCGACGGCGGCTGGCGCGAGGTCGCCGACACCGCACTGGACTGGCTGCGTCGGCACTCCCTCTGAACGGCGCTTCCGCTGAACGGCAACTCCGTTGAACGAAGCCTCCGTTGAACGGCGCTTCCTCCGAACCGCACTCCACCGACAGCACCGGCACCGTCGAAGGGCCCTGGCATGAATCTGCACCTGACCGGCAGGACCGCGGTCGTCACCGGCGCGAGCCGCGGCATCGGACTCGCCGTGGCCGGGGCACTCGTACGTGAGGGTGCCCGGGTCGTGACCGGTTCGCGGGAGATCACCCCCGAGCTGCGGGCGCTGGCCGCCGAAGGCGACGTCCTGACGGTCGCGGTGGACCTGACCGCACCCGAGGGACCGGCCGAGTTGGTCGCCGCCGCGACCTTCGCCTACGGCGGCCTGGACATTCTGGTGAACAACGTGGGTGCCGTCCGGCCCCGCACCGACGGCTTCCTCGCGGTGACCGACGACGACTGGGCCGCGACGCTGTCCGTCAACCTCCTGGCCCCCGTATACACCACCCGGGCCGCGCTCCCGCACCTGCTGGAGCGCGGAGCGGGGAGCATCGTGACGGTCAGCTCCGTCAACGCGTTCCTGCCCGACCCGCTCGTGATCGACTACAGCGCGTCGAAAGCCGCACTGTCGAACTTCTGCAAGTCCCTGTCCAAGCAGGTGGGCCCGCGGGGCGTCCGCGTCAACACCGTGAGCCCCGGCCCCGTCACCACCGGTCTGTGGCTGGCGCGCGACGGGGTCGCCGCGACGGTCGCCGCCGCCACCGGCGGCTCCGCCGACGACGTGGCCGAGCGGGCCGCCGCCGACGCCGCCACCGGCCGGTTCACCCGCCCCGACGAGGTCGCCGACCTCGTCGTGTTCCTCGCCGGCGACCGGGCCGCGAACATCACCGGCTCCGACTTCGTCGTCGACGGCGGTCTCGTCAGCACCCTGTAGCCCCAGCCGCAAGCACTCTCATCGCCACAGCCACGCCTTCCCCTTGACTGGAGCACCTGTGAAGCACCGTCATGCCTTCTTCCGGCCAGGCGTCCTGGCACCGCTCGCGATCGCCGCGGCGTTCGGCCTCGGCACCGCCACCCTCTCCGCCGCCACCGTCTCCGCCGCGACCCCGCACACCAAGACCGCGACGACCGTGACCCCGTCCGCCGCCCCCCTGGTACCGGCCGGGTTCACCGAGCACAAGGCCGCCGGCCTCGACTACGTGATCGGCGGCCACGGTCCGACCCTCGTCCTGCTCCACGGCTACCCGGAGACCTGGTACGAGTGGCGCGCCCTCCTGCCGGAGCTCTCCCAGCACTACACCGTCATCGCGCCCAGCCTGCCCGGCGCGGGCAAGAGCGACGCCCCGGCCGACGGCTACGACAAGAAGTCGATGGCCGCAGCCGTCCACACACTGCTCCGCAGGATCGGGCACGCCGACGACATCCGGCTGGTCGGCCACGACATCGGCTCGATGGTCGCCTACTCCTACGCCGCCGCACACCCCCGCGACGTGAAGAAACTCGTCCTCAGCGAGGCCCCGATCCCGGACGCGAGCCTCTACAAGTTCCCGTCCCTGACCGCCGCCGGCCCGGCCGCCTGGAACTTCGGCTTCTTCTCCCTCACCAACGGCCTTCCCGAAAAGGTCGTGGCCGACCGCGAAGAGGAGTGGGTGGGCGGATTCGTCGACAGCCTCGAAGTCCGCAAGGGCTCCGTCACCGACGACGACATAGCCGTGTTCGCCGAGGCCCTGAAGGACCCGGCCCACCTGTCGGCGAGCTTCAAGTGGTTCCGGACCTTCCCCCAGGACGTCGAGGACAACGCCGTCAACCGGCGGACGAAGCTGACCATGCCGGTCCTGGCGATCGGAGCCTCGGGCAGCCTCGGCGAGGCCGTACCCGACCAGGTCCGCCGGTACGCGAAGAAGATCACCGGTGTCGTCGTCCCCGACTCCGGCCACTGGATCTACGAGGAGCGCCCCGTGAAGATGACCGCACTCCTGCTCTCCTTCCTCGGGCGCACGTCGTGATCGCGCCCTTTCCCGACAACACCTTCGCCGGAGCCGACAGCGAACCCTTCTGGTTCCTCGGCGGCCGGGCCCGGCTCCTGGTCCCCGGCAGCAGGACCGGCGGAGCCCTCAGCGTCATGGAGTTCTTCGACACCGCCGGCCACGCGCCCCCGCGCCACATCCACGCGGACGAGGACGAGGTCTGGATCGTCCTCGACGGAGAGGTCTCGTTCTTCGTCGGCGACCAGCGGCACGAGCTCGAACCCGGCCAGATCGCGTTCGGCCCGCGCGGGGTGCCCCACAGCTACCTGGTCCGCTCGGAGACCGCACGTCTCGCCGTGGCCTTCACACCGTCGCGGGTCGAGGGGTGGTTCAGCGCGAACGGCACTCCCGCCACCCGCCTCGACGACGTGGCCCCCGCCTTCGACATCGGGAACATCCTCGCCTCCGCGGAGTCCTTCCGCGTGAGCGTCGCGGGCCCGCCGCCGACCGCCTGACCGCCGTCCACCCCTGCGACGTGCGATCCCGTACGCCGCGCACTGCAGCAGACGCCAGCGGCCCTACCAAGAGAAGGACTCCGCCATGCCCGAAACCCCGTCAGTCCCGCCGCACGGAAACCGCTGGTTCCACCGGCGCGTGGCTATCCCGGCCGCCCTGGCCATCGCCGTCCTGACCGTGTCGGCCGTCTCCCCGGCCTCCTCGGCACCGGCTCCGTCGGCGGTGGCCGCGCAGGCCCGGCACGCCCCCAAGCCCACCGTCGTCCTGGTCCACGGCGCCTTCGCCGACTCCTCCGGCTGGAGCGGGGTCGTCGCCCGGCTCCGGCACGACGGCTATCCGGTCATCGCCGCAGCCAACCCGCTGCGGGGCCTGGACTCCGACGCGGCCTATGTCAGCAGCCTCCTCGACTCCGTCCCCGGGCCGGTGGTCCTGGTCGGCCACTCGTACGGCGGTGAGGTGATCACCAACGCCGCGGTGGGGCACGCCAACGTCAAGGCCCTGGTGTACATCGCGGCCTTCACTCCCGACCAGGGCGAGAACGGTCTGGCGCTGGTCGGTCTCAACCCCGGAAGCCAGCTCGGCGAGGCGCTCGTCGTCCGGCCCTACGCGGTCGCCGGCGGCGGCGGCGCGGACGGATACGTCGACCCGGCGAAGTTCCGCACCGTCATGGCGGCCGACCTGCGAGGATCCGACGCCGAGCTGCTGGCCGCCCAGCAGCGCCCGGTGGACCTGGCCGCCCTCCAGGCGCCGAGCGGCGTACCGGCCTGGAAGACGATCCCGTCCTGGTACCTGGTCGCCGGGGCCGACCGGGCGATCCCGGCCGCGACCGAGAAGTTCATGGCCCGGCGGGCCGGCGCTCACACCGTCGTGGTCGACGGCGCGTCCCACCTGGTCATGCTCTCCCACCCCGGCCGGGTCGAGAACCTGATAGTCCAGGCCGCCAAGGCGACCGACTGACCGTCGAGTTCGGATGAAGCTGACCTCAGGGGAGTTCGACGGTCTCGATCCCGGGGTGGACCTTGTGCGGTTCGGCCGGGTGGGCGGTGAGCACCGGCCAGCCGGGGCGGCGGAGGGCGAGGTGGGCGGCGTGGGCGGTGGCGAGGTCGACGCCGGCCATGGTCGCCAGTTCCGAGACCGCCAGCGCGGTGGGGCGGTCCACGTCGTGGAACTCGAAGACGGGTGCGGCGAGGGCGTCGTCGGCCTGCCCGCGCCGACGGGGCGAGATGTCACCGCCGACCAGGCCGGCGGCCGGCGCTGTGGTCGGGACCAGGAGGATCTGGATCCGCTCGACCGAGACGACCACGCGGGCGACCATGGCCGGCCGACCTGAGGGGCCCGCCGCACGCCGGCCAGCTGCCGGAGCTCGGAGCGCGCCACCGGCACCGAGGGCAGGGCCGCCCAGTAGGGGTGCCACCACGCCCTCCGACCGTGACGGTCCGAACCGCTCCGCGGCGGCACCGGGCGGGCGAAGCTCCTTCGCGCACACGGGCGCAGCCCTGGCGGAGCTTCGTAGTCGTTCACGCCGATTCGCAGCCAGACAGTTTCCGGGCTGCGGGTTCTCCCAGGTCCGCCATCGGGACGCCCTTGAGGCGCGTCACCTTCATCTGTTTTTGGACCGACAGCCCCCCTCAACGGGGTCTGTAAAGCGAGCGGTGTAACTGGGCTTGGTGTGGCTAGAGTTGGCCTGCGGTGAGGCGGCCGTCGAAGGCGATGTCGAAGGCGTTCATGGCACCCTTCCAGCGCATGGTCCAGCGTTTACGGCCGGCGCCGGTGGGGTCGAGGCTCATGACGGCCATGTACACGCATTTGAGGGCGGCCTGTTCCGTGGGGAAGTGCCCGCGGGAGCGGACGGCCTTGCGAATGCGGGCGTTAACGCTCTCGATGCTGTTGGTCGTGCATATAATGCGGCGTATTTCTGCATCAAACTGGAGGAAAGGCGTGAACTCTGCCCAGGCGGACTCCCACAGCCGCACGATCGCCGGATACTTCGTTCCCCAGACCTCGGCGAACTCCAGGAACCTTGTCGTGGCCGCATCCTCGCTCGGAGCGGTGTAGACGGGCTTCAATGCCTTCGCGATCTTGTCCCAGTCCTGGCGGGCCGCGTACCTGAACGAGGCCCGCAGCAGGTGAACTACACACGTTTGCACCACGGTGCGCGGCCACACCTCACCGACCGCGTCGGGCAGCCCCTTCAGCCCGTCGCAGACCAGCATGAGGACGTCTTCGACGCCCCTGTTCTTGAGCTCGGAGAGTACTCGCAGCCAGTGTTTCGCGCCTTCACCGCCGTCGCCGGCCCACAGGCCGAGGATGTCGCGGTGTCCCTCGGCGGTGACCGCCAACGCCATGTAGATCGACCTGTTCGCTACTTGGCCATCGCGAATCTTGACGTTGATCGCGTCAATGAAGACGACCGGGTAGACGCGGTCGAGCGGCCGGTTCTGCTATTCCGCCATGCCGTCCATCACCTTGTCGGTGATCGTGCTGATGGTCGTCTTGGACACGCTCGCGCCGTAGACCTCGGCCAGGTGCGCGGAGATTTCCCCGTGCGTGAGGCCCTTTGCGGACAGCGAGAGGACCATCTCGTCCACGCCGGTCAGCCGGCGCTGCCGCTTCTTGACGATGGCCGGCTCGAAGGAGCCCTCCCGGTCACGGGGCACGTCGATCTCGACCGGCCCGATGTCCGTCAGCACCGTCTTGGACCGGGTGCCGTTACGGGAGTTGCCGCCGTCCTTGCCCGCCGGATCGTGCTTGTCATAGCCGAGATGGTCGGTGATCTCGCCCTCGAGAGCGGACTCCAGAACCCTCTTGGTCAGCTGCTGCAGCAGGCCGCCCTCGCCGGTCAGCTGCAGCCCCTTGCTCCGGGCCTGCTCGACGAGCTGGTCGATCAGCCTCTGCTCGACCGCCGCAGCCTCCGGTGACGGATCTGCCTGATCATCGGCGGCCACGAACTCGGTCACGGTGTCAGTCACTTGATGTCTCTTCCATGATCATCAATTACACCGGTGAGCGTACAGACCCCGACGCCATCGACCTCCTCGGCCGCGCCCTCGACCCAGCGTCATTGCATGATCGAGATCTGTCCGGGTTCGTCAGGTGAGACCGTCCTGCTCGCTCTGGACCTGCTACTGACCTGGATCCGCATCCCGTTCCCCCTGCTGCGCCAGACCGCGTGGCTGCTGACGGTGGCGACGATCGCCTTCAACGGCGCGGCGGCCTGGCCGGACCCGCTGGGTGTCGGCATGCACGCCGTCATCCCGGTCCTGTTCGTGGTCTCGGTCGAGGCGGCCCGCCACGCGACCGGCCGAATAGCCGACATCACCGCCGACAAGCACATGGAGGGCGTCCGCCTCACCCGCTGGCTGCTCTCCCCGCTCCCCACGTTCCTGCTGTGGCGCCGGATGAAACTGTGGGAACTGCGCTCCTACGAACAGGTCATCAAGCTGGAACAGGACCGACTCGTCTACCAGGCCCGCCTGAACTCCCGCTTCGGCCGCGCCTGGCGCCGCAAGGCCCCCGTCGAGTCGCTGATGCCGCTGCGCCTGGCACGCTACGGCGTCCCCCTCTCGGAGACGGCCCCGTCGGGTCTGGCGGCGGCGGGCATCAAGCCCGCGCTGCTGCCGCCGGCACCCGTGGCGGTCGAGGCGTCCGTTCAGGCCCCGGCGGCCCCCGCTGCGCCCGAGCACTTGGACCTGGAGGTGAACCGGCCGCCGGTCGGATACGCCCAGCCGACCCCGGATCAGACCAAGGCGCAGACCCGGGCCCGGATGCAACAGGAGCAGATGTCTCGGGCGCAGGCTCAGATGCCCCTGGCGCCGATGTCGGCTCCTGCATTCCAGGATGCCAGTGAGAGTGGTCTGTTCGCGGACGCCTACCAGTCGTGGGTTGCTCAGTTCCTCGGGGTGCCCACGCCGGGCCAGTTCGCCCTGTTCCTACGGGACCGGTTCGCCATCACCACAGCAGCAGGCGACCCACTGTCCGATGAACAGCTGTCCCCCATTTTGGCCAGCCTGCAGCAGCGTTATGAGCCGAACACCCCCGATGCTGCTGAGGGCGGGCGTGCCAGCGATGACGTGGACTGGGAGGAGTTCTTCTACCGGGCCTGGACCGACTTCGCGCATGAGTACGGCAGATACCCGGACGCGGCCGCACTGGCTCGCTACGTCTTCGAGCGCGACGGCATCACCACCACGGCCGGCGAACCCCTCGTCGCGCAAGACCTTCACGCCTTCGTCCACGCCTTTCAGCAGCGGGACTTCGGTGAGGGCGGACCGCCCAACAGCGAGACGCTGACGGACCCTCGCAAAACGAAAAACGCTCCGGATCCCGCCCCCACGGTGCCTCCTGCCAGCACGGGAGTGCCGGCAGCCCTGGAGGTACCCGGCCCGAAGGTGAACGCAGCCATCGACGAGCCACAACCACCCGCGAGCGAAGACAACGCCCTCACGGTGGTCGACCGGTACTACCTCGCGTGGAAGAACTACGCGAACGTGCACGGCCAGGAGCCAACAGGCAAGCAGCTCTCCACACGTCTCGCCAGCGAAGGCGTGACCGGCCGCGGCGGCAATCCGATCAGCCCGTCCACGCTGCGCCGCTACTTCCTGCCCTTCCGCATGTACCACGTCTGGGCCGACCACCGGACGCGCGCGGACAGTCCCTCAGCCGAGAGCGTGGCCCAGGACTGCGCACACCGGGGAGTCACCGCCCAATACGGCAGACCCATCACCGCCCAGGACATCACCCAGCAGGCCGGCGACTTCGAACGCCGCTGGCACGCCATCACCAACAACGCCAGCGAAATGTAGTCCAGCCGGGAGTGCAGGTGTCACGCCACCCTGCGGGGCTCCTTCACCTGCCGGTATCGCGTCTGCGGCATGTCGCCCTGGTGCGCCTCGTTCAGGTCCCGGGCGGGCTCCACCCTGCTCCCGTGCGCTGCTCGGAGTCCGGGCTGAGGCTACGGGTAGGTGGCGGTCGTGACGGCCGTATCGCCGCGCAGGTCGACCTCCACCGGTAGCGCACGGTTCCGTCCGGCCAGTTCTGCCGGGCGGCGATGGGCGCATACCGCCACTTCCCGGCCGATCTCAACTCACGACGTGGGAGTGGATGCTCCCCGGCGAGAGAGCGCCGACCGGACCGGACCGCCGGGGCGCGAAGCCGCCCGCCGTCCCCGTCGCCGCGATCGACGACCCGGCGCTGCCGGAGGTGCTGGCCGAGCTCGCGGCGTTCCCCAAAGCCGCAGCCCACTTGGACTGAGAGCGGGTCCGTCAGTAGGAGCAGCCATTCCGCGATCTCGTCGTCGAGCGGGCTGGCAGCTGCCGCGCCACGCGTACCGTCGAACCCCGGGATCGAGGCGCCACCCGCGGCGAGGGTTGCACCATAAGCATCGCCCCAGTAACAGGGCACGATTTCCGAGTCGGAAAAAAGCGCCCTCAATCCCGACGCGACAAGGCTGGCCAACGCATCGAAGCGCTTGCGGCGCACGCCAGTTCCGTGAACGAAGATGAACCGCATGCGGACCAGCCCTCCCCCATCGTGCTGTCTGCTGGCAGGAGAATATCCGAACGCGCGGCAATCGCCGCATAGACCCGAAAGGCCGGATGTCAGTCGACACCGTCCGGGGCAGCTCTCTGCGGCGCGGCGCCACGGGATTCCTGGGTCTTCGCTGCGACCCGCAGCCGCGGCACTTTCATCGGCCTGCTACAGCGGGAGTGTTATGCCAAGTTCCTGCATAGCGGTGGAGGGCGGGCCGCCTTCGGAGCGTTCGGTCTTGTAGCCCTTCACGCGTGGCTCGAGCGTACGAGGGTCGACGGCTTCGGCGGGGGCGCCCTTGGTGTAGAGGCCCTCGGGCTCGGAGTCACGATCGTGGGGCAAGAGCCAGAAGACGCGGCGGCGGAAGGTGCCGGAGGCGCGGGAGGGTTTGGCGGTGGGGCCCAGCAGGGCGTAGCCGACCATGCGGCCGTCGCGGTGGTAGGGGGGTTTGGCTTTGCGGGTGGGCAGGCGGTCCAGGCGCTGGCGGACGTAGTCGAGGTCGGTGACGTCCTCGAGCCAGACGAGTTCGGTCTCGTGGTTGATCTCGTCCTCGGTGATCAGGGAGCTCATGCGGTGGCTTCCCTCTCCTGGTCGGCGAGCAGTCCGATGCCCGGGTAGTACTTGCGCTGGTTGGACGTCATCATCTGCTTCGGTGAGGCGAGCCCCACCAACTCCCGTGTGCGGGCAGCGAACGCGCGGGAGGACAGTCCGGGTGCTCCTTCATTCTGACACCACGTCCGGTAGGCGCTTCGTCCCAACCGTGGACATGGCCGTCCGCGCACGGAATCAGGCGGCCATCGAGGATCCAGCGCACCGCGTGGGTCAGGCTGACGCTGTCGACCGCCTGCCAGCCGGATTCGGCCTTGTAGCGGGCGATGACGCCACGCACCAAGCGTGGGGTCTCCGAAGGACCGGTCAGATGCAGGGAGGGTACCGCCGATCATCCACGGCCGCGGGCGGTCTCGGTCGTCGAACCAGCACACCTGCACCCCGTCCGTGGCTTACCGGTCGGTGCGCTCGTGTACCTCACGTTCGCTGATCGGTGAGAGCTGCGCCTCCAGCGTGAAACGGCGGCCGTCTGCACAGACCGCCAGAACATCAGCCCGCCACCCGCCGTGCGGAGCGGCAACCTCCAAGGTGGCGTGCCAGCCGGCAGCGCGGGCCGCGGCCGCCAAGTCGGCCTTGAGCAGGAGATGTCCCGGACTTTCTCCAGCGAGGGGACAGTCTGGCGTCCGGCTCTGACGTGGCGGGGGTGTTCCGGTTGGGTTCAGCCCCCGAAGGGCGAAGGTGCCACTTCGGGTGGAACGGTCGCCGTGGCCAGAGCGACCGTCTCTGGGTTGATCAGGCCGCTGAGATCGCGGAGATCGAGCGTGGCGGAGCCGACGCCGCAGCCGTAGGCGAAGAGGTAGTAGGGGGCGAAGTCGACGACGAGTTCACCGCCGGACTGCACCCCCGTCTCCATGCTCTGCTCATAGCTGCTGGGCGTGACCGTTCCCTCGGGCATCTGGCCGCCGGCGAGGAGAGTCGCCGCGTCTGTAGTGCAGGAGCCACCGTTCGTGCCCCTGATCTTCGGGGCGATCAGCCTGGCCAGCCTGGTGGCACCTGCGGCTTGCCTGGCGGCGGGAAGAAGGAGCTGATTCTTGTCCAGAATCGTCCAGGTGTCTGTGTCGATATTGATCCAGTCGTCGATCACCGCACCGTGGGAGCCACCAGCGTATTCCTCGCCGGTGAACTGAATCACGGCCAGTCGGCCGACCTGGTTGATCCTGGGCAGCTCGGAGAGGGTGAAGGCCCCACCCTGAGCCTCGTCGGACGTAGCCTCGCCGACGGTGGCGAGGAAGCCCTTGACGTCATCGTTGATCCGGCTCCTGATCGTCGAGTTGAGCGCGTCGACAGCCTGGTTCGCCGACCAGAAGACCGGCAGGGTCGTGTCGACCTTGTACTGGACGCCTCCCGCTCCGACTCCACTGCGCGTGACCTTGGTGGTGCAGCTGCGCCAGGTGGCCGTGGAGAACAGGAGCTCGACCTTCGGAGGCGGGGCGGTGACGACGTTCGGTGCGGCGGCGCACCAGGCGGACGGCTTGTCGCTGGTCGGGCTGACGCTCGGTACGGCCGTGGACCTTGCCGTGGCGCTGGCTGTCGGATCCACGAAGGCGCCGGTGGTCACGCTGACCGAGGGTGTGGCGGATCCAGGAGCCACAGCACTCCGGTATCTCACCAGGTACCCGACGAGCCCGGCCGCGATCACGGCGCCGACCAGCACCAGCGTCATCCTGCGATTCGTGCTCCTCTCGGCCAGCTTCATCTGCTTCTCACCTACCTCGCCGCAGCCGCGGCGCCCTGGACCAGTTCGACCGTGCACGGTGTGCCGCACATCGAGTCCATCGCCTTCGCGCGGTCAGTGACGGCGAAGGCGCCGTCCTGACTGTCTGGGGCGACCGCCTGGTCGTAAGCCGAGGCGAATCCCCTGGTGTGGAATGGCCGGGATCTGTCAGTCAGTGTCTGCGTGGTGCGCGTGCCGTCGACGACTTCCTCAAGCACGAGTTCGTAGGTGACATCCCACTTGACGCTCTGGAAGGTGAAGCCGAAGTTCACGGTCTCACCCTCCTTGAGTGAGACCGTGTGGTCTTCGAAGAAGCGTCCGCCGAATGCCTTCTCCTCGGGATCGGCGTTCCGGGGGACGGGGATCGGTTCGTCGAGGTTGAATCCGATCTTGATGTTGGTGTCCTCGCCCTGGGGCGGATAGACGAGCAGGGTCCCGCCCGGAGCCGGGGGGACCTTGCTGAGGATCTTGATGTGCATACCCGTGATGTCGACGGTGTGGCTGCGGTTGCCTTCGGCAGTCACCAGCGTGGTCGTCTCGTAGGTGTCCACCTTGTCGGACCGCTTCGACATGATCGCGGACAGTTGGTCGGTGGAGAGCGTCTGTCCGGCCTTCAGCAGTCTTCCCGGGAAGAGCCACGCCCCATTGTGGTTCGCGACAGTTTCCGTGGTCTGGACCGTGACACGCAGGCGCGGGCCACTGGCCAACGCGTCCCTGACATCCGGGTCGCCGGTGAGGTAATAGACCGCGCCGAAGGCGACGACTACGGCGAACGCTATCGCCCCCGCCCACTTCGCCCTGTAGTAGTGATTCGTTACCTGCAAGTCGCCCACGTCGCCTGCAGCTAGGACGTTGACACTCTCCTTGCCGGAGCGGACCTGCTGACGCACCTCTCGGCGGTCCCCATCGCCCACCGACTGCTACCTCCTTTCCTCAGGAGGGAGCACGACGTTTCCGCCGCCCACGATGTTCCGGCTGCGGCGGCCCGACTTCACGCGCTGATCGAGCGGCGGCGCCGGCACGCTTCGCTTGGCCGATCCTGGCGCGCCCGTCCCAGCGACGCTGATGTCCCCGCGGGCCACGATGTTCTCGCTGTCCCGACCTGCCGTGACCTCCTGCGTATCGGTCGAGCCGGTCGTGGTGGGCCCGGTCCCGGGACCGGGCGTATCGCCGCTGCCCCGGGCCCACTCAAAGGCGCTGACCGCCAAGCCGCCGAGGAACACGGCAACGACCATCGCCACGGCCCACCGGTCGCTGTCGGCTCGGGGGGTCCAAGAGAACCTGAGCGTCATCATCACCGTCGCGCTGCCCCCGAAGACCAGGACCGCAACCGCCACCCGCCACGCCACCGGCCGCCAGGGCTTTGCGTCAAGGTCGCTCATACGGTCAATGTTCGCACGCCACAGGTAAGTTGGCATCGGGAACAGCTCGACTCCGGGGGCCTGAGGGTCAGTAGCTCTGCTTGCCGTCGGCGACGTTGACGACCGGGTTGAAGACCTCCTTGTGGCCCGGCAGGGAGTACTCGGCGAAGGCGGACCTGCCCTCGGAGGCGGCCACTCGCCGCGCCTACCCGAAACACCTCCCGAGCCTGCCCTCAGCTTGGATAAATGCCAAGCTCAGGATGAGCGGAGTACCGGCCCTCGCATACTTCACCGGGACATGGCCCAAGGCGATCGAGCCCTGCCGGGCGATGGACCTTGTCGTGGGTTGCATCGCCGACGAGTACACGGGCCGTCTGACGGCCGTCCGCAGCCCGTGGACAGCTCAGCAGCGCATAAATCAAGCTCGACGGCCACCGGACGGTGCTGTGGCGGTCGGCGGAGACGGTACAGCTCCAGGCCCGGTCCGGACGGGAGGTGACGTCCGCCTGGATGGACATCGCGCTCGTCGGGATGGAGCTGCCGCCGGGTGTCGTTCTCGACGGTGTTATGTCACCTGCTGGGCTGTCTCAGCCTTCCGGTCTCTCACCCAGTTCGGGACTGATGGCCAGCCAGTGCAGGGAGAGCTGCCCCGTCATACCTCCGGAACGCGCCGGTTGTCCCACCTGAAGGTGCCCGTACCCTTTGCCCAGCTGAGCCCGTAGATCCCCAGCGGAGCCAGAATTTCGGGCGCACCTGCTGCATCTTGTCGGGGCCGGTGGAAGCGGGTCACAGACCAGGCGCCCCGGCTCCAGTTGCGGCAGTACTGCCAGGGCGGGACGTCGCACTTGGAGCATGCCACCCCGGCGCACGCGTTCCAGGCCCGGCGCAGGACGGCGTCAACGGTGTGAATGTCTTGGCCCGTTGGTTTTGCGGTGAGGGTGAAGTACTCCATCAGCCGATGATGGCAGCCGGTTCAGCTGCACGTCATACGAACCGTCTGCTCCCAGAATGAACGGCTGCCCCTCGCGAACGCCCACACGATCGAACAGCGGCGCCGGCTCGGGCGCGGCGGCTGGCAGAGACGCATCCGGCACTGTTCACCGTGTGGGAGGGGGCGGGACGGGGTCTTCGACAGAGCCCCGGGCAGGCCTTGGACCTCGCCGGCCTGCAGCCCTCGGGCAGGCCGGCCGCGACGCGCATTCAGGAGATCCGAGACCTCGCCACCCGGCACGGCATCGGCCCGAACGGGGTGTGCGGGCGCTGGAGCACCCAGCACCAGCTCAAGTACGTGGACGAGCTCCTGAACAAGGCAAGGAACCGTCTGCGCAGAACGTCTGGCAGATCTGCAGCGGCTTTGCTCACGGCCGGGAATGGGCCACGCTGGGTCTGCTGGAACGCACGGTCCACAGCCACGTCGGGAACGTTGTCCAGGTGCGCCTGTCCAACTCCGGCGAGGTCCTGCTGAACATGCTGGCCATGACGACGGCGCTGTCGGCGGAGGCCAGACGACTCTTCGAGGAGCGCCGCATCAGTCACCAGTAGGGTGCAGGCGAGAAGCCTTGCAGCCAATCGGGATGGAGCGTGTCGGGTGGCTAGGGTTGCGGTGTTCTCCGCAGGATCGTGGGGGACGGCCATGGCGAAGGTCTTCGCCGACGCCGGCAACGGCGTCATGGTCCACGCGCGGCGGGACGAGGTCGTCGACGCGATCAACACCCGGCGGCAATCCGATCAGCCCGTCCACGCTGCGCCGCTACTTCCTGCCCTTCCGCATGTACCACGTCTGGGCCGACCACCGGACGCGCGCGGACAGTCCCTCAGCCGAGAGCGTGGCCCAGGACTGCGCACACCGGGGAGTCACCGCCCAATACAACAGGCCAATCGCTACCGACGACATCCTCAACCACACAGCCGACTACGAACGCCGCTGGCACGCCATCAGCAAACACCAAGCCGAAACCCTGCCCTGAATCCGGCCACCACATCAGCTTGAAGTCCTGCTCCGTCTCGGTGAGTGCCTGGGCGCCGAGGGACGAGGTGGAGTCCGCCGCGTCGCTGCTGGACGATGACCGAGCCCTTCCCCCGGCGCCGACCGGCCGACCGGCCCGGCGACGGGGGCCGCGGGGTGCCCTGGAGTGGCCGGGACGCGTGAGGCGTCGCAGCCTGGATACGCGGTGTGCACGGACACCCCACCCCGTCCGGAAGACCCTCCTTGCCATGACCAGCGAAAAGCCGCTCGACCCGCACTCGAAGATCACCCTCCGGGTCAACGGCAAACCCCATACCCTGCTCGTCGACCACCGGCGGGTCCTGCTGGACCTGCTCCGCGAGGACCTGAGCCTCACCGGGTCCAAGAAGGGCTGCGACCACGGCCAGTGCGGCGCCTGCACCGTCCTGGTGGACGGGCGCCGCGTCAACGGCTGTCTGCTGCTCGCCGTCACCCTCGACGGCAGCGAGGTCACCACCATCGAGGGCCTCGGCGGCGACGGCGAGGAACCGCACCCCCTCCAGCGGGCTTTCCTGGAACGCGACGCCTTCCAGTGCGGCTACTGCACACCCGGGCAGATCTGCTCCGCCGTGGGCATGATCGCCGAGGCCGCTGCCGGTCACCCGTCCCACGTCACCGACCCGGCGGAGCCCTCCGGCCGGCCCGTGCCGCTGGACGGGACAGAGATCCGCGAGCGGCTCAGCGGCAACCTGTGCCGGTGCGGCGCCTATCCGCGCATCGTCGAGGCGGTGGAGGACGTGATCGGGTGAAAGGCTTCGGATACCTCAGGCCCACCGGCGTCGAGGAGGCCGTCGAGGCCTACGCGGCCCACCCTGGCGCCCACTACCTCGCCGGCGGCACCAACCTCGTCGACCTCATGAAACTCGGCGTGGAGACCCCTGGCGTCCTCATCGACGTCGGCCGGCTGCCGCTGGACTCGGTCGAGGAACTGCCGGACGGCGCGCTGCGCGTAGGCGCCACCGTCCGCAACAGCGATCTCGCCGCCCACCCGCTGGTCCGCGACCGCTACCCGGTGCTGTCCCAGGCGCTCCTCGCGGGCGCCTCCGGACAGCTCCGCAACGCCGCCACGACCGGCGGCAACCTGCTCCAGCGCACCCGCTGCCCCTACTTCCAGGACCTCGACAAACCCTGCAACAAGCGGCAGCCGGGCAGCGGCTGTGGTGCCCGCGACGGCGTGCACCGCGATCACGCCGTGCTGGGCCACTCCCCGCACTGCATCGCCACCCACCCCTCCGACATGGCCGTCGCCCTGGCGGCCCTCGACGCCCGGGTCGAGCTGTACGGCGCCGAGGGCGGGCGCAGCATCCCGGTGGCCGACTTCCACCGGCTGCCTGGGGTCCGTCCGGAGCGGGACACCGAGATCCGCCCCGGTGAGCTGATCACCGGCGTCCTGCTGCCGGCCGCCCAGGCCGGTGTGCCCTCCGCCTACCGCAAGGCCCGCGACCGTGCCTCGTACGCCTTCGCCCTGGCCTCCGTGGCCGTCGTCCTGCGGGTCGCGGACGGCGTCGTGGACCAGGTGGGGCTCGCCTTCGGCGGCCTCGCCCCCCGGCCCTGGCGAGCCCACCACGCGGAGACGGCGCTGCTGGGCGCGGCAGCGACCCCCGAGGCCTTCGAGGGCGCCGTGGCCCTGGAACTGGACCGCGCCGAGCCGTTGCGCGACAACGCCTACAAGGTGCCCCTCGCCCGCAACCTCGCCCTGGACGTCCTGAATCGCCTCGCCCCCGCACCCGCGACGGCCTGACTTCTTCCGGACCCGCCCGACCCCAGGAGAACCGATGGCGAACGACCCACTGGAGCACGGCGGCCCGCTGCCCGGGTCCGGTCTGCCGCACGACGATCCGATGGCCGCCACCGGACCGGCCCGGGACGATCCGCGGGCCGGCGCCGCTCTGCCGCACGACGACCTCCTCACCCGCGCCGCCTCCGCCGCCTCGGGTGAGTCCGACGAGGGCCGGCAGCCCCCTACCGGCGCCCTGGAGCAGGACCCCCACCCCACCCCGCGCCCCGGCACCGCCCTCGGGGCGCCCGCCGGGCGGCGGGAAGGGCGGGAGAAGGTCACCGGTACCGCCCGTTACGCCGCCGAGTACCCGGTGCCCGGCCGCGTCCACGCCTGGCCCGTGCCGGCGGCCGTGGCCCGGGGCCGGGTCACCGGCGTGGACACCTCGGCCGCGCTCGCGCTGCCCGGCGTCCTCGCCGTGCTGACCCCCGGCGACGCCCCGCGCCTCGGCGAGACGGACGACGCCACCCTCGCCGTCCTGCAGAACCGCCACGTGCCGCACCGGGGCTGGTGCGTCGCCCTGGCTGTCGCCGAGACCCTGGAGGCGGCCCGCGCCGCCGCCCGGGCCGTCCGCGTCGGCTACGCCACCGAGCACCACGACGTGGTACTCCGCCCCGACCACCCGGACGCCTACGAGCCCCAAGGGGGCGCTCAGCCGGGCCGCCTCGAACACGGCGACCCATACGGCGCCTTCGCCGCCGCCGACGTCCGCCTGGACACCGAGTACCGGGTGCCGCCCTTGCACAACCACCCCATGGAACCGCACGCGAGCACCGCGCACTGGGACGGCGACCGGCTGACCGTGTACACCTCCAGCCAGGGCAGCACGACCGTCCAGTCCGTGCTCGCCGGTCTCTTCGACCTGCCCGAGGAGCACGTCACCGTGGTGGCCGAGCACGTCGGCGGCGGCTTCGGCTCCAAGGGCACCCCGCGCCCCGACGTCGTCCTCGCTGCCATGGCCGCACGGCACACCGGCCGGCCGGTCACGGTGGCCTACCCCCGCCGGTACATGCCCACCGTCGTCGGCCACCGGGCCCCCACCCTGCACCGGCTGCGCCTCGGCGCCACCGCCGACGGACACCTCACCGCGGTGCTGCACGAGGTCACCACGCACACCTCGCACGTCAGGGAGTACGTGGAGCAGGCCGCGGTGCCGTCCCGCGTCATGTACACCGCACAGCACCTGCTCAGCTCCCACCGGGTGGTGCCGCTGGACGTCCCCAGCCCGTCCTGGATGCGCGCCCCTGGCGAGGCCCCCGGCATGTACGCCCTGGAGTCGGCGATCGACGAACTCGCCGGGGCCCTCGGTGCGGACCCCGTCGAGCTGCGGATCCGCAACGAGCCGGAGAGGGAACCCGGCAGCGGCAAGCCGTTCAGCAGCCGGCACCTCGCCGAGTGCCTGCGCGAGGGCGCCCGCCGCTTCGGCTGGGACCGGCGCGACCCGCGCCCGCGCTCCCGGACCGAGGGCCCACTGCTCATCGGCACCGGAGTGGCCGCGGCGACCTACCCGGTCCTGATCCGGCCGTCGACCGCCACCGCCCAGGCCCTGCCCGACGGCACCTTCCTCATCAGGGTGAACGCGGCCGACATCGGCACCGGCGCGCGCACCGTCCTCGCCCAGGTCGCCGCCGACGCCCTCGGCGCGTCCCTGGACCGGGTGCGCACCGAGGTGGGCCGCAGCGACCTGCCCCCGGCGTCGCTGGCCGGCGACTCCTCCGGCACCGCCTCATGGGGCTGGGCCGTGCACGAGGCGTGCGCCGCCCTGGCGGCCCGGCTCGCCGAGCACCCAGGTCCGCTGCCCGCCGAGGGTCTCCTGGTCCGTTCCGACACCGCCGGCCGGGCGGACGCCGACTCCCCGTACGCCCGGCACGCCTTCGGCGCCCACTTCGCCGAGGTCGCCGTCGACACCGTCACCGGCGAGGTACGGGCCCGCAGGATGCTCGGCGTCTTCGCCGCCGGGCGGATCCTCAACGCTCGCACCGCGCGCTCCCAGTTCGTCGGCGGCATGATCATGGGCCTGGGCATGGCCCTGACCGAGGGCAGCACCATGGACGGCCCGTTCGGCGACTTCACCGAGGCCGACCTCGCCTCCTACCACGTGCCCGCCCACGCCGACGTCCCCGGCATCGAGGCCGACTGGATCGAGGAGGACGACCCGCACCTCAACCCCATGGGCAGCAAGGGCATCGGCGAGATCGGCATCGTCGGGACCGCCGCCGCCCTCGGCAACGCCGTCCACCACGCCACCGGCATCCGGTTCCGCGAACTCCCCCTCACCCCGGACCGCGTCCTCACCGGCCTGCTGGCCGAACGGTGACGACCGCGACGAGGGACACCGGAAGGGGAACCGCCCGAGTGCCGGGACTGCTGTGGGAGCGAGGGCTACGACCCCGCGGAGGAACGCCTGCGGGAGTCTGTGCACCCTGGGCAACGGCTACTTGGGTGCGGCTCTTCCTCAGCGAGCAGGTGATGCCGTGCGCCGTTGCCGTGCGTGCGCGGACGGCGGATCGTCGTGTTCTGAGACGTGGTCTTGGAGGCGGCTATGGTGTCGTGGCTGGAGAAGCTCGACCGGCGGGAGGCTGCCGCGCGGGAGGAATTCGAGCCTGCTGTGTGGCCGCCCGTACACCTTGGCCTCGGCGTGTCTTCTGTACGCCCGTATCCGGCCGGCCCGATCGTTAGGACGTAGAGAACAGACCAGGCCCCGGAGGCGAGGAGCCCTCGGCGCGGACGCCATTGGTGACCCGCAGGAACTCCAGCTTTTCCGCATCGGCGGAACCCGCGGCCACCGTGTAGACGACGAGTCGGATGTCGCAGCCTGGGACGGTGAGCACGTCGCAGTCGCAGATCACCTCACCCACCTGGGGGTGTACCACGGTCTTGCGGGCCGAGACGTGCGGGCCGACCGTGCCCTCGTCCCACAGACGGGCGAACTCCGCGCTGGTGAACCGCAGTTCCTCGACGAGGTCGGTCAGGCCCCGGTCCCGGGGGTAGTCGATGAGAGCTGTGCGCAGGTCGGCGACGAGGGCAGGTTTGAGGGCATCGTCGTCTTGGAGCACGGGCCAGGACGCGAGCCGGCTGGGCCCCGTGGCGAAGACCGCTCGTGCCAGGTTGCGCTCGTCGTGTGTCCGTGCACTGGGGTCGCCCATCAGTACTGACCATGCGGGGGTCCAGTACAGCAAGGTCCAGTCGGCGCTGAACACGCCCACGGGGAACTCCCCGAGGCGGGCCAGCATCCGTTGGACCCCGGCCGGAACATGCGTGGAGACCGTTCCCTCCTGGGGAGGCAGGAGGCCGGCCAGCCGGAAGGCGTGATCGCGCTCCATGGGCTGCAATTGCAGTGCCCTGGCCAGGCTCGCGACGACCTGCGCCGATGGGCTTTTGGCGCGGCCCTGTTCCAGGCGGACCACGTAGTCGACCGACAGCCCGGCGAGTTCTGCCAGCTCCTCGCGTCGCAGCCCCACCGCGCGTCGTCCGGGCCGCGAGGTCAGTCCGACGTCGGCGGGCG
The DNA here is from genome assembly GCF_042871525.1 of Streptomyces sp. NPDC005784. Lineage (NCBI taxonomy): Bacteria > Bacillati > Actinomycetota > Actinomycetes > Kitasatosporales > Streptomycetaceae > Streptomyces > Streptomyces sp. NPDC005784. The sequence continues at coordinate 43,553 of NZ_JBIAIQ010000043.1, forward strand.
AAAGGCGGTCACGCCAGCGGTGCAGTGCCGTGCCCAGGGTCTCGTCCACTCGGCCATTGTGTCTGCCGGACCGTCGTCGTGCCTGGTACTGGCTGTCCTACCGTCACGGAGAGCACTGGTTGTCCTCTCGGCACGGGCCGAGAGTGGACGCATGCCTACAACATTCATCACCGGAGCCAACAAGTCCCTCGGGTATGAGACCGCCCGCCGCTTGATCGAGGCCGGCCACACCGTCCTCATCGGTGCGCGTGATCCAGAGCGCGGCCGGGCGGCCGCCGACGCACTCGGTGCCCGTTTCGTCCAGATCGATGTGGCAGATGACGCGTCGGTGGCTGCGGCCGCCGCCGATATCGAGGCTCGCGAGGGCGGCATCGACGTCCTGATCAACAACGCAGGCGTCTTCGGGACGCACAGCCCCGCCGACCAGATCACAGCCGCTGACGCCAGTGAGGTGTTCGAGGTCAATGTCGTCGGGATCGTCCGGGTGACGCACGCGTTCCTGCCTCTGCTGCGCAAGTCCGCGAGCCCAGTCATCGTCAATGTGTCCAGCGGTATGGGATCGTTCGCGGCCACCCACGACGCAGAGCGCGTCGAGTCGAGGAACCTCGCGCCGCTCTACACGGCGTCGAAGGCGGCCGTGACCATGCTGACCACGCAGTACGCGAAGTCCTGGCCGGACGTGAAGGTGAACGCGGCCGACCCGGGCTACACCGCGACCGACTTCAACGGGCACAGCGGCCCGCAGACAGTGACCGAGGGGACCGACGCGATCGTCGAACTCGCCGCCATCGGGTCGGACGGACCGACGGGAACCTTCCGCGACCGTCACGGTGAGATGGCCTGGTGATCCACCCCTGAATTCGGGGCGTGCCCGGCACGGACCAAGGTTCCAGAGTGGCGAACTCGTGCAGAGATCTTTCATCTCGCCGGGCATCCCCAGGGTCGTCTTGGTGGGCGTGTCAGCGATCAACGGCTCTGTCACGGCAGCTGCAGTTCGTGAGAGAGGGCGCTGCGTCCGGTGGCCCCCAGCCGTCCGCGGCGGGGTTCAGCCAAGCCCGTCGCCGGGCGCCACCGGGTGCGTCTCCAGCTCCGGAGCGGCCAGCAGATCGGCGATCAGTGCCCGGGACCCGCCGACGTAGGTACTTACCAAGTCCACGTCACCGCCCAGGCACCAGGCACGGTCCTGCGGCCACCACAGGTCGGGCAGTTCGGCGAACTCGTCCAGAGATACCGGCGAGACGGCATCGGCCAGCGTCCCGGCGAGCAGCACTTCGTCCCGGCCTGGAGTCTCGAAGGAAGGAACTTGGTCGAAGTCCCACCGTCCGTAGCCGCTCCACAAACCGAACCAGCAGTGCTCGGAAGTCCGGGTGTGCCGGGCCAGGATGGGGATCAGGGTCTGGGCGACAGCGGGCGGAGTCGGACCTTCCGTCGGATGCTCGTCCCAGATACCGGGCAAGCCGTACTCGGCGGTGTTGTGGTAGTCGCGGTCCATCCCGATCAGCTCGTGCCAGTCTGTGCCCGGTGTCACCTCGCGCTGGTAGGCGGCAGCCACCGCCGTCCACCGCACCGGCCGCTCGCTCAGGGAAGCCGGATGCAGAACCCGGGCGTAGGCGGCGAATCCGGGCGCGGCGACGCCCGCCACCGTTCCGAAGTCGCCGTGCCCTGGGACACGCTCGGTGAGCCAGCGGGCCGGGCCGAGATCGACGGTCTGCACGCGCAGGCGTCCGTACCATTCGGGAGCGAGATCCCGGTCCACCGGTCGATAGTTGTCCACCCCGCACAGTCTGCCTGGCCGGCCGCTGGTGACACCTACCGTGCGTCGGCACATTCCTGTCATGCGATGGCCACTGCCGTGACGTTGTTCCAGCGGCGGTGGCAGTCAGCTGCGCGATGCTGGTGTCGGCGACGCCAGTGTGACCAGCGCAGGGCATGTGCCGGGTCGGTGTCCTGGTGGGGCCGTGGCAGGGTGAACACCCGGAACAGGGCGAGGAGTTCGCGCGGGCTGATGGGCACCATGGCCAGCTCGTCGGCGAGTTCGACCCGGTCGCGTGCCTTCGCGGAGGGTGCCGACGGCACAGTGAGGCGACCCCCGTGGTGTGGCGCCTGCTGGCGGTTCTCGGTAGCCGGCACCGCGCGCAGGATGGCTGGTCCTCCCTCGAGGAGACGCAGCAGTTCGGCGCGGCGCTCGGCGTATGGCTGGGGGCGCCAGTCCCTCTCTCCGACAGCGAGGACATCGAAGAGCGCGACGTGGACAGTGAAGTCGGCGCCGGCTCGAGGGCCGCGGCTGGCAGTCCGGCTCTGCAGACGGTCGAAAGCCACGCCAGATCCGTCATTGAGCACTGCGACGAGCTCGCCATCAAGGACGGCGTCCTGCAGGTTCGAGGCGGCCTGCGCGACGTCGGCGAACTGGCGGGAGAGATCGGTGCTGTGGCGGCTCCACACCCGTCCGGCCGCGGTGTGAATCTGGCATCGCCACCCGTCCCACTTCTGTTATGCGCTGTTGAGCTGTCCGCGGATACCGTCCGGCGCCATGTCGATCAGGGGTGGCGGGTGCACTTCACTCGCCGCGAGAGGCCAAGGCCACGCGCTGCCGGACGGCCGCGTACGCCTGTGCGCGGCGGCGCGCACGTCATCGAGCCGCCGTTGCGGACCACTCTGCTCGCGCAGACCGTGGCCGGGTGAGCTCGGCTTTGCCGACTGGTGTCCGCCGCGCACGCCGAGGCCGACGGCGCGGCGCCGGTCGTGTCCTGGCCCACCCTGCGCGCGCACGCCGATCAGGACCTGGTGGTACTGCTCGGCCCGGCCTCCGAACTGGTGCGGGCCCTGTCTATCGGCCGTCCCGACGTAGCCGAGCAGCTACTGGCGCCGTGGCGGGAGCTGGCGGGTGACCGGCTGCGGCTGGAAAGTGTGTACCTCGGCCTGGAAGGAACCGGGGCCGGCTCGCTGCGGCTGGCGGCGCGCACCGTGGGCCTGGGAGACCAGCTCGGTGTCCGGACAGTCCTGTCCAACGTGGTCCGCTATGCCGACTCTGGGCAGCGTCGGCTGGCCGATGTCCTCGATGCTGCCCGGCTGCTGCGGCCCATCGACCGCCGCCAGTTGGACGCCGGCGAGCGGTGGCTGAAGGGCCCGGAGATGATGGCCGCGGCCGCCGAGCGGATCGCCCGGGCTGTCGGTGGTGAGCGGGCCCGGGCGGCGCGCCTGCTGGCCGAGGCCGAGGCCACCGGCCAGTCGTGCACCCTCACTCCGGCCGAGCTCGGTCTGGGGCGGCCGCACTTTCCCGAACCGTCCGTGGTGGGCGCCGGGGCGGAGGCGGGTTCGGCGATGCGGCTGCTGCGGCAGCGCTGCGAGGCGGGCATGGTCGCCCGCGGCCTGGAGGGCGATGAGCCCGCCGTCCGGCAGCTGGAGTACGAGCTGGACGTCATCGGCCGGCTGGGGTTCGAGGGCTACTTCCTGGCCGTGGCTCAGGTGGTCGCGGACACCCGCGGCCTGGGGATCCGGGTCGCCGCGCGCGGGTCGGGCGCCGGCTCGATGGTCAATCACTCGCTGTTTGTCGCGACGGCGAACCCGTTGGAGCACCGGTTGTTGTTCGAGAGAGATTTCTGAGCGAGCGGCGTACGTCGCTGCCCGACATCGACCTGGACGTGGAGTCTGAGCGCCGCCTGGAGGTGTACGACGCGATCATCAGCCGGTTCGGGCGGGAGCGGACCGCGGTCACCGGCAGGCCCGAGACCTACCGGGCCCGGCACGCACTGCGCTTCCCTGTCAACTTCTGCGTGTTGAAAGTGGGGTCGGCCTGTAGAGCGGCCGCCGTCTGGGTGTCCGGGCTCAGGATTCCGAGCGGAATTGCTGCAGGAACTCCTGGAAGGAGTGCGCCTCACTGCCCGTTAGTGGGGCGCCGTGGGCAAAGCCGACTGCGTTGAGGTTCTGGGGGATGCGGGCCAGGCTGCCGGGCCTGAGGTCGGGATCGGCGGCGAGTGCGGCGGGGCCGATGGCGAGTTTGCCGCGGTTGAAGGCTGCGTCTCCCATGAGGATGGTCTTGCTCGGTTCGTGCAGCAGCACGATGTGGCCGGGCGAGTGGCCGGGGGTGTGGATGACGCGCAGTCCGTCGCTGCCTTCCACTACTTCACCGTCGGAGACGGTGCCGTCTGCGGTGGTGGGGGTCCAGTGGAGTTTGGGCAGGTGGTCGATGAGGCGGCCGATGGTGCCGGAGCGTCCCTCGGCTGGGACGCGTCCGGCTTCCAGCCAGGCGCGGTCGGCGTCGTGGATGAGGATGCGTGCGCCGGTGTTGCGGCGGAGTTCGGCGGCACCCTGTACGTGGTCGGGGTGGGCGTGGGTGAGGATGACGCGGCGGATGTCGGAGGGCTTGCGGCCCAGGGCGGCGATCGTGTCGAGGAGTGCTTCGGGGGCTTTGGACCAGCCGACGTCGATGAGGGTGAGGCCGTCGTCGCCGTCGATGAGGAAGGCGTTGTCACGCTTGCTGGTGGCGATCTGGGTGACGCCGGGGGAGAGCTGGCTGTGCATGAGGGTTCCTTGATCGTGGAGTGTGCAGTCCCTGACGGGGAGGGAACGGTGTTGGGGCGGCGCCGACACCGCCCCGACACCAGCTCAGTGGCCGCGTGCGGCCGCCGGGGCGGGTAGGTAGCCTTCGCGGGCGAGTTTGGGCAGGATGCCGCCGTTGGCCAGGATGTCGAGGACCAGGGGCGGCAGTGCGCCTCCGTCCAGGCGGGTTCCGGACGTGGTGTTCTCGGCCCAGCCTTCGGCGAAGTCGAGGCGTGCGGTGTCGCCGTCGGTGAATGCCTTGGTGGCGCCGGGGACGGTGAGTGCGGGCAGGCCGTGGTTGATGCAGTTGCGCAGGAAGAGGGAGTTGAACTCCTCCGCGATCAGTGCGGCGATACCCAGTTCGCGAAACAGTGCGGCGACGGGGCGCGATGAGCCGAGGCCGAAGTTGCGGCCCGCCACCACGATGTCGCCTGCCTTGACCTGGTCGGTCCAGCCGGGCCGCAGCTCGTAGAAGATGTGGCGAGCGGCTTCGGGTACGGGCAGTTTCATAGCGAAGGCGGGGTACATGGCGTCGGTGGTGACGGAGTCGCCGACGACCCAGACGTGTCCGGTGATGAGGGTGTCCATCAGCTGAGTTCTCCTCGCGGGTCGGTGACGTGGCCGGTGAGGGCGGAGGCGGCGACGGTGGCTGGGGAGGCCATGTAGATCTCGGCGTCGGGGCTGCCCATGCGGCCGGTGAAGTTGCGGGTGGAGGAGGTCAGGCAGACCTCGCCGGGGGCGAGGAGTCCCATGTGGTAGCCGAAGCAGGCTCCGCAGGTGGAGTTGGTGACCACTGCACCGGCGTCGGCGAGGTCCTGGAGGTAGCCGGCGCGCATGGCGTCCTTATAGACCTCCTGAGAGGCCGGGGTGATCAGTAGTCGTACTCGCGGCGCGACTTTGCGGCCCCGCACGATGTCGGCGGCGATCTTGAGGTCTTCGAGTTGTCCGTTGGCGCAGGACCCGATGAAGCACTGGTTGACCGGACGCTTCTCGATCGCGGATATCGGCAGCGAGTTGTGGCTGACGGTGCCGGGGCGGGCGACGTAGGGCTCCAGCGACGAGAGGTCGACGGTGCGTACGGCGGCGTAGATGGCGTCCGGGTCCGGATCGGCTGCTGTGTAGGAGCCGTGGGCGGCGCCGTGGGCGGCGAGAAAGTCGCGGGCGAGGTCGTCGATGGGGAAGGTGGAGAAGTCGGCGGAGATCTCGGCGCCCTGGGTGGCGATGGTGCGCCGGTCGTTCATGGGGATCGAGGCGAGGCCCGCTCCGCCGTACTCGAGGTTGTGGTTGGTGGCGTCACCGTAGGTGCCGGCGATGTACAGGAAGATGTCCTTGCCCGAGACAGCGTCCGGCTTGGTGCCGGTGAACTCGTAGCGGATGGTGGGCGCGGCCTGGAACCAGGTCTTGCCGGTGCACAGGATCGAGTACACCTCCGCCGGCCCCAGGCCGCGGGCGGCGGTGTTGTAAGCGCCGCCCGCGCAGGTGTGGGAGTCGGTGCAGGCGAGGATCTCACCGGGGCGGGCCAGGCCGTTCTCGGCGATGACCTGGTGGCAGATGCCGTGCCGGCCGACGTCGTAGAACTTCTCTATGTGGAAGTCGCGGGCGAACGCGCGGGCGTGGGCGCCGCCGATCGCGTCGTGCACGTGGGGTGCGGGCACGGCGTGGTCCATGATCACCGCGACCTTGTCCGGGTCGTTGATCTTCAGGGGCTGGACCCAGCTGGTGGCGAACTGCAGGTCGATCATGACGGTCATGTCGACGTCGCAGACCACCGTGTCACCGGCGCTGACCTTCTCCACGCCCGCTTTGCGGGCGAGGATCTTCTCCATCATCGTCATGCCCATCAGGCACCGTCCTTCGCGTTGTCGTGGTAGCGCTCGCCGATTGCGGACCACTCGCGCAGCCCGACGAGCTCGAACAGACCCTGCGGGCCGGGCGTGGCCTGGGGCATGGTGCCGCCGAGGCGGCCCAGGGCCTCCAGCCCGTGCAGGACGTAGGGGGCGAGCAGCGCGCCGGGGTGGATAGCGATGCGGTAGCCGAGCTCGGCGAGCCGGTCGGGCGCGGTGTCGGGGGTGAGGCCGTCCTGCACCATGTTGATCAGCAGCGGGGCGTCCACCTCGGCGGCGATCTTCTCGATTTCCCCGATGTTCTGAGGGGCTTCGACGAAGAGGACGTCGGCGCCTGCGGTTGCGTAGCGGCCGGCGCGGTCGATCGCCTCGTTGATGCCCAGCGGTCCGCGGGCGTCGGTCCGCGCGATGATCACCAGGTCGTCATCGGTGCGTGCCTGGAGCGCGGCGTCCAGCTTGTCGGTGAACTCCCCGGGGGTGACGAGCTCTTTGTCGGGCAGGTGGCCGCACTTCTTGGGAAATGCCTGGTCCTCCAGGTGGAGGGCGGCGACTCCGGCCTTCTCGTACTCGCGTACGGTGCGCGCCACGTTCATCGGTGCGCCGTAGCCGGTGTCGGCATCGGCGATGAGCGGGATGCCGTCGAGTGCGGTGACCACGATGCGGGCCCGCCCGGTCATCTCGCTCTGGGTGAGCAGCCCGATGTCGGGCAGGCCGAACCCGGCGACGGACACGCCCGCGCCGCTCAGGTAGGCGGCGCTGAAACCGGTGCGCGCCACGAGGTGGGCGGAGAGGCCGTCGAACACGCCCGGGGCGGTGATCAGACTGTCCTGGGCGAGCAGCGCGCGCAGCCGGCCGCCCGCCGTGCTTGTTGAGACGGTGACATGGGGATTCCTCGCGGTTCGTGGCGGGTCAGTCGAGGACGCTGCGGGCGGGTGCGGCCAGCAGTTCCACCAGACGGTCGAGATCGGGTTGTTCTTCGAGGTCCAGGACGATGCGTTCGAGCTCTGCGGCCCGGTCGGCATCGATGACTGTGGTGGTCAGCGCCCGGTACTTCTCACGGATTTCCGTGTTGGTGAGCGGGTCGTCCGGGCCGCCGTGGGGCTGGTTGAGGGCCTGGGTGAGGACCTCGCCCCCGCGCAGCGTGATCGTGAGGCGGGTGTTGTAACCGCGCTGGGTCCAGGCGGGGTCCTGCGGCTCGTCGACCTGCTTGACCTCGGTGCGGCCGATCAATTGCCAGACGTCTTCGGCGTCGATCCGGGCGGGCGTGAACTGCTCCGGCCGCACGTGGCAGTCCAAGAGGGCCACGGCGGCGGCGTAAGCGATGTTCATCTGGGCGCCGATGGTGGTCAGGGGGCGCTCGGGGGTCCACCACCCGTGGTGGTAGATCGCGTCAGGGACCTCGATGAGGATGGAGCCGATGTCGTCGGCGCTCAGCGTGCGGCCGTCGGCCATCGCGATGGCGGCGTCGATGGCGGGATGGAGCCCGCCCATGGCCGCGTGGATCTTCACCGTGATCTGCTCGGTGTTCCATACCTGGCCCAGGCCCTTGGTGATCTGGGTGGCGTCGGGGTCGTGGCCTTCACCGAAGGTGGAGAGGAAGCCGCCGTAGGGGCGCTCGAAGACCCTCTTGATGCCGGTGTAGCCGGCCTGGGCGAGCCCGGCGGCGTAGAAGCCGTTGCGGGAGGCCAGACCGTGATGCATCCGCTTGGACATGGCCTCGTACTGCGCGGCCATCAGGCCCGCGGACTGTGTGGCGGCCAGGCCGAGCGCGTCCTCGAATGCGGCGGCATCCAGGCCGCGCAGGACGCCGGATGCGGCGGCGGCCGCATGCGTGCCGAAGACCGAACCCGAATGCCAGCCACGGGACAGCATTTGCGAACCGTGCAGGGCCAGGCCCACCCGGGTGCCCGTCTCGAAACCCAGGACCGACGCCCTCAGGAACTCCGCGCCCGTGACCGACGGCAGCTGCGATGCAGTGGACAACAGTGCCGGCAGGACCAGGGAAGTGCTGTGCAACGGCGCGGCCGGGTAGTAGTCGTCGAGCTCGAAGCCCTGAATGAACGTGCCGTTCAGCACGGCGGCTGCCGGGCCGCTGGTGGTGCGCCCCCAGCCGATCACCGGGACGTTGCCGGAGCCCTCCAGGTTCAGGACCGCTTCTACAGCGGTGCGCGACCAGGGCAGCTGGGCGCCGATCAGTGCGCAGGCCAGGCCGTCGAGCACCAGGTGTGCGGCCCGCTCCCGCACGTTGGCAGGGATCTGTTCCAGCGAGGTGGTGGTCAGCCAGGTGGCCAGCTGCCCCGTGGGGCCCTCAGGGTTGGTGGGCTGTCGGGCGGTCGTTGGCGTCGGTGCGGACACCGCGCTCACCTCCAATGTCGTGGGACTCGGCTCGGGCGGAAGGAGTGGTCCGGACTCCCGCGACGCTCTCATATTACAATTTATAATATCTAGTTTTCAGCGGGTCGGTGGGTAGCATGGGCGGGTGGCACTGAAGCGAACCTCTCTTCCCCGTACCGCCGAGGCTGTGGCCCTAGCGGAACTCCGCGACGCGATCGTCCGCGGTGACCTGCCCCCCGGCGCCCCGATCCGCCAGAGCGCTGCGGCCGAGGAACTGGGGCTGAGCGTCATCCCGGTCCGCGAGGCCCTCAAGACGCTGGCCGGGGAGGGGATCGTCACCTACGTCCCGCAACGCGGCTACACCGTCACCGAGTTGAGCCCACAGAGCGTGGACGGCATCTTCCGGATCAGGGAACTCCTGGAGGGCGAGGCCGAGGCGAACGCGGCGGCCCGCATGCGGCCCGAGGACATTGCCGCGATGCGCACCGCTCTTGAGGCCCAGCGAGCCGCCGTCGCCGGAGTCGATGTGCCGGGCACGATTTCCGCCAACCGGAATTTCCACTTCGCGCTGCTCGACCGCTGCGACAACGAATGGATGCTGCGCTTCATACGGCAGCTGTGGGAGGCCCTGGAGCCGCACCGGGCGCTGGCCTACCGGCGGGCAGCCGCGGCAGGGGACGCCGTCCGGGCGGAGGCGATCCTCGGCGAGCACGAGGGGATCGTCGCCGCCTTCGAGCAGAACGACTTCCCTCTTGCCCTGCGCCTGCTTGCCGAGCACCGCACCGGCGGCCGGTCGGACTTCCACCGCCTGCTGGTGGTGGACGCGGCACCGGTATAGGCGCACCGCACGACATCGTCCAGGCCATCGGCCGCGCGCTGCGGCAAAAGCCCGGGCAGGGGCCGTGACCTTCTGAGCACGGTCACCTCCGTCCACGAAGCCGGCGACGCCCTCGGCCTGAGCGCCGAGCACATCCGCCTCTACTGCGACCTCACGGACGTCAGCACGACCGCCCCCAGTGCCGCAATCGGCAACCTCTCAAACCAGCTCACGCCCGTGGCTGCCGAGGTCCGCCAAGGCGTTCTTGCTCCGGAACAGCTCCGTGACTTTTACGAAAACCAACAACTGGAACTCGCGCACATCGCACAGATGGCGTCCTGCAACCCCGATACCGTCCGCGCGCTGCTGATCCACGACGACATCCCACTCCGCCCGCGGCCCGACCGCCTGCCCCGCGTCCCGACATCACCCGCGCATGGCTCCACCGCGAGTACGTCGAAAAGCGGCGCAACATGGCCGAACTCGCCCGCGAACGCCGCGTCAGCCACTACCACCTGACCACCCTGGCCAGAGGATGGGACCTCCCGATCCGCAGCACCGAACGCCGCTACAACGCCATCGGCCACCTCGACCTGCCCTGGACCCCGTCCCCAGCCATGCAGGCCGTGACCGCATCCCCCACGGCACTCGACCGGCTGCAAACCATCGTCCAAGTTCCAGGCCATCCCAGCCTCGCCGCCGCGGCGCGGGCCATCTACGACGGACGCGACGGCGCTCTCAGACAGCGCATCACAAAGATCGAAAAGGTTGCCGGATTCCAGATCATCGACCGCTCCGCCAGCCGCCTCACCCCCACCCCACGCGGATACGACTTCCTCCGCGAGGCCACCGAGATCCTCCACATCGCTGACAAGACCCGTCCCAAATGCCAGGAAGCCCTGGAACAGAGACGCCGGGAGAGGGAAACCTGACTGCTTTTGCTGCGTGACGCACGCGCAGTCTGGATCATGGGAGCGTGGAGGACTGGTCCGACTGCTTCGATCCCGACGAGTTGCGTATCCGTCTCGACGTGGCGCTGGAGGAGAACGCAGAGCTACACGAGGAGATCGCCCGGCTGAGAGCTGACAACGCCCGGCTGTGCAGCCTCCTTGGCCGAGACATCCAGACCGTACCTGCCGGCATGCCGCCTGTCTCCGAGCCCGTCCCGGCGCCGCCACCAGCCAGGGCCGGTGGGCTGCCGTATGCGGATGCCTCCTCCAGCGCCGAGGCGAAGATCGTCCTGTTCAGGGCCCTGTTCGCAGGCCGCGAGGACGTTTACGCCAAGCGATGGGTAAGCGCCAAGTCCGGCCGGACCGGCTGGAGCCCGGCCGAAGACAACCCGTTCGACAAGAGCAAGGCCGACGAGGACCGGGTGTTCTGGCCGCTGACCGATGAGGCCGTCTACCACCATCTTGACCCGACCCGGCAGGGGCGCAGCGAGCTGCACATCGGGCTGTATCCGCTGCTGGCCGACGACACCTGCCGCCTGTTGGCGTGCGACTTCGACGGCAAGGACGGCAGCGACTGGCGCGCCGACGCCACCGCCTACATCGCAGCCTGCCACGAGGCGGGCGTCCCCGCCCTGCTCGAGATCTCCCGCTCCGGAAAAGGGGCGCACGCCTGGACGTTCTTCACCGACCCGGTCGCCGCTGCCACCGCCCGCGCACTGGGCATGGCTCTGCTGCGCAGGGCGATCGACGCCCGCGGGCGTATGGAACTGTCCAGCTACGACCGGCTCTTCCCCGCGCAGGACTTCCTGCCGACCAAGGCGAAGGGCAGCTTCCGGTTCGGCAACCTGATCGCGCTGCCGCTGCACGGTGCCTGTCGGGCCAAAGGCACCACCGTCTTCGTGGACCCCGACACCTGGCAACCGTACCCGGACCAATTCGCCCACCTCTCGCACACCGAACGACTGTCTCCGGCCGACGTCGAGTCGCTCGTCGGCAATCTCGGCCCCGTCAAGGCCGGCCCATCCCCAACCGCCCCGGAACTGGGACCCAAGCCCCGCCGCAAGGCCCTCGGCAAGGCGCCCGCGCACGTTCAGGCCCAGCTCTCGGCGATGCTGGCGATCTCCACGACCGGGCTGCCGCCGCAACTGCTGGCCGCGCTCAAACACGCGGCGTCGTTCCACAACCCGGAGTTCTACCGCAAGCAGAACCAGCGCTTCTCCACCTTCAACACCCCGCGCCTCATCTGCTGCTTCAACGCATCCGATCCAGACTGGCTCAAGCTGCCCCGTGGCTTGGCAGACGAGGCCACCCACCTCATTGCCACCGCCGGCGGAACTCTCACCATCACCAGCGACCTACCGGAACCCCCACCAATCACCGCTCACTTCACCGGCAAGCTGACCGCCACCCAGCAGGCGGCCGTGAAGGCAATGACGGAGCACCCGGCGGGCACCCTGGTCGCACCGCCCGGCTCCGGCAAGACCGTCATGGCCTGCGCCCTGATCGCCCACCACCACACCCCGACCGCAGTGATCGTGAACCGGGCAGAGCTGCTGGCCCAGTGGAAGGAGCGGCTGACCGCCTTTCTGGACTTGGGCGACAGGCAGGTCGGCTCGCTCGGCGGCGGCAAAGACCGCCGCAGCCACATCGTCGACCTGATCATGCTCCAGACACTGTCCCACCGCGACGCCCCCGACGACCTACTCGACGGCTACGGACTGATCATCGTGGACGAGTGCCACGCCGTGGGGGCGCCCGGCGCCGAAGCCTCGATCCGCAGAGCGAAGGCGCCGCTGTGGGTCGGCCTGTCGGCAACCCCCTACCGCGCCGACCAGATGGACCCAGTGATCACCATGCAGTGCGGGCCGATCCGCCACGAGATCGAAGACACCAGCACCTTCCCCAAACACCTCGTCGTGCACCCCACGAGCTTCACGACCGATGAGCCGGGCACCGACGGCGCATCCATCCAAGCCATCTACAACGAACTCGCCCTTACCCCAGGCCGCAACCATCTGATCGCGGCAGACATCGCCGACGCCGCCAGGCGCGGCCGGTGCAGTCTGGCCCTGACCAACCGCGTCGAACACCTCCACCAGCTCGCCGAAGCCCTCCAACCACACGGCATCACCCCCCTGATCCTGCACGGCGGCATGCCGCCGACCGAACGCACCCAGGTCCGTTCTGCCCTGTCCGAGGAGCACAATGAGCCGCTGGTGCTCCTGGCGATCGACAAACTCGCCGGCGAGGGCTTCGACGCACCGCGTCTCGACACGCTCTTCCTGACCAGCCCCATCTCGTTCAAGGGACGCGTCATCCAGCAGGTCGGCCGCATCATGCGCAACACCGAAGCCAGGAAATCCCACGTCGAGGCCCACGACTACCTCGACGCCGACGTCCCCCTCCTGGAGCGCATGCACCACAAACGCCGTCGCACCCTCGAACGCCGCGGCTTCACCCCCACCACTCCAGAGAACCTGCCGCCCACGCCGCCCCGCGCGCTTGTCCGCGCCACCCGTCGGCTCCGGTCCGCGACTCCGGCGCCGAACGTGGCCGAGGTACGGGCCTGGGCCCGCGAACAGGGCATGGACGTACCACCGCGCGGCAGACTCCGCGCAGAAGTCTGGGACGCCTGGCAGGCCACCCACCCAGCCCCGGACGGGCAGGACACCCGCCTCACCACATAGCCGACGAACCCCGGTCAACGAAACCGGTGATCATCAAGACGATGGATACCTCACTCGCTGTCACCGACTCGACCGAGGAGAAGCCACCAATTGCTCACCATCCACCAACACCGTCGCTGCTCACCACACCCGGATTCCCGCGTTTCCGCAGGACCCAGTGCCAACGAAGTCGCGGAACCTACACCGGCCTCATGACCGCGACCGCCGGAAAAGACCGGCAGGGCACGGGCACGGCCTTCCCTGCCGGGCTCGGCCGCCCGCACAGACTCCTGATCGGCGTGGTCGTCGCCGGTGCGCTCGTCATCGCCGGAATCGGCTTCGCCGGTTCGTACGCGGCGGTCCGTGAGCTGGCGCTGGAGAAGGGGTTCGGGAACTTCTCGTACGTCTTCCCGATCGGCATCGACGCGGGTATCGGCGTGCTGCTGGCCCTTGACCTGCTGCTGACCTGGATCCGCATCCCGTTCCCGATGCTGCGCCAGACGGCGTGACTGCTGACGGTGGCGACGATCGCCTTCAACGGCGCCGCGGCCTGGCCGGACCCGCTGGGCGTGGGCATGCACGCCGTCATCCCGGTGCTGTTCGTGGTCTCGGTCGAGGCCGCCCGGCACGCGGTCGGCCGGATCGCCGACATCACGGCCGACAAGCACATGGAGGGCATGCGCCTCACCCGCTGGCTGCTCTCCCCGATCCCCACCTTCCTGCTGTGGCGCCGGATGAAGCTGTGGGAGCTGCGCTCCTACGAGCAGGTCATCAAGCTGGAACAGGACCGCCTCGTCTACCAGGCCCGCCTGCACTCCCGCTTCGGCCGCGCCTGGCGCCGCAAGGCCCCCGTCGAATCCCTTATGCCCCTGCGCCTGGCCCGCTACGGCGTCCCCCTCGCCGAGACCGCCCCCGCCGGACTCGCCGCAGCCGGCATCGACGAGTTCACGGACGACAGGCTCCCGAGCGCGGTCGCCCTGCCTCATTACGTCTTCAAGCATGACAGCGCTATCACCGCAGCGGGTGAACTCCCCGCCGCACAGGACGTACAGGCCGCGGCAAACGCGCAGCCCGACAACTTCGACGATGGAAAGTCAGCCGTCGACGAACAATCGGCCGACCCCACCCATCCCGAAGACGGCTTGGATCACGTCCGCGCCTCGGCACCACCCACAGACGTGAGAGCGCACCCTGCCAAGGAAACGCGCAGCACGCGCGTGAACGCGGACGTCGATGAGCAGCAGGAGTCAGAGGCGAGAAGCGACAGTGGTCTCACTGTGGTCGACCGGTACTACCTCGCATGGAGGGACTACCAAGACGTGCACGGCGAACAGCCCTCTGGCAAGGAGCTCGCACACCTCGCCGGCAAGGGCATAACAGGCCGCGGCGGCAGCCCAGTCCCGCGCTTCCACGCTGCGCCCGTACCTCCTGCAGTCCGTGCTGCGTATGTGGGGGGTCTATCAGGGCGAAGGGGCGAGTCAGACCAGCGGGTGAGCGGGATGAGCCTGGGGGCTGATGCGGAGGGGGTGCGGGCGCCGGAGGATGGGATCTCCAGCGGAGGGGGACATGATGGAGCGTTGGGACCGGATCGGGCGTGTGGCGGCGTACGGGGCTGCGGCGGCCCTCGTGCCGTATCTGGTGATCAAGGTGTCGTGGGTGGTCGGTTCGTTACTGGGGCTGCTGCCGGTCGGGCGGGGGTTCAGCCTGAGCGGGTGGCTGGTGCTCAACACCGTCACGATCGGGATGGCTGCGGCCGGGATCATGCTGGGGCTGGCGCTGGTGCGGCCGTGGGGGATGCGGATCCCCGGCTGGCTGGTGGGATTCTTCGCCTGGGTCGGGTCGGGGTTCTTGGTGTCGATCCTGCCGTTCGTGGTCGTCAGCGCGCTTGTGGACTCCGGGACGAGCAGCGCGAAAGGCTCAGGGACCTCGGGGGGTGACGCGGCGATGCCGGGCTGGGAAGCGGTGCTGCTCCAGTGCAGCTTCGTCGGAACCGGGATCGCGCTGGCCATCGCGCTTCCCGCCTATCTGTGGCGGCGTTGGCCCCATGCGCTGCGCCGGCCGGAGCAGCCCCGCACCCGCACCTCCTCAGGAGCGGTGTGGCCCGCCGTGACCGGGGCTGTGACCGGCCTGGCCTGGCTCTACTGGGCGGCCGGTGGCCCCCTGGGCATCGCGCACCGCGATGAGCGGCAGGCCAGTTGGCATGTGCTGGTCGGGGTCAGCGCGTGCTGGGCTCTCGTCGCATCCGCCGCCGTACTGGCTCTCGACCGGCGCCGGTCGACCCGGTTGCCGTATCCGCTCCTGCTTGCGTTGGCGTGGCTGGGATCGGGCTCGATGTGCGCGTGGAGCGGCTGGAGGCTGCCGGCCACGGTGTACGTGGCGCTGGCGCACCCGAGCGACGTCGGCTACCCGGAGAACCTCGCGGTCGCCGTGGCGCTGCACGTCCTGGCCGTGCTGACGGGGGCGGGGATCATGCGGACGCTGGTACGCGACGAACGTAGGCGGGTGAGTGCGCCCGACAGCGACCAGCAGACCGCCGAGCGGGTGGGCCGTCGCCCGTGAATCTGCCTGTTCAGGAAGGCCTATCACTAGGAGCACCTCGATGCTCCGTGGCAAGGCCCGCAGTGACTTCAACACTCGTGAACATCACTCGACCATGGATCTGGGTGCCTCCCAAAGCCGTGAACAACTGACGGCATCCCTCGCGAATAAACCCAGGGCTCGCAGACTGTTCGGGACACGGCTACAGATCGAACTCGAGATGCTCGACGTCCGTGAACCGGACTTCTTCCAGGCTTCCGGCGCGGCGGCCGCCGTCTTGGAAGTAGACCTCCTTGAGCGCTTCAGCGGCGATCTCCTTCAGCTCGCGTTCGCTGGCGCCGGCCTCCTGGGCGTCGAAGAGGCGGGCGGCGTACTACGGCGGGAGGGCGACGGTCAGGTGGCGGATGCGGTCCTGGTCCGTCGATCCGATCGGGGCGGTGTAGCCGAGGCGGGCGCGGGTGTCGATGACGATGCCGCCGGTGGTCGCCGCCTTCTTGCGGGCCTTGGCCCGGATCTGCGGCTGCCAGCGGGCTTTCACCTCACGTTCCAGGCGTGCGGCGAGGTCCGGGCGGGGCTTTTTGATCTGGTCCTTCACATACCGTTCGACGGTGCGCTGGGAGATCCGCAGCATCTGAGCGACCGCCTTCGTGCCCTTGTACTGCTTGACCAGGTAGCGCATCTGCGCGGGTGCGGTCTTGGGCGCCGGCCGGGTGAACGCCTTCTGCACCGCGGCGTCCAGACCGTCCCCGAACACGCTCATCGCCTGCCCACTCCCCTACTCGCCGTTGTCCACGTCGGTGACGGTGCCGTCCTTGATGTACCGGGCGAGGTTGAGCTCCGGCGCGTTGAACCGTTCGCGGACCTCCTCGCCCCACAGCACGGACTGGGTGCCCTCGTGCTTGACCAGGCCGGGGTTGATGCCGAGCTTGAAGCCTCCGAGCAGCGGCTTGCCGTCCCGGTAGGGCAGGAAGTCCAGCGGGCTCGGTCCGTTCGCGGCGTAGACGACGCAGTCGGACAGGACCGCCACCGGGTACTGGCCGGTGAACACCGCATGCTTGACGATCTTGCGGTGCAGGTTGATCCGGGTGCGGGAGATGACCGCCGCACGGATGTCCGGCCGCCAGGTGGGACGCGACAGCGCCCGCCACGGCTCGCCCGGCCGCCAGCCCTCCCCGCGCGGGCGCTCGCGCAGCTTGCCCAGGCCGCCCTTCACCGTCGCCTTGATGGCCGAGACGACGATCGCCAGCTCCGGATCCCGCTGCTTGTAGCCGTCCATCGCCGCAAGGAAGTCGGACGGGGAGAGGTCGGCGTCGATGCCGAGGTCGGCCATCGTGGCGAGGTAGGCATCGCGCAGCCGGTTGTACCAGCCGTCCAGGTAACGGCCGTTGTCGTACCGCAGATAGGCCTCGACCGGCGTGACGTCGTAGCCGAGCTCCGCCGCGTACGCGACGGTCGGCGTCGCGTACCAGGCCGGGCCCTCGGGCCGGTCGCCCTTCGGGGTGAACGGGCTGGGCAGCAGACTCGCGTCCAGCTCTGCCCACTTTTCCTTGCCGGCCTTCACCCTCGACAGGTCCACATGGCTGAGGTCGACCAGCCACGATCCGGGCAGCTTCGCATCGAACACCGGCGCCTCGACGTGCGTCGGCGCACCCAGGCCGACGGTCAGGCCGTTGGCGCCGGCGGCGAAGGCCATGTTCACGTCGATGCCGACCAGATACCGCTGCATGCATTCGGCGTCGGTCATCGGCCGCGCCCAGTCGTACGCCTCCTCGAACAGCTTCTCCGCCGGACCCCGCACGTGGAAGCGCGGCAGGTCCTTGAGAAGCGGGTGCCCGTCGGGGGCCTCGCACGGCGCCGGGTCGACCGGATCCCTGCCCAGCGAGCCGGGATTGTGCTCGGAGTGGCGCTTGCCACCGGCATCCGGCTCGGAGGCCCTGGTCGGCGGGTGCAGCGCGGTCATCAGCTCCAGGCCGGTCACAGCCGTCGATCCGCGCGGCGTCAACACCCGGGAGGCGAACACGCGCAGGACGCGGGCGAGTTCGGCCGACGGGAGCTGCCCCACCTCGCCCCAGTGACGGGTGCCCAGCGCGTGCCAGGACGGAATGCACAGCTGCACGCACTGACGGTCCGAGCCCTGCGCGGGGCGGTAGATCCGCGCCCACGGCCCGAACCCGCGCTTGGTCAGCTGCCACTCCGCGCGCACCAGCTGCCTGACGACCTTGTGGCTTTCCGGGATTCGTCCCGCGAGACGCTCTGCGTCGCCGAGGGTGACGGGCAGACCGTAGCGCTCCAGGGCGGCCTCGGTGAGCACGAGCAGCGGATCGCCGTCCTTGCCGGGGCCGGACAGCCTCGGCTGACCGAGCCTCGCCTCCTTGAGTGTCCAGTCCACCAGGGACGGCAGGGACTTGGCGGGCACGTCCAGGACCAGGCCGCCGGCGCAGAACGCCACCACCTGACCGTCCTGGACATCGACGACCGCCAGCGGCCCGTTCACGAACCGCGGGTCGGTGTCCGCGGCCGGGGCCGCCTTCCGTGCGGGCGGACGACGCGACGTCGACGACGGCCCGGCGGTCCGCGACGAACGCGACGCGCCCTCCGAGGCCGGGGCGACGGGGGCAACAGGGGGCTGGGGGTGCTCGGTTGCGGTTCCGGCCGCAGCCTCGCGTGCCGGATTGGTGGACACAGGGCGCGCCTGCGTCGGGGCGGGCGTGCCGGCGACCGTGGTGGGCGCCTCCGGGGCGGTCGGCTCTTGCGGGGCGGGGTAGAGCTCCGCGAGCTGCCGCAGCAGCCGCGCGTACGCCTCACGCTCCGGACCGCGAGGCTCGGTCGGCTTCGTCAGCGACTCCCAGCCCGACACCGTGGCCCGACGCACCTGCAACGCGGCGGCAACCTCATCCAGCGTCAGGCCGTGCGCGGTACGCAGCCGCTTGCGCTCCGCCGCAGGCGGCAACGGCGAGCGCGACGCAACCAGCGCATCCACCGCATCGAACAACTCAGACATGCAGACCTCCAGACCCCCACCCTACCCCTCCACCGTACAAACAGCATGCATAACCCGTACGGATAGCGTACGAATGGCGTC
Organism: Streptomyces sp. NPDC005784; assembly: GCF_042871525.1. NCBI lineage: Bacteria > Bacillati > Actinomycetota > Actinomycetes > Kitasatosporales > Streptomycetaceae > Streptomyces > Streptomyces sp. NPDC005784. Next base: position 62,323 of record NZ_JBIAIQ010000043.1, read on the forward strand.
CGAGGGGGAAGCGCTGCCCCGCGCGCACTTCCGTACAGGTCGGCCTTGCCGTCACCGTTCGTGTCGCGCAGCCGTACGAGGCCACCGAACTGGTCGTCGGCCGTCAACGCACCCGGCACGCCAGGGGTGTTGCCGGCGAACCACTGCGAACCGGTACCGGACAGGCCGCTTGCCCGCCCCTTGAAGACGTGCACGGCGCCCGCGTACTTGTGGCCGCCGATCTCCTCGCCCCGTACGCCGACGGCGAGATCCGCGTAGCCGTCGCCCGTTGACGTCGCCTACCGAGAGGGAATTTCCGAACTCGTCGTAGTTCTCCGGGGTTCCGGCGACGCCGCTGGTCGACTGGGAGAGGCGGGTGTTTCGGGACGGGCCGCCGGACGAGCCGTACCAGACGCTGACGCGGCCCTTGTGCGTGGAGTAGAGGGGTGTGCCGACGGCGATGTCGCCGTAGCCGTCCTTGTCGAAGTCGGCGATGACACCGTCGCCTCCGCACTCGGAGCTGCCGCCGTCGCCGGACTGGGACTCCAGGCGAAGGGTGTTGCCCGGGGTGAGCGAGCTCGAGCCGCCCTTGATGAACCAGACGTCGGACGCGATGTATTCGGGGCTGACCACGTCACCGATGATCTATCTCCACTACGACCCCTACACCCGCAGGAGCATCAAGCAGTCGGGGGCGCTGTACCGGCAGCGGATGGACTTCCTGCTCCTGGCGCCGGACCGCTCGCGCATCGTCATCGAGGTCGACGGGGTGCAGCACTACGGCCGCCCCAACTGACCGTGCCGTGTACCAACCCGGCAGCCCGTCGTAGCGCGTCCTTCGCTTGCGAGAGGCGTCGGCCCGGTCTCGAAAGGGGAGAGGGGACCGACACCCACCGTTCCTCTACTACTGGTAGAGGAACGCGGTAGAGTCGGGGCATGGCGGACGAGACGAGCATCAAGGTGAGCGCGGCGGCACGGGACCGGCTGGCGCGGTTGGCGGCCGAGCATGGCACGACCATCCGCAGCCTGGTCGAGGAACTGGCGCAGAACACGCCGACGCAGGCCGAGTATGCCGAGCGTGCCGAGCTGGCCCGCGCCGAGCTTGCCTCCGCCCTTGGCAGCGCGCCGAGCCCGGAGGCCGAGGCGAAGGCCCGGGCTCTTCTGGAGCGCCTGGGCGCATCCCAGCACGGGCCCCGGGCGGCCGCGTAGTGGCGGCGATCGCGGTCGTCTTGGACCACACCGCCGCCGGGGCCCTGTACGACCCGAAGGACCCGTTCAACGAGGCGGTTGCCGCGTTCTACGTCCAAGCCTCCGGCGGGCTCGGTGATCTGTATGCGCCGGTGCTGTCGCTGACGGCCGGTGACACGGAGCGGCCCGGACTGCTCGGGTACATCAAGGGACTGCGGTTCATCCGGATCGAGGCGTTCGACACCGACGCCGCGGTCACCGCCACCGAACTGCTGCGCTTCGGGCACTCCTGGGCCGCCGTCCACGCCATCCACGCCGCCCGGCCCTCCCCCGCCCATCCGGCTGGGCGGTTTCTGCTCACTTTGACGCCCAAGGCGTACGCGGGCACCGGCGTCCAGGCCGTCCACCCCGGCCAATAACCGCGAGCGCTTGGACGCTCTCTTCAGCCCGCCCGCGCCGTCGCGGACCTGGCCCCTTGAGCACGCAAGGCCCTGCGCTCTTCAGCGGAGGGAGCGCCGCTCGAGCAGGGCGGTTGCGTTGTCTGTCTGATGTGCCCGGTCGTAGGCCGCGGTGTTCTCCGGAGGAACTGTGCAGTTCACTGTCCTGCCTGTCCGCGAGCGGCCCGTCTCCCCCGTGCCGGGGCAGGCCTTCCTGGTCCGCGACAACTGGGATGACTACAGCTTTAAGACGACGTTCCAGCTGCTCTGCGTCGATCCAGGCGGCAAGATCAGGGAGATCGGCGCGGTCAAGATCGGCCGGTTCGGCATGGCAGCGCCGGCCAGGACACCGCTGCCAGAGGGCTTTGACAGAGCTTGGTCATGGTTCGCGACCTCTTCGGCGGTGCAGCTGATTGACCATGGTGGGCAGGGTCACGGTAGTGCCATGGACTTACAGGCCGTCGAGGCGCTGGATGCGGACCTCGCGGAGTTCACCGGAGACATCTTCAAATACCTGGCCTACAAGGGCCAACGTGGCTACGGGCAGCAGTACTTACGCGGGCTGATGCTCGACGGCAAGCGCAAGTCGGTCGAGCCGATGGCGGCGCGGTTGGGCATCCCGCGGCAGAACCTGGGCCACTTCATAGCCCAGTCCACTTGGGACTATTCCGAGGTGATGCGGCGGATCGCAGCGCGGGCAGTCGCTGTGGTCGGGCCGACGGCATGGGTGATCGATGACCATCCCTTCGTCCGCTACGGCCATGGCACCGCGGGAGCGGTCGTGCAGCACTGCGGCGAGCGCGAGCAGCACTTGTGCCAGGTCGCGGTGTCGGTGCACGCGGTGTCCGGGCGCGGGTCGACACCACTGCACTGGCGCCTGTTCCTCCCTCAGAGGTGGGCGCAGGATCCGGCGCGGTGCGCTCGGGCGGGTGTCCCCAGCGGGCTCAGGCACCGCACCAAACAGCAGATCGCCCTGGACCTGCTCGATGAGCTCGTCGCGTGGGGGAACGCGCCGCCACTGGTCATCGCCGACAGCGATTACGGCACGAATGTCGCCTTCCGGACCGGACTCGCCGAGCGTGGTATCCACTGGCTCCTGGCGGTCCAGGGCGACACCGTGGTCCTGCCCGCCACCGGCGTACCGGTCACCGTCTGGGCACGTCGCCGCCCCAGCATCAGCGTCAACCAGCTGGCCGGGGACAACCGGTATCGCGCCCGCCGATTCGTCTACCGTCCCAAGAGTGCGGATCACCCGGCCCGCTCTGGCTGGTTCGTCGCGATCCCCATACACATCGCCGGAATCATCGAGCGAGGGTACGTCGCGAAGACCGCCGGCCGGTTCCTGCCCGAGCGCACGCTGCTGATCCAGTGGCGTCGCAAACACGGCGGCGACGTGTTCGCTGTCGGGGAGAGGTACGGATGTGTCACCTCTCAACCGCACGCCCGGGGCCATTTGTCCCGCAGCCACGCCAGGTCGGTCTCGGCGCGGGTGCGGGTCGCCTGTTCACGGGTGAAGACGGCGTCCGTCTTGGTCAGGACCAGAACGTAGGGGCGTCCCTGGCGCCGGGTGGTGTGGGAGACGGGCAGGCCGGCCTGGTCGATGCGGCTGTGGAGGTGGCGGCGTCCGTCCTTCGCGAGCGGCCACTCCATGACGTGGCGGGTACGGGAGGTGAGGAAGGCGTCCAAGTCGGGGCAGAGTCCGCAGCCAGTCCGGCATGTCCCGGCCGGGGTGAGGGACCAGTCGTCGGCCGCACGTACGGGGCGGGTGAGGGCCACGGCGAGCCTGTCCTCGCAGTGGTCGGCGAGGGTCTGGAAAGCGCGGGCGGCGGGTGCGCCGTCGCGTATGGTCGTCGGCTGGCGGGCCGCGGTGCGCAGGGCGGGGAGCAGGCATTCCAGGGCGGTGTCCGGCAGGCCGCGCAGCGTGGCGGCGATGGTGTCGGCGGTCTCGGGCCCTGCCGCCTGCAGGACGCGGGCCAGTGATGCGCCGAGCCGCTCCATGCCTGTGCGGCGCTCCGTCTCGCGGCCGATGCCGAGCCAGCTGGTGAGCTGCTGCTCGACTGCTTGCCAGGCGCCCTCGGCCAGTGGCGAGGCCATGGCGTCCCCATCGCCGTCGGCGGCCCGCAGCGCGGTGCACAGGCCGGGCAGCGATTCGAGCCACGCCGCGCGGTCGGCCCCGGTGTACGCGCCAACCGTGCCGAACCAGCTGCTGACGGCCCCGCGGGCCCACGTCCGTCCGTACCGCGCGGCCGCTGCCGCGAGACCCGGGGCGTGCCGCTCGCCCAGGGTCTCCACCCCGAAAGGCGCGAGGAGCATCGTGGCGGTGGCCGCTTCCCGCAGTCCCACCGCGACGGGCAGGGCGGCGGCGAAGAGCGCCGCGGCTGCCTCGCCCGAACCGTGGTGCTTCCAGAACGGGGCGAGCGACCGGGCGAGCGTGCGCGCCCGGTCGAGGTCCCCGGCATCCAGGTGGCCCTGAAGTTCCCGCAGTGCGCCCTCGGAGCCGGCCTCGGCGCGGGCCGTGAACGAGCGCTGCCGGGGCCACAGGACCACAGCGGCCCGCCGGTACCAGCGGTCGAGGGTGTTGCCGTAGTTGCCCATGTAGCCCTCGTACTCGGACTGGTAGGGCGTCAGGTCTTTGTTCTCGGTGGTGGCGCACACCTCGGCGTACGCGACGGGCAGGTTGATCTGCTCGCCGCCGGTTCCGTCCGGGCGGGTCCACCAGCTCAGCGTGATCTCGTCGTCGATCAGCTCGTTCAGTTGGTAGCTGGAGAAGTCGCCGCTGCGGCGGCGCTCGGCACCGGGTTCCCCGTCGAGGTCCAGGAGGCATTCACCCTCGCACTCCTGGTCCTCGCAGTCGTCGTAGTGCTCGACCTCGCCGTAGTAGTCGTAGCGGTCGTACGGCGCATGCGCGTCCCAGGTCTCCTTCACCTCGGCCAACGCGAGGACCGCTTCACAGTCCGTCTCTGCGGCGGCCTGGCGGAGCAGGGCGGTGCGGGTGGCGTCGGCTCCCTTGAGGCGGTTCCAGCCCAGGCCGCGCTGGGTGTACTCGTGGTCGAGGAGGTACACGAGGCGGTTCGGGGGCGCGGCCTTCTGGCGACCGTAGGCGTAGCGTTCTTCGGCCGGCTCGGTGAAGTGTTCGGTCAGGCAGTGGGCCAGGTCGGCGACCGGGCCCCCGTCGTCCTCGCCGGCCGGGCGGACGCGTTCGGCGAGGAGGTTCATGGTGAGGGTGACGCGGTAGCCGGACTTGACGGGTCTGACCTCGTGCAGACAGTCCGCGTAGAAGGCGGCGAAGGTCAGCTTCTCCCGGGACGCCTGGTGGACGACGCTGCGGCCGGCGTGCGAGACGACGAGTTCGCCGCCGGTGTGGTGCGAGGGCAGCGAGACGACCAGGGTGCCCACCATGGAGTCGTCCTTCTCGGAGTCCTGGTGCGGCAGGAAGAACTGGCCCTTGCCGTAGACGAGCAGTGCGTGCGGCTCGGCCCGTAGGACGGTGGTGGGGGGCAGACCGAGCGCGGTGCGGACACCGTCGAGGACGCCGTCCAGGGTGCGGTCCCAGTCAGTGCCGCCGAGCGTGATGCGGTCCGGGGTGATCTCCCAGGTGTCGCGGACGCTGGTGTCGGACAAGGTCTGCTCGCCGCGGCCGAAGGATGCCTGCCGGGCCTGCGCGATCAGTTTCTTGGTGACCGGGGCACGCAGCGGCAGCGGCAGTTCCCCCACCTCGTCGACCTCGATGCGCAGCGCGCGGGCCGGCATCTCGATACGGGTGCTGAAGTCCCCGCACCGCTGCGCGTCGTCGAGCAGCTCCGCCAGCTGCTTCCGCGCTCCGTGTCCCATACTGTTTCGTCCCCAGGGGTGCAGCGTGCCGTATGGCCTGTCCCGGAAACCCTAACGCCGCGAGCAGTCCTTGTTCCCGGGCTGCTGGTCATGCGGCGAGGGTGAGGATGTCGCGGTAGCGGATGGTGTGAACCGTAGGTGATCGCGTGAGGTTGTCAATTCCTTTGTGTATGTCGAGGCAGATGTTCCTGCCGTTACGAGCAGCAGCGGCTGCAACGTCTTGTGAAGGACGTGGCGGAGGCCGAGCGGTCGAGGGCCAGGGCAGTGGAGATCACGCGGCACCGGGTCTACCGGATCACTGCCCGGGCCGCCGCCGGATCGACCGCGCACGTACCGGTCCTCACACTCCATCTGATGGCGGCAACACCTGACCGCGCGGCCGAGAAAGCATGGATCGTCCACGGACGAGAGGGCGGCCTCTACCAGCGTGGCGGATACCGGATCACCTCAGTCGAACAAGCCCTTCCCGAACCCGGAGAGCTCTTTTGATCCAGCTCCGAGAACATCAGGTGGCTCAGAAGTCGCGTTTCCGGAAAGGGGTCGGCTTTCCTGCAAGATCACCTGTGCCCCCTGAGGGGGCGCGGGGCACGATCGTGTCCGCGACCGGATCGGGCAAGACGTTCACGGCCGCCGCATGCGCGCTGGAGTGCTTTCGCAGCGGACGGATCCTCGTGACCGTGCCGACCCTGGACCTGCTCGTGCAGACCGCCCAGGCCTGGCACCTGATGGGCCACCGCGCGCCGATGGTCGGGGTGTGCTCGCTGGACAACGACGCGGTGCTCAGCTCGCTGGGAGTGCCATTGACGTAGCTCGCGGGGCTACATTTGTAAGCGCGTACGCCATAGGTACTGCTGCCATCGAGGCACAGGTCTGTAGCCATGTTCGCGAACTGAAATGAGCCGTTGTTCACTAGCACGATCCAATCCTGGTAGCCGTTGTCGAAGCTCGCCTGGCTGCACGAGATCATCCGAAGGCCATAGCCGCTGCTGTCGTCCAGGCAGTTCTGGTACTTGTGGTTCACGAAGCTCTGGTACCAGTTGGTGAAGCTCGTTGCTGTCGCTTCGCGTACGCCTACTCCCGTCGACGCGATCCCGAATGCCGGAACCGCGCCAGCGTAGATATTGTGCGGGGCCGCGTCGACGGCGGCCGGACCGGACGCGGTCGGGGCTACGGCCACCGCGGTCGGCGCGGCGATGGTGGCAACGACACCGGCTGCAAAGGTTGCTGTGGCCAGCCGAGAGATCTTCATCTTGACTCCTGTGTGAGTGCGAATCTTCGGTCATATCGATCAAGCCCCGAGCCGCTCAGGCTGCCGTCGAACTCCGGGTGCTCCGAGAACCGCGGCAGGCCCCCTCCAGCCGCCGGTGGCGGCCCTGGAGGTACAGACCGGTCGATCAGGCCGGGGAACCGGATGCGCGGGTCGAGGATCATCGGGTGCTCCTTCCGTGGCGCGGGTCCGCCGACGCTGACGGGCGTCAGAAAAGGCGAAGCGGATGCCACCCATGCTGGCGGCGAGGTCCGCGAGGTGGGCTCCGCACGGCGACGGAATGGGCGGAACTTGCTTTCATGGCGCGTGTATCGGCGGATTCCGTACTGAGTCTCATGGATCAGCGGCTGGTGGTCGCGCTGCAGTGGGACGGCCGCCTCGCCGCGGAGCGTGCGGCCCACGTGCTGGGAGCCCCGCCCACCTGGGAACCCGCCGCAGCACGAGCACCACCAGCCCGGTGACAACTGCCCGGCCCCGCTGAGCCCACGCGGGCATCCCGTCACCTCACGAAGCACATTTCGTTTGGCGGGGCTACCAATGGAATGGTTTGACCTGCGATTTCGCAGTTCTTCGTGAGTGAGCTTCTTCGAGCTGGCCGCGATCGGGTGACGGTTCATGACACGCAACGAGCGAGGCCCCCGAACGTTGATCGAGATGTCTGACGTCTCAACCACGTTGCTCGCAGGCCTCGTTGGTCATCTGTCCTGCCGCACTCGACCTGCCGCATGCGCTGGTGGAGTGGGTGGCCATGCTCGTTGTCACCCGTGAGGGCGACCGGCGCTGCAAGTTGCGCCCGTCTCAGCGTGCGATGGTGGCACCGGTCCCCACCCTGGCGAAGATCGCTGCCGGGTTCGGGATCAGCGAATCCACCGCCCACGCCTACACCAGCCGGGTCATCGACCTGCTCGCCGAGCGCCCGCCCGGTCTGCTGAAGGTCCTACGCGAGGCCGAGGCGGACTTGATCCTGCCGGACGGCACTCTTGCCGAGTACGACCGGGTCGGCGACGGACGGGCCGACCACAAGCACCGCCGGCACGGGGTGAACGTGCAGGTGGTCACCGATCCAGGCGGTCGGCTGCTGTGGCTCTCACCCGCCCTGCCGGGCCGCGCTCATGACCTGACCGCGGCCCGCACCCACCGGATCATCCGCATCTGCGAGCGCCAGGGCGTCCCCATCCTCGCCGACCTCGTTCTACCAGGGCGGCGGCCCCTGCACCGAGAAGACCGTCAACCGGGCCCAGTCTGCGGCCCGGGCACCGGTCGAGCACGGCGTCGCGCGCCTGAAGTCCCGGCGGGTCTTCCACAGATCCCGGTGCAGTCCAGACTCATCCTCACGGCCTTCGTACTGAAGATGTGTGTTCCTTGGTCGGATCACATATTCAGACGAAGGCCGTCTTGCTGTACGCCACTTCCCTGACCGAGCGGTCAAGTTCGACGCAGCATTCGAGACACCAAGTTAAAGATCAAGCGTACGTCCAGCAGCTCGGGCATCGTCCCAGCTCAGAGGAGGTGGAGAAGGTGTAACCGGGCGTCAAGTTCAGGACAGCCAGCCGGTGTGAGTC